>NZ_JANUEA010000005.1:0-507693 GCF_024810135.1 Pseudomonas sp. BIGb0164 | reverse complement strand
GAACCGCGTCGCACCGAGGTGGTGACTTTTCAGCCCGCAGCGGCACCGGCTTATACGCCACCGCCGCGTCCTGCGGTGGTGCGTGAAGCCGAACCGCGTCGCACCGAGGTGGTGACTTTTCAGCCCGCAGCGGCACCGGCTTATACGCCACCGCCGCGTCCTGCGGTGGTGCGTGAAGCCGAACCCCGTCACGCCGAGGTGGTGACCTTCCAGCCTGCGGCGGCAACGGCATCTACGCCATCGGCGCGGCCCGTGTCGTCACGCAGCGAGTCGCTGTCGTTTACCAAGGTGGATGCCGGCAGCGTGGCGAAGCCGGTGCCGCGTGCGCCTTCGACGGTGAACGTGGCGCCTTCGCGCAGCGGCGAGCTGCCGGGGGTTTCGGCCTTGGCCACCCTGGGTGTATCCGAATCGGTAGCGATGCGGCAGGTCACTGCCGTGGGCCCGTCTGAATTCGAGCTGCGCGAGATTCTGTATCGGGCCGTGCGCGCCGCTGCCGAGCGCAGTCCCAAGGTGCAGGCCGCTGTGGCCGAGCAGTATGCCGCCGACGCCGACATCGATGAAGCCAAGGGCCAGCGTTGGCCCCAGGTCGACCTGAGCACCACCGCCGGTTCCAAGAAGTTCGGCGGCTCGTCGAATAACGAAAGCTCAAGCAGCACCGGGATCAACCTGAGTATCGTCACCCCTGTGTATGACTGGGGGCGTATCCAGAGCACCATCGAGAGCCGTCGGCACCTGTCGGCGGCGGCGGCGTCGGCCATTGAGGCCGAGCTGGAAAACTCGGCCTTCGACGTGACCAACCGTATTGTCGAACTGGGCAAGCAGCGCCTGATCGTCGACCTCAGCCAGCAGTACGTCGACCGCATGAATGAGCTGGTCAAGATGCTGGCCGGTATCGTCGCCGTGGACAAAGGCCGCGCCAGTGAATTGACCCAGGCCAAGTCCCGCATGTTGCAGGCCCAGGCGGCACGCGATGCGGCCGAGACGAAAGCCAAGGATGCCGAGATCAACCTGCGCAAACTGGTCGGCGACCGGCCGATCGCGATTCCGCGCACCCCGCAGTGGAACATTCGCCTGGCCAACCTCGATGCCTTGTTGGGCAAGGTGGATAACCATCCCTCGCTCAATCAAGCGCGGGAGCAGACCGAGTCTGCCGAATTGCAGGCCAAGGTGGTGCGTGCATCGTCCTTGCCGCAGTTGAACTGGGTGATCAACAAGTCCACGGCCGATGATGCCCTGGGCCGTGAACAGCCGTGGGAAACCCATTTGTCGTTGTCCTGGGGCGCCTTCCGGGGCGGCTCCACCCGCGCCTCGGAACGCGCGGCCTTGCAGCGCGCTGAAGCCGGTCGCCAGACGGCCGAGCAACAGCGCCTGGACCTGGAATACGGCATTCGCACCGCCAACCATGAGGCCAAGACCTTTCTGGAGCGTGCCGAGTTGTACCGCAGCCTGACGAACGAGTCGGACGGTATTCGCGTGGCGTTTTACGAGCAGTGGTACCACCTGGGTAAACGCACCCTGCTGGACGTGTTGTCGGCCGAGTCCGATCACTATGGCAACCGGGTCAGCGAAGTCAGCAACCGGTTCGACGGTTACCAGGCGATTTTGCGCCAGTACGCCGGTGCCGGCACGCTGGGCGCCTGGTTGCGTGGAGAGGCACGATGAGCCTGGCCAAAAAAGGACGTTCTGTGGGGGCCTCGTCCAGCCCGGCCCAGAGGTTTCAGCAGTGCGCCCAGGCGTTCCAGGCGGCGATGGCGCGCAATGATTTTGGTGCCGCGCTCGGCGCGGCCGAAGGTGCGTTAAAGATCGTGCCGCAGCACATGGGCGTGTTGTCGGATTACGCGTTGTGCCTGATGCGGCTCAATCACTTGCGCCGGGCGCACGCGGTGTACCTGCAGATCTTCAATGCGCCGCCCGCCTTGCAGGCCCAGGCCAGCGCGACGTGGTTAGACGGGTTGGCTGAGGTCTGCGGCCACCTGGGCTTGCACGACGATGTGCGCACCTTCGGCAAGCGTTCTTTGGAACGGGCCGACGCGCGCCATGGCCATGCCGTCGAACCCGGGCCGCGCGCGGCTGCACCGGCAGCCTTTCAGCCGGGGGCCCCGGAACGCAACATCATTGCCTACACCTTGTTCGGTGACAGCCCGCGTTACTGCGAGTCGGCCATCGCAAATGTGCAGGTGGCCCGGGAGTTGTTTCCCGCGTGGCGTTGCCGCGTGTACCTGGATGACAGCGTGCCGGCCGTGATCCGGCAACGCCTGCTGGACGCCGGTGCACAGGTGATCGACATGAGCGGTTCGGCGCGCGACGGTGTGCATCCTTTGATGTGGCGTTTTCTGGTGGTGGATGACCCAGAGGTAGACCGTTACCTGATCCGCGATGCCGACTCGTTGCTGTCCGAGCGTGAGCAAGCGGCGATTGACCAGTGGTTGGCGAGCCCGTACTGGTTTCACCACATTCGCGATTCTTTCACCCACACCGAGCTGATTCTGGCGGGGCTTTGGGGTGGTTGCCGAGGCGGCTTGCCGCCGTTGAAACCGCTGATGCAACGCTGGTTGGCGCAGCAATCGGACGTGACGCGCTTCTCTGACCAGATTTTCCTGCGCGAGCAGGTGTGGCCGATGCTGCGCCAAAGCGTGTTGAACCATGATGATTGGTTCGATTTTCATGGCGCCCAGCCGCTCCCTGCCCACGCGCCGATCCGCTGGCAGACCGAGCGTTTTCATGTGGGCAGCAATGCGAGCTTCAAGGCGATCCGTGGGCACAGCACCAAAGCCTGCGGTGAGCGCCAGGGCTGGCGTGTACTGGATCAGGCCGGCCAGGAAGTGTGCCGCTATCACTCGACAGTGCACGGCAACTACTGGTCGGCGGACTTGCCGTTTTTTGTCGCGGCGCCGCTTGGCGCCGGGCAGTGGCGGGTGGAACTGACGGACTAGCCGCCAGCCCCTGGGTTACGCGATCTCGGCCAACAACTGTTGTTCCAGGGTTTGCATCACCGCCATGACGCGTTCCACTTGCGGCTGGTAAGCCCCGGGCGGATCTTGTTCGAGCAGGTCTTCCAACTGCGTGCAGGCCTCGACCAGTTGCCTGGCGCCGGCCATGAAGGCGCCGCCTTTGACTTTGTGGGTCAGCGTGCCGATTTTCCGGGTGTCGTTGGTACTCAACAGGGCCTTGAAGCTGGCGCGGTCTTCGTAGCTGGCACTGATGAATTTCTCGACCAGGGGCTTGTACGCCTCAGGCGCCAGGAATTTTAGCTTCTGCAATTCCCCGCCGCTCGCGCTGGCCGCACCGGCGCGCCGGGCCGCTTCGGCAGAGACGGCGCCGATGTGCTGGGCCAGCGCCTCTATGCCGGTCGGTTTGAACAGGCATTGGGTCATGCCCGCATCCAGGCAGTCCTGGATGACTTGCGACTGGGCATGGGCCGTCAGGCCAAAGATGGGGTGCGGGCTCATGGCTCGGTCCTGCTCCAGGCTGCGCATCTGGCGGGTCAGTTCATAGCCATCCATCAGCGGCATATTGCAGTCGGTGATGGTCAGGTCGAAGGGCGGGTCGGCCTGTTTCCATTCGGCCAGGGCGGTTTCGCCATCGTCGCAAGGCACCACGCGGTGCCCCAGGAACTCCAGTTGCTGGCACAGCAACAAGCGATTGGGCGCGTGGTCCTCGACCACCAGGATATTCAGGCGGTGGTTCGTTGTGCCGGGCGCTTGTGCCGGTTGTGAGGCGGGCGCCAGTTGGGTGCGCTCGGCAGCGAACTCCAGCTGGAAGCAGGAGCCTTGGCCGAGTGTGCTGGTGACGCTGAGGCGCGCGTCCAGCAACGCCGCCAGGCGTGTGCAAATGCTCAGGCCCAAACCGGTGCCGCGGGCGCTGCGGGTACCGGCTCCCACCTGCACGAACGGTTCGAAGATGGCTTTTTTCGCGGCCTCGCTCAAGCCCACGCCCGAGTCGCGTACCTCGATCAGATAGCGGCAAAACCCTGTTGTGGCGTCATCCGGCAATTGCTTGAGCGACAGCGTCACCGACCCTTGTTCAGTAAACTTGATCGCGTTGCTGATCAGGTTGGCGATGATCTGGTTGAGCATCAACGAATCGATGATCACCAGCGGGTCATGGGCGTCGACCCGCAGGTCGAAGCTCAGGTGTTTGTTCTGTGCGTTGACCTCGAACAGGGTGTGCACCGACTCAAGCAGTTCGATCAAGTGAGTGGGGCGATGCAAGGGGTGCATCGCGCCAGCTTCGATTTTCGACAGGTCGAGGATGTCGCCGATCAGTGACAGCAACGACTGCGCGGAGAGGTGCGCCACCCGCAGGTTTTCGTCCAGCTGTTCCGGGGTGCCACCGCGTACCCGCAGCATCTCGATCAGTCCGATCAGCGCACTGATGGGCGTGCGGATTTCATGGCTCATGCTCGCCAGGAAGGTCGATTTGGATTCGTTGGCATCATCGGCCGCTTCCTTGGCCAGCAACAACTGCTCCATCAATTGCTCACGCTCGCTGATGTCGAGCCAGCCACCGATCACCCCGGAAAACTCGCCGGCAGCGTTCTGGAAGGGCAGCGTCCAGTGGTAAATCTGGCGCTGCTGGCCGTCGATCTCGATGTCCAGGTCGGCGAAGGTCGGTTCCTGGCTCTTCTCGCTCTGCGCATAGATCTGTTGGTACTGGGCACTGAGCGCTGGCGAAATGACCCCGGTTTCACTCAAGGTCTTGCCGATGACGTCCTCCTGGGTCGTGTGCAGAAACTCCAGGTAAGCCAGGTTGCACTGGGCCAGTCGCCCCGACCTGTCGCGCACGTACAGCGCGATAGGGGAGCCGTCGATCAAGGTCTTGCTGAACGCCAATTGGTCGCTGAGGGCGCGTTCGGCACTGCGCCGTTTGCGGATCTGGATCTGCAGGTAGTAGTTCCACACCAGGAACGCCAGGACAAAGGCCACGGCCGCGCCAATGATGGGGTAGAGGTCATCCTTGTAGGCGTTCCACGAACTGGAAACGGCCGGGGCGGCGTGGTTGCGCCAGCGGTCACTCAAGGTCTTGAGCTCTTCGGGGGGAATGCCCAGGAGCACCTTGTTGATGATGCTCTTGAGCTGCGGGTCGTCATCACCGACCGCCATGGCGATACGGGCGGGGTATTCGCCGATCACGGCACTGATCTGCAAGGCATCCTGGAAATGCTGCTTGATGAAGTAATCGGCGCCGATCTGGATATGCACCGCCGCGTCGACGTCGCCCTTGGAGAGCATTTCGATGCCGCGCACGGCATTGGGAACCGGTACCTGGATGATCTGTGGGTAGTGTTGCGTCAGCCAGTTGGCCAGCGGGTTACCGGTGGGAATGCTCAGGCGTTTGCCGTTGAGTGCGTCGAGGGTGTCCAGTGTGGTGCCCGAGCGTCGGGTCACCAGCACGAACGGGTTGATGAGGTAAGGCCGGGTGAATTGTTCGGGCTTGAGCCGCGCCTCGCCAATGCTGAGGGCGGCGATCAGGTCGGCCTGATTGTCCTGCAGCTGCTTGAGCATGGTGGGAATGCTGTTGCTGCGCACGATCTCCAGTTTCAGGCCGGTACGTTGGCTGACGATTTTCAGCAAGTCTGCGCTGAGGCCCTGGAACTCATCATGGTCATCAAAGAACGTCAGGGGCGCATAGGCGCCGGCCACCAGAATCCGGATGCTCTTGTGGTTGGCCAACCAGGCCGTCTCGGCGGCATCCAGCTCCAGCGGGGGCTGGTCCACGACAAAGTTGTTGCTCAAGCCCCAGCGTGTGGTGATGCGCATCATGTCCAGGGGCGGGATGGCGTCGAGGGTGGTGTTGATCGCCTTCAACAACTGCGGTTGCCGGTCGCTGATCGCGAAATTGATATCGGCCGAGACGCGGGGGAGGGCGTCGCCGGAGATATACACATCGTTGTTGTAGAGCAGGCGAATCATGAACTCCGCCGTAATCGCATCCATCCACATGGCGTCCGCCTGGTTGTACACCAGTGAGGTGAGGCCGATCAGGTGGTTGGAATACTGGATCAACCGGGCTTTGGGGTACTGTGCTTGCAGGGCCGCGCCGACGTTGTCGTCCCCCACATAGGCCAGGCGCTGGCCTTCCAGGTCGGTGGTCGGCGGCAAAGTTTCACCGATGCGCCGGGCGATGACCTTGCGATTAAGCAAGTAGGGGCGCGATTGTGTCAGGGCGCCTTCCTGGCCTTGGGTGACGTCATGCAGGGCCAGCAGGTCCACTTCGCCTCGGGCCAGCGCTTCCCGTGCTTCTTTGGGGCTGGGGTAGCGCCAGATCTTCAAGCGCAGCCCGGTGGCTGCACGGATGGCGCCCAGGTAGTCCGCCGCCACGCCTTCGAACTGGCTTTGGTCGAAGCCCATGTGCAGCGGCGGTAGCGCGCCGTTCCAGATCGCCACATTGATTTGGGGGCCGGTGGCCAGCCAGGCGCGGGTCTGGGTATCGAATTCGACGTGAGGAATGTTGGTGGGGGCGTTGACCAGCAACGTTACCGGCTCACGGGTCAGCGCCAGGGCGCCGGTAGCCATCAGCAAGACCAGGGTGCCCGATAACCAGGCGAACAAACGTTTAAAGTTCTTCAAGGTGTCAGGTCCAATAGGCAGCATTGACGATCCAGTCCGCTCGGAAGCGCGCCTCGGAAGAGGTTAGCGTCCGTAGTACATTTCATTCTATTTTGTACGAATTATTACCCGTCAAGATAGCTTCGTCGCCGCATCCGTGCCCTGTGCAAGACCTCCCTGTGAACCATTTTTTCCAGCGGCAAATGCTTGCTGCTGCTTCATCGCGTACCGCTGTCGAATGAAAAATGAAGAGCGCTGTATTGGCGCGAAATCGACGAACTTCACACAGCGCCCGCTCGACTGGTGTTTTTAAAAAAATACTTTAAATACAAGGCGTTAGTTAGCATTTTTCGAGTTTTTAGATCGATCGTTCAGAAACGCAATTCCCTGGTTTTTTTTCTCACAGACTTAGGATAGTGTGTATTTGCAATGGCGAATGACCTGTCAGGCAATTCGCGTAATTTCGTATGTATCAGGAGGGCTTTACGATGAGATGGTCGGTAGTTTCACCGCTCAAGGTGGCTCTCCTGGATGACCATGCGTTGATACGTGACGCACTGACGGTTCGTTTGTCCTCCGAGTCCGACATCAAAGTCGTCGGTGTGTATTCCCAAGGCAACCAGCTTCTGCAGGCCCTGCGTGAAGAGGCCATTGACCTGCTGATCCTCGATTACCAATTGAGTGAGGGTGAACTCGACGGCTTGCGCCTGATTCAACTGTTGCGCGGCCATCACCCTGACTTGCGCATCCTGGTGCTTTCGTCCATGGAACGGCCGGCGACGGTCAACATGGCCATACGCGCGGGTGCCAACGGTTTCTTCGGCAAGTCACAGAACCCTGAGCACCTGGTGCGTGCGATACGCACCGTGGCACTGGACCGTTTGTACCTTTCGCCGGCCATGGCATCAGAGTTGGATTCAACCCCTGAAACGCCTGCTGCTTCGGGTGAGGAAGGCGATTCGGGCCCTGAACAACTGGTCAACTACCCTGCGTTGTCGCCCAAGGAACGTGAAGTGCTGCGTTGCTGCCTTGAGGGGATGTCCGTTTCGCAAATCGCGGTCAAGTTCCTGCGCAGCCGCAAGACGATCAGTGGTCAGAAACAGGCCGCACTGCGCAAACTGAATGTGCGCACCGATACGGAACTGTTCAAATTACACCTGCACCTCAAGGACATTTGAAGCCGCCCGCTCGCCCGGTGGTTATTTCTCCGCGTAGAAAATATGCCGGCCGATGCGCATTTTTTTCTGAAAGGATCGACTCCAATAGGGTTTGATGCTTGAAGCATGGAAGTGTGTGGCGCCGTCAGTGGGGTCCTTGTGTTCCCCGTTAATCACTTGTGCCGCGAGGGTCTTGGCCTTGCGCCAGGCCTTTTCTTCCATCGGTTGGCGCTGGGCATTGGAGTGCGTCCAGGAAAACTGCCGTTCCCGGTATACCTCCCTGCAAATGTTTTCGGTTTGCCAGCCGGCGCGGTTCATGGTGACGGACGCTACCGCGATTTGGCCGTATTCGGGCTCTCCACGGGCCTCGTGGTAAATATTTAATGCTAAACACAAGAGTGTGTTGGCCGTGTTCATCGGTAGACCTCTATTGCAATCCAACCTCCTTGAACTTGATATAAACAGTGTGCGAGCGTGCACGCATATCTCTTACAGGTGGATAGTGCTGATGTTGAAGTTGATAATGGAATGTGTGTTGAATAAAACGCTGGTGCGGGTGTTAGTGTTTCAGGACAGTCCATTGCGCTTGGCTATTTCATACAGTTCAACGGTGGTATTGGCGTTCAACTTTAAGGACAGCCTGGCTTTGTAAGTGCTGATGGTCTTACTGCTCAAGCACATGCTCTCGGCAATGGATTTTTGTGTTTGCCCCCAGGACAGCCTCTGCAGAATGTTCAGTTCTCGAAGGGACAGTGAACTCAATAGTTTTTCATCCCTTTGAGTGTCATATTCCTGATCAGTGGTGGCTGCCCCCTTATTCGGGAAATAGTTGTATCCCGTCTCGATTGTGCGGATAGAGTCGATCAGCCGGGACGCCTCTTCATGCTTGTAGACCAGGCCGTGTGCACCCTCTGCCATACAGCGCTCGGTAATGGTGCTGGATACCAGGCTCGTGAATACCACTATCTTTGTGGGAAGACTTTGCAGTGCCAACTGCCTGATCAAGTGCAAACCATCCAATTCAGGCTGTGCGACATCCAGCAGTAAAAAGCCAGGGCGCAGTGACGTGCAAAGTTTCAATGCGGCGTGCGCAGAGTTGGCTTCGCCGACAACGTTATAACCGCTATCGTTAAGCGTTTTTCGAAGACCCAAGCGGATGATCGGATGATTGTCGGCGATGACGGTTCTGTTCTTCACGGCGTGGCTCGTGCATGAATTGAGTTGCGGCAATTCTTACCGTTACTTACGAGATTGGCAATTTATCAGGGGTTTTTTGAGACAAGTCTTAAATTTAATTTTCCTGTATGAGTTGAGGGGCATGGGGTTTAAATGTTTATAAACGTTGAGAGGTTTCTGTTATGTCGTAGAGCGGGTGTGTTTTGCACAAGAGCGCTATTGAGCCCCGTCAAGGTCTGCGGTTGATCCTGCACGGCCGTCCGCTCCGGTCTCTGTAACGCACCTTCAGGCTTTTGAATCCACTCGATATTCTGTAGCCTTGCGCAGCTTCACCCGTGCTTGATGAACACAATCACTTCGTCCGGCGGCGCCCGAAGGGCTCCAGAGCCGGTGGTACACTCGACTTTCGCGCAACTGCGCCTGCAGGTCTTGCGAACATGACGCACATTTCCGAACGCCTTCTGGTTCAAGCCCACCTCGATGCCAAGCAGCCCAAGGCCCTGAGCATCGAAGAAGAGGCGAGCCTGCGCGCCGCCATCGCTGCCGAGCTCAAGGCTCAAGACGCGGTGCTGGTCGCCCACTTCTATTGCGACCCGGTGATTCAGGCCTTGGCCGAAGAAACCGGGGGCTGTGTCTCCGACTCCCTCGAAATGGCACGCTTTGGCGCTGCCCACCCGGCCAAGACCGTTTTGGTGGCCGGCGTGCGTTTCATGGGGGAGACCGCCAAGATCCTCACCCCCGAAAAACGCATCCTCATGCCCACCCTGGAGGCCACGTGCTCCCTGGACCTTGGCTGCCCGGTGGATGAGTTTTCGGCGTTCTGCGACCAGCATCCCGAGCGCACCGTAGTGGTGTACGCCAACACCTCGGCGGCGGTCAAAGCCCGTGCCGATTGGGTGGTGACCTCCAGCTGCGCACTGGAAATCGTCGAGAGCCTGATGGACAACGGTGAGACGATCATCTGGGGCCCGGACAAGCACCTGGGCACCTACATCCAGCGCCAGACCGGTGCCGATATGCTGCTGTGGGACGGCGCGTGCATCGTCCACGAAGAGTTCAAGTCCAAGCAACTGGAGGACATGAAGGCCCTGTACCCGGACGCTGCGATTCTGGTGCACCCGGAGTCGCCGACCTCGGTGATCGAGCTGGCGGACGCGGTCGGCTCCACCAGCCAGCTGATTGCTGCGGCGCAGCGCTTGCCGAACAAGACCTTCATCGTGGCCACTGACCGCGGCATCTTCTACAAGATGCAGCAGCTGTGCCCGGACAAGGTCTTCGTCGAAGCGCCTACCGCCGGCAACGGCGCCGCTTGCCGTAGTTGTGCGCACTGCCCGTGGATGGCGATGAACACGCTGGAGCGCACGTTGCAGTGCCTGCGCGAGGGCAGTAACGAGATCTTCGTGGAGCCTTCGGTGATCCCGCACGCGGTGCGCCCGCTCAAGCGCATGCTCGACTTCACCCAGGCTGCCCGACTGAAACTCGCCGGCAACGCCTGATCCAGAGCGGGCACAATTAAAAATGTGGGAGCGGGCTTGCTCGCGAATGCGGTGCATCAGTCAATGAATGTATCGACTGACACAGCGCCTTCGCGAGCAAGCCCGCTCCCACATTTGGATTTTCGCCAGCCTGGATTACTTCTTCTGCTTGGGAATGTGCACCAGCTGCGTGTCCGAGTAGATGTCATGCCAGCTGCGCTTGCGCTTATCAAACAGCGACCAGAAAAAACCCAGCCCCACGCACAGCCACGACGCAATCGCCACCACAAAGCGCAGCAGCGCTTGCCACAGGCTGATGCGCGAACCGTCGGCGTTCTGTACGCGCACGCCCCACACCTGCATGCCCAGGGTTTGGCCCGAATGGGTCCAGAACTTGGCAAAGAAACCAAACAGCACAAAGAATAGGATCGTCGACAGCAATGGGTCGCCGTCCAGTGCCCCGGACTCGGTCAGCGTACGCATCTTGGCCTCGCCGATAAACGCCATCCACACCAGCTTGTAGAGGAATGCGGTGACAATCAGCAGGGCGGTGCACAGCAGGAAGTCATAGAACATGGCCGCCAGACGCCGGCCAAGGCCAACGGCGGGGAACTCGCCCTGGGGATTGAGCAGGGGTTTGGACATGGCAGGGCTCTCTGAATAAAAAGCCATTCTACGAACAAACGCGCATAAAAAAGCCCCTGATGTCACCATCAGGGGCTTTTTGTCGCAGGAAGGATCAGCCTTCTGCTTGTACTTCGTCAGCCTGCATGCCTTTCTGGCCCTGCACGGCGATGAAGGTCACTTTCTGGCCTTCTTTCAGGCTCTTGAAGCCGTTGCCCTGAATAGCGCGGAAATGGACGAACAGATCCGGACCGCTTTCTGGAGTGATAAAACCAAACCCTTTCTCGTCGTTAAACCACTTGACGGTACCGCTCTGACGTTCAGCCATTTTCTTCTTTCCTTTGACGCTAAAAATTAATGACAGCCCCTTTCGCATGAAAGAGTACTGGGCTGAGTTGCAGGAAAGTAAGAGACATCGAACGGGTTGTAGCACAACTACTTCAGCTACTGCCCAGGTCCAGGTTCAAAGCGACCCATGCAAACACAGTGAGCAAACTCTACGCCAACTAAAGGAGAAAAAACAAGCCCTGCCCAAAGCCCAGGTTTTGCTTGGCTTTGTGACAGTTTGGTCAACAATGTGGATCCCACTTATTCGATAGAGTTGATCACTTGTTATAGGTTATTCCCAAGTGCATTGACTATCGTCAATGCACTGTTTTATGGCGGTTGCGTTACAGTTTAGTGCACGTTAACGCAACCGCGTTACTTATAGAAACAGTCACTCAGCCACGGTAGTAACGTTGCGGCACAAATGGCATTTTACTTACACGTAGTGGCACCTTTTTCCCACGTACCAACGCAGACACTTCGGTGTCCAGTGCGATGAACGCGCTGTCCAGGTAACCCATGGCCAGCGGGCCGCCCAGCGTCGGGCCAAAACCGCCGCTGCACACGGTGCCGATCACGGTGCCGTGTTCATCGACGATTTCTGCGCCTTCACGCACCGGGGTGCGCTCTTGAGGCAGCAGGCCCACACGCTTGCGGCTCACACCGGCTTGTTGCTGGGTGAAGATCCGGTCGGCGCCCGGGAACCCGCCAGCGCGCGCGCCATCGGTACGGCGGGCCTTGGAGATCGCCCACAACAGGCTGGCTTCGATTGGCGTGGTGTCGGTGTTCATGTCGTGGCCATACAGGCACAGGCCGGCTTCCAGGCGCAGGGAGTCGCGGGCGCCCAGGCCGATGGCCTGTACTTCGGTCTCGGCCAGCAGGCTGCGGGCCAGGCTCTCGGCGTTGGCGGCGGGCACCGAGATTTCAAAACCGTCTTCACCGGTGTAGCCCGAACGGCTGACGTAGCAGTCCACGCCCAGCAGGCGCAGGGAGGCGAATTGCATGAAGGTCATCTTGGTGACTTCCGGCGCCAGGCGCGCCAGCACTTTCACCGCTGCGGGGCCTTGCAGGGCCAGCAGTGCACGCTCTTCAAACAGCGGCTCGATGCTGCACTGGTCGCCGATGTGCTTGCGCAGGTGGGCCAGGTCCTGCTCTTTGCAGGCGGCGTTGACCACCAGGAACAACTCGTCGTTGCCCAGGTTGGCCACCATCAGGTCGTCGAGGATGCCGCCCTGTTCGTTGGTGAACATCGCGTAGCGCTGCATGCCCACCGGCAGGTCGATGATGTCGACCGGCACCAGGGTTTCCAGGGCCTTGGCGGCATTCGCGCCGGTGAGGCGGATCTGGCCCATGTGAGACACGTCGAACAGCCCGGCCTGATCACGGGTGTGCAGGTGTTCCTTCATCACGCCCAACGGGTATTGCACCGGCATGTCGTAGCCGGCGAAGGGCACCATGCGCGCGCCCAGTTCGATGTGGAGTGCGTGCAACGGGGTTTTCAACAGGGTTTCGGTGGACATATTCAGCTCCTGAAAAACGTGCTGGCGCGCCTTGGGGCGTCAGCACTCGATAATGTTGACCGCCAAACCGCCACGGGCGGTTTCCTTGTATTTGCTTTTCATGTCGGCGCCGGTCTGGCGCATGGTGCGGATGACTTTGTCGAGGGACACAAAATGCTGTCCGTCCCCGCGCAACGCCATGCGCACCGCATTGATGGCTTTCACTGAACCCATGGCATTGCGCTCGATGCAGGGCACCTGCACCAGCCCGCCAATCGGATCGCACGTGAGGCCGAGGTTGTGTTCCATGCCGATCTCAGCGGCGTTTTCCACCTGGGAAACCGTGCCGCCCAGCACTTCACACAGCGCACCGGCCGCCATGGAACAGGCCACTCCGACCTCACCTTGGCAGCCGACTTCGGCGCCGGAGATCGAGGCGTTCTCCTTGTACAAAATGCCGATGGCGGCAGCGGTGAGCAGAAAGCGCACCACACCGTCTTCGTTCGCGCCCGGGATAAAGCGCATGTAGTAATGCAGCACCGCTGGCACGATCCCGGCCGCACCGTTGGTGGGCGCGGTGACCACGCGCCCGCCGTTGGCGTTTTCTTCGTTGACGGCCAGGGCGTAGAGGTTGACCCAGTCCAGCACCGACAAGGGATCGCGCAGTGATGACTCCGGGTTCTTGCACAGCTGGCGATGCAACGCCGCTGCACGCCGCTTGACCTTCAAGCCGCCCGGCAAGATCCCTTCATTGCGACAGCCCGCGTCCACACAGTCCTGCATTACTTGCCAGATCTTGAGCAAGCCGGCGCGGGTTTCCGCTTCCGGGCGCCACGCACTTTCGTTGGTCAACATGACCTGGCTGATGGACAGCCCGTAAGTGGTGCAATGGTTGAGCAAGTCTTTGCCGTGCTTGAACGGAAAGGTCAGGGGCGTGGCGTCTTCGACAATGCGGTCGGCGCCGGCGGCGTCCTCATCCACCACAAAACCGCCACCCACCGAGTAATACTCGCGGCTGCGGATCTGGATATTGGCGGCGTCGAAGGCGCGGAAAATCATGCCGTTGGGATGGTAGGCGAGGGGTTTGCGGATCATCGCCAGGTGTTCTTTCTCGTTGAACGTAATGCTGTGTTCACCGAGTAAATTGAGGCGGCCGTCCTTGCGCATCTGCGTCAGGCGAGCGGCGACGGTTTCGGTATTCACGGTGTCCGGGTGTTCGCCTTCCAGGCCCAGCAACACGGCCTTGTCGCTGCCGTGGCCTTTACCGGTGGCGCCCAGCGAGCCATAGAGTTCCACCTTGACGCAGGCGGTGGCGCTCAACAGGTTGTCGCGCTTGAGGCCCTCGACAAATCGAGCGGCGGCGCGCATCGGGCCGACGGTGTGGGAACTGGAAGGGCCGATGCCAATCTTGAACAGGTCGAACACGCTTAAAGACATGAGTTGTTCTCCGGTTTCTTATTATTGGGCGAGAATCTTGTGGTTGATCTCGGTCAAGGTGGGAGCCGGGCTTGCCCGCGATGGCAGTGGGTCAGGCAACATTTCTGTGTCTGATACACCGCTATCGCAGGCAAGCCAGCTCCCACATTGGACCGTGTTCCGTCAGTCGGTTACGCGTAGCTCTCGATCGACGGGCAAGCGCACACCAGGTTGCGATCACCAAACACGTTGTCCACACGCCCGACCGGCGGCCAGTACTTGCCTTCGATCAACGATGGCACTGGGTACACCGCCTGCTCGCGGGTGTAGGGGTGTGTCCACTCGCTCACCAGTTCTGCAGCGGTGTGCGGGGCGTTTTTCAGGGGGTTGTCGTCCTTGTCCAAGGTGCCGTTTTCCACCGCGCGGATTTCTTCGCGGATCGCGATCATGGCGTTGCAGAAGCGGTCCAGCTCTTCCTTGGATTCACTTTCGGTCGGCTCGATCATCAAGGTGCCGGCTACCGGGAACGACATGGTCGGCGCATGGAAACCGAAGTCGATCAGGCGCTTGGCCACGTCGTCCACGCTGATGCCGCTGCTGTCTTTCAACGGGCGCAGGTCAAGGATGCATTCGTGCGCCACCAGGCCGTTGCTGCCGGTGTAGAGCACAGGGTAGTGCTCTTCCAGGCGACGGGAAATGTAGTTGGCATTCAGGATCGCCAGCTGCGAAGCGCGCTTGAGGCCTGCGCCGCCCATCATGCTGATGTACATCCAGGTGATCGGCAGGATGCTCGCGCTGCCGAACGGTGCCGCGCACACCGCGCCTTCCTTGCGTTCCATGGCCGCGTGGCCGGGCAGGAACGGCGTGAGGTGCGACTTGACGCCAATCGGGCCAACGCCCGGGCCGCCACCGCCGTGTGGGATGCAGAAGGTCTTGTGCAGGTTCAAGTGGGACACGTCGCCGCCGAACTTGCCTGGTGCGCACAGGCCGACCATGGCGTTCATGTTGGCGCCGTCGATGTACACCTGGCCGCCGTTGTCGTGGATGATCCCGCAGATTTCGCGGATGCCTTCCTCGAACACGCCGTGGGTGGACGGGTAGGTGATCATCAGCGCCGCCAGGTGATCGCGGTGCTCGATGGCCTTGGCGCGCAGGTCTTCGATGTCGACGTTGCCACGCGCATCGCAGGCGGTGACGACTACGCGCATGCCGGCCATGTTGGCGGTCGCCGGGTTGGTGCCGTGGGCCGACGACGGGATCAGGCAGATGTCGCGGCGCTCATCGCCACGGCTCTGGTGGTAGGCACGGATGGCCAGGAGGCCTGCGTACTCACCCTGGGAACCGGCGTTCGGCTGCAGGGAGATCGCGTCGTAACCGGTGGCCGCGCAGAGCATGGCCTCCAGGTCGGAGGTCAGCTCCAGGTAGCCGGCGCTTTGCTCAGCCGGGGCGAACGGGTGCAGGGCGCCGAACTCGGCCCAGGTCACCGGGATCATTTCGCTGGCGGCGTTGAGCTTCATGGTGCACGAGCCCAGCGGGATCATGGTGCGGTCCAGCGCCAAGTCCTTGTCGGCCAGCTTGCGCAGGTAGCGCATCAGCTCGGTTTCGGAGTGATAACGGTTGAACACCGGGTGGCTGAGCACAGGCGACTGGCGCAGCAGGGCGGCTGGCAGCGTGCTTTCAGTTTGGGTGAAAGCTGGCAGGGCCTTGCCGTCGGCAAAGATCGCCCACAAGGTTTCAATGTCGGCCTGGGTGGTGGTTTCGTCCACCGAGACACCCAGGCGCTCACCGTCGACTACACGCAGGTTGATGCGCTGGGCACGGGCCTTGTCGTGCAGGGCGGCCGTGTTGGCGCCGGTGTTGAGGGTCAGGGTGTCGAAGAAGTGTTCCTGCTCGACCTTCTGGCCCAGGGTGGTCAGGCCCTTGGCCAGGATCGCGGTCAGCTGATGTACACGCTGGGCGATCTGGGTCAGGCCTTTGGGGCCGTGGTACACGGCGTACATGCTGGCGATGTTGGCCAGCAGCACCTGTGCGGTGCAGATGTTCGACGTGGCTTTCTCGCGGCGGATATGTTGCTCGCGGGTCTGCATGGCCAGGCGCAGGGCCGGCTTGCCGAAACGGTCGACCGACACACCGACCAGACGGCCCGGCATGTCGCGCTTGAATGCATCCTTGGTGGAGAAGTACGCCGCGTGCGGGCCACCGAAGCCCAGCGGCACGCCGAAGCGTTGTGCGCTGCCGATGGCCACGTCGGCGCCGAACTCATCCGGCGGGGTCAGCAGGGTCAGGGCCAGCAGGTCGGCGGCCACGGCCACCAGGGCGTTGGCGGCGTGGAAACGCTCGGTGAGTGCGCGGTAGTCGAACACGTCGCCGTTGCTCGCCGGGTATTGCAGCAGGGCGCCGAAGAACGGGCTGACGTCAGTCAGTTCGCGCTCATCGCCCACCACCACGTCGATGCCCAGCGGCTCGGCACGGGTGCGCAGCACGTCGAGGGTTTGCGGGTGGCTGTGGACCGAGGCGAAGAAAGCGTTGCTGCCCTTGTTCTTGCTCAGGCGTTTGCAGAAGGTCATGGCTTCGGCGGCAGCGGTGGCTTCGTCGAGCAGGGAGGCGTTGGCGATCGGCAGGCCGGTGAGGTCGCTGATCAGGGTCTGGAAGTTCAGCAGCGCTTCCAGGCGGCCTTGGGAGATTTCTGGCTGGTATGGGGTGTAGGCGGTGTACCAGGCCGGATTTTCCAGCAGATTGCGCAGGATCGGCGACGGCGTGTGGCAGTTGTAGTAGCCCTGGCCGATGTAGGTCTTGAACAGTTGGTTCTTGCCGGCGATGGCCTTGATCTTGGCCAGGGCCTCGGCTTCGCTCAGGCCGTCTTCCAAGCCCAGCACGCTGGTGCCCTTGATGCTTTCCGGGATCACGCTGGCGCTCAGGGCTTCCAGGGAGTCAAAGCCCAGGCTTGCGAGCATCTGCTGCTCGTCTTCCGCGCGCGGGCCGATGTGGCGGGCGATGAATTCATTGGCGGTGGTCAGTTGAACAGTCATGGCGCGCTCCTCAGGCTTCAGCGTTGGCTTTGATCAGGCGGTCGTACGCGTCCTGATCCAACAGTTTAGCTACCGCTTCGGCATCGGCCGGTTTAAAGCGGAAGAACCAGCCTTCACCCATCGGGTCTTCGTTGACCAGTTCCGGGCTGTCGCTGAGTGCGTCGTTCACTTCCAGCACTTCACCGGTCAGGGGCATGTACACGCCGCTGGCGGCCTTGACCGATTCCACGGTGGAGGCTTCGGCGCCTTTGTCATAGGCCTGCAACTCCGGCAGTTGCACGAAAACCACATCACCCAGCGCGTTCTGCGCGAAAGCGGTGATACCCACGGTGACGCTGCCGTCGGCTTCGGCGCGCAGCCATTCGTGATCTTCAGTGAAACGCAACTCGCTCATGGAAACTCCTCGGGGCCAGATTCGTCTGGTGGACGGGATTGGAATAATGGGGAGTTGCTTAGCAAAATCGCGGCCAAGGTTTTTAAATCGTTACAAAACAATAGCTTAGAGAAATGGGTGATAGCGTTATGCGGTTTGGGTGTAGCGATTTCGCTACAGTCAGGCGCAAGAAAAAAAGCCTATGTGGATCAAAGCCTTGCATGGCGCGCAAAAAACAGGGTTGTAGCGATATCGTTACGCTGTAGCGCTTTCAGTACAGCCGATGTCGTTCTCAGACCAAATTCGACATGCAGTGGAATTCAAATGTGGGAGCGGGCTTGCTCGCGAAAGCGGTGTGTCAGTCGCTGAATGAGTTGACTGACCCTCTGCCTTCGCGAGCAAGCCCGCTCCCACAGTTTGATCTGCGTGCGTTCAGGGCTTGTTGGGAATGCCGTATTTGCGCAGGCGATGGGCAATCGCCGTGTGGGAGGTCTGCAACCGGCTGGCCAGCTGGCGGGTGGAGGGGTAGCTGGTGTAGAGGGTTTCCAGCAGGTTGCGCTCGAAGTCCTCCACGGCCTGTTCCAAGCTGTCGATTTCGCCGTCGCTCTGGCGCGCCACCGAGGTGCCGGCGATGTCCAGGTCGCCGATGTCCACCAGGCTGCTTTCGCAAATGGCGGCGGCGCGGAAGATCACGTTCTGCAACTGACGCACATTGCCCGGCCAGCGGTTGCCCAGCAGTGCCGGGTACGTGCCGGGCGCCAGGCGGCACACCGGGCGCTGGATCTGCGCGCAGGCCTGCTGCATGAAATAGCGCGCCAGCAACAGGATGTCCTGGCCGCGTGCGCGCAAGGGCGGCACTTCGACGTTGAGCACGTTGAGGCGGTAGAACAGGTCTTCGCGGAAGGTGCCTTCGCTGACCATCTTTTCCAGGTCGCGATGGGTGGCGCTGAGGATGCGCACATTGACCTTTACTTCACGGTCGCCACCCACGCGGCGAAAGCTGCCGTCATTGAGAAAGCGCAGCAGCTTGGCCTGCAGGTACGGCGACATTTCGCCGATCTCATCGAGGAACACCGTGCCCTGGTTGGCCAGCTCCATCAACCCCGGCTTGCCGCCCCGTTGGGCGCCGGTAAAGGCACCGGGCGCATAGCCGAACAGTTCGCTTTCGGCGAGGTTTTCCGGCAGCGCCGCGCAGTTCAATGCCAGGAACGGCGCACTGTGACGTGCACTGATGGCATGGCAGGCGCGGGCCACCAACTCCTTGCCGGTGCCGGTTTCGCCCTGGATCAACAGCGGCGCATCCAAGGCTGCCACTCGCTGCGCCCGCGCCTTGAGGGTGCGGATCACCGGTGACTCGCCCAGCAGCGCGTCAAAGCCTTCGGCATGGTCGTGGTGCAACGCCGACAGTTGTTCGCCGATGCGGTTGGGTTGATAGAGGGTTAGCAGGGCGCCGGCGTCGGTGATCGGCGTGGCGTCCAGCAGCAGGGTCTGGCCGTTGACGCTGATCTCGCGCAGCGGCAGGCGAAAACCGTGTTCGAGCAAGGTGTCGAGCAGTGCCGGGTCGTTGAACAGGTCGCTGATGCTTTCGCCGGCCGGTTCACGCCCGTACAGCGCGATCAGGGCCGGGTTGGCCAGCAGGATCTTGCCCGCGCTGTCCAGGGCCAGCACCGGGTCGGTCATGGCGGCCAGCAGGGCGTCGAGTTGCAGGTGGCGGCGTTGGCCTGGAAGAATGTCCACCACGGTCACGGCCTGCACACCGTGCACGCTGAACAGCGCGTCACGCAACTCTTCGAGCACCTCGGCGCTCAACGTCGGCGCATCGATGTAGACGTTGGGCGGCACCATCTCTACCGCATCCAGGTTGAGATTGCGCCCACCGAGCAGGGCCAGGACTTCCTGGGTGATGCCGACGCGGTCGATGAAGCTGACGTGGATACGCATGGGGCGATTTGCAATTCTGGAGAGCAGAGGCGGCAAGTATGCCTTGGAGCGGGTGGAGATCAAAATGTGGGAGCGGGCTTGCTCGCGAATGCGGTGGGTCAGTCATAGATGTGCTAACTGATCCACTGCATTCGCGAGCAAGCCCGCTCCCACAGGGGACTTGCGGTGTTTTTACTCAAGGTGTTCAGGCTTGATCGGATCGCCGGGTTTTACATCCAGCTGATGCCGCACATCCTCGAACATCAAGTCGTACTGCTTGTGCATCGCGCCATTGAGCACGGCGATCTTCGGCATGCCGTACTTCTGCGCGATGTTCATGGCATGCCGGGCAAAGTCGAACGCCTGGTCCTTGGGCAGGAAAAACTCTTCCTTGAGGTCCTTGCCCTGGACCGAGCCATGCAGTTTGAACAGCATCCCCTTGCCTTCCTTGGGGTCCTGGCTGACTTCGTAGTCGATGCACAGGTTGTAGCTATAGTCCTGGGCGTTAAGCGCATGACGTTCGACGTGCAAGTGACCCGGTTCAAAGGTGGCCATAGGCGTTTCTCCTCTACTTCACAGGTAGGTGATGCCAGGTGTTGCCGTGCTGATGCGTGTGCCGGCGCTGCCCTGGACGATGGCTTCGATGTCCGAGAGTGAACCGATGACGGCGGTTTTTCCAGTCTGGCGGGCGAACTCGCAGGCCGCTTGCACCTTGGGCCCCATGGAGCCGGCGGCGAAGCCGAGCTTTTCCATTTCGTCCGGGTGGGCCTGGCCGATGGCCTTTTGGGTGGGCTTGCCGTAGTCGATAAACGCCGCGTTGACGTCGGTGGCGATTACCAGCAAATCGGCTTTCAACTGCCCGGCCAGCAACGAGGAGCAGAGGTCTTTGTCGATCACCGCTTCAATGCCTTTGAGCTTGCCGTCCTCGCCGTACATCGTCGGGATACCACCGCCACCCGCGCAGATCACGATGCTGCCTTTTTCCAGCAACCAGGTGATCGGGCGGATTTCAAAAATGCGTTTGGGCCGTGGGCTGGCGACCACGCGGCGGTACTTGTCGCCATCCGGCGCAATGGCCCAGCCTTTTTCAGCGGCGAGCTTTTCCGCTTCGGCCTTGGAATACACTGGGCCGATGGGCTTGGTCGGGTTCTTGAAGGCCGGGTCCTTGGCGTCCACTTCCACCTGGGTGAGCAGGGTGGCGAATGGCACTTCGAAGTCCAGCAGATTGCCCAGTTCCTGTTCGATGATGTAGCCGATCATGCCTTCGGTTTCGGCGCCGAGCACGTCCAGCGGGTACGGCGAGACCTGGGTGTAGGCCGCCGCCTGCAACGACAACAGGCCGACTTGCGGGCCATTGCCGTGGGCGATCACCAGCTCGTTGCCGGGGTGGATCTTGGCGATCTGTTCGGTGGCGATCCGGATATTGGCGCGTTGGTTGTCCGCCGTCATGGGTTCACCACGGCGGAGCAGGGCGTTACCGCCCAGTGCAACGACGATACGCATAGCGAATGTCCTTCTAAAAATTCTGATGAAGGAACACCGTCAATGTGGGAGCCGGGTTTTTTGTGGGAGCCGGGCTTGCCCGCGATGGCATCACCGCGGTCTACCTGAGCGACCGAGTTGCCTGCATCGCAGGCAAGCCAGCTCCCACATTGACGGTGTCGTGCCTTAGAGGTCAGCCAGGGTCGACACCAGAATCGCCTTGATGGTGTGCATGCGGTTTTCCGCTTGCTCGAAGGCGATACAGGCTGGCGACTCAAACACGTCGTCCGTCACTTCAATGCCGTTGGCCAGGTGCGGGTACTGCTCGGCAATCTGCTTGCCCACCTTGGTGTCGCTGTTGTGGAACGCCGGCAGGCAGTGCATGAACTTGGTGCGCGGGTTGCCGGTGGCTTTCATCAGCTCGGCGTTCACCTGATACGGCAGCAGTTGTTCGATACGCTCGGCCCAGGCTTCCACCGGCTCGCCCATCGACACCCACACGTCGGTGTGGATGAAGTCCACACCCTTCACCGCCGCTTTTGGGTCTTCGGTGAGGGTGATGCGCGCACCGCTTTCTTCTGCGTATTTTTTGCAGCGACCTACCAGGTCGTCGTGGGGCCACAGCGCTTTTGGCGCGCAGATGCGCACGTCCATGCCGAGCTTGGCGCCTACCAGCAGCAGCGAGTTGCCCATGTTGTTGCGCGCGTCCCCGAGGTACGCGTAGCTGATCTCGTGGATCGGCTTGTCGGCGTGTTCGCGCATGGTCAGCACGTCGGCGATCATCTGGGTGGGGTGGTACTCATCGGTCAGGCCGTTGAACACCGGCACGCCGGCGAACTTGGCCAGCTCTTCGACGATCTCCTGCTTGAAGCCACGGTATTCGATGGCGTCGTACATGCGCCCGAGCACGCGGGCGGTGTCCTTCATGCTTTCCTTGTGGCCGATCTGCGAGGAGTTCGGGTCGATGTAGGTGACATTGGCGCCCTGGTCGTAGGCCGCCACTTCGAAGGCGCAACGGGTGCGGGTGGAGGTTTTTTCGAAGATCAGCGCGATGTTGTTGCCCTTGAGGTGTTGCTGTTCGGTGCCGGTGTACTTGGCGCGCTTGAGGTCGCGGGACAGGTCCAGCAGGTAGCGCAGCTCACGTGGGGTGTGGTGTTCCAGGCTGAGCAGGTTACGGTTGTGAATGTTGAACGCCATGATGATTCTCCTTGAGTTCGGTAATCGGCCCGGTCGGCCTCGGGTAGAGGCCACCGGGTGGATGGTCGCTTAGTAGTCGATTGGGTCGCGGATGATCGGGCAGGTCATGCAGTGGCCGCCGCCACGGCCACGGCCCAGTTCACCGGCGCTGATGGTGATGACTTCCACCCCGGCCTTGCGCAGCAGGGTGTTGGTGTAGGTGTTGCGGTCATAGCCGATGACCACGCCTGGCTCCACGGCCACCACGTTGTTGCCGTCGTCCCACTGCTCGCGTTCGGCGGCGAAGCTGTTGCCACCGGTTTCCACCACGCGCAGGGCCTTGAGGCCGAGGGCGGCGGCGACGGTGTCGAGGAAGTTGGTTTTCTCGCGCTGGATATCGATGCCGTGGGGCTTGCTCTCGTCAGGGCGCAGGGTGAACGGGACGATCTGGCTGACCACTTCGGGGAAGACGGTGACCAGGTCGCGGTCGCAGAAGCTGAACACGGTGTCCAGGTGCATCGCCGCACGGGATTTCGGCAGGCCGGCCACGATCACCTTTTCCACCGCCTTGTTCTTGAACAGGTTGCGCGCCAGCTGGCCGATCGCCTGGTGGGACGAACGCTCGCCCATGCCGATCAGGACCACGCCGTTGCCGATGGGCATCACGTCGCCGCCTTCCAGGGTCGAGGCGCCGTGTTCCTGGTCGGGGTCGCCGTACCAGATCTGGAAGTCGGCGTTGGTGAACTCGGGGTGGAACTTGTAGATGGCAGTGGTCAGCAGGGTCTCCTGGCGTCGCGCCGGCCAGTACATCGGGTTGAGCGTCACGCCGCCGTAGATCCAGCACGTGGTGTCGCGGGTGAACTGGGTGTTGGGCAGCGGCGGCAGGATGAAGCTGGAGTGGCCGAGGAAATCGCGGAACATCTCGATCGCCTTGCCGCCGAAGGTGCTCGGCAGGTCATCGGCCGACACGCCCCCGATCAGATACTCGGCGGTCTTGCGCGGTTCCAGGCTGCGCAGCCAGGAGCCGACCTCATTGACCAGGCCCAGGCCAACGGTATTGGCAGTGATCTTGCGCTCCAGGATCCAGTCCAGCGCTTCGGGGATGGCGACGATGTCGGTGAGCAGGTTGTGCATTTCCAACACATCAATATCCCGCTCGCGCATCTTGGTCACGAAGTCGAAGTGGTCGCGCTTGGCCTGGGCCACCCACAGCACGTCATCGAACAGCAGTTCATCGCAGTTGTTGGGGGTCAGCCGCTGGTGGGCCAAACCTGGGGAGCACACCATGACTTTGCGCAGTTTGCCGGCTTCGGAATGTACGCCGTACTTCACTTTTTCCGTGGTCATTACAGATCCTCCAGTTATCAACAATTACAGCGTCAGGAAGCCGTCGTAGAGCCCATAGGCTGCCACCAGGGCGCCAATGACCACTGCGGCGAAAATCAGCTTCTCGACGTTGGTGAAAATCGGTTTGCCCAGTTCACGCTTGGCCTTGGCGAACAGAATTGCGCCGGGGGCGTAGAGCAGGGCGGAGAGCAGCAGGTATTTGGTGCCGCCGGCGTAGAGCAGCCAGATCGCGTACACCAGGGCGATGGCGCCGATGAACAGGTCTTTCTTGCGCTCGGCCAGGGCGGTTTCGTAGGTCTCGCCGCGTACCGCCAACAGCAGCGCGTAGGCCGCCGACCACAGGTAAGGCACCAGGATCATCGAGGTGGCGAGGTAGATCAGCGACAGGTAGGTGCTGGCCGAAAACAGCGTGATCACCAGGAACAGCTGCACCATGGCGTTGGTCAGCCACAGGGCGTTGACCGGCACGTGGTTGGCGTTCTCCTTGCGCAAGAACGCCGGCATGGTGTGGTCCTTGGCGGCAGCGAACATGATCTCCGCACACAGCAGCACCCACGACAGCAGCGCCCCCAGCAGCGAGATGATCAAGCCAACGCTGATCAGCACCGCGCCCCAGTGGCCCACCACATGCTCCAGCACGGCGGCCATCGAGGGGTTCTGCAGCTTGGCCAGTTCCGGCTGGGTCATGATCCCCAGGGACAGCACGTTCACCAGCATCAGGAACAGCAGCACGGTGATAAAGCCGATCACCGTGGCCTTGCCCACGTCGGAGCGTTTTTCCGCACGGGAGGAGAAGATGCTCGCGCCCTCAATGCCGATGAACACCCACACGGTGACCAGCATCATGTTGCGCACCTGGTTCATCACGCTGCCCAGGTCCGGGTTTTTCACGCCCCAGATGTCAGCGGTGAAGATGTCCAGCTTGAACGCGAACAGGGCGATCAACACGAACAGCACCAGCGGCACCACCTTGGCGACGGTGGTCACCAGGTTGATGAACGCCGCTTCCTTGATCCCGCGCAGCACCAGAAAGTGCACGGCCCACAGCAACACCGAGGCGCCGATCACGGCCGCTGGCGTGTTGCCTTCGCCGAAGATAGGGAAGAAGTAGCCGAGGGTGCTGAACAGCAGCACGAAGTAACCCACGTTGCCCAGCCAGGCGCTGATCCAATAGCCCCAGGCGGACGAGAAACCCATGTAGTCGCCGAAGCCGGCCTTGGCGTAGGCATAGACGCCGCCGTCGAGGTCAGGTTTGCGGTTGGCGAGGGTCTGGAACACAAATGCGAGGGTCAGCATGCCGATGGCGGTGATGACCCAACCGATCAACACGGCGCCGACGTCGGCGCTGGCGGCCATGTTCTGCGGCAGTGAGAAGATCCCCCCGCCGATCATCGAGCCCACGACAAGTGCAACGAGTGCACCAAGCCTTAGTTTTCCGGGAGTTTCAGACATTGCGTGACTCCAATGCAGGAGAAGAGAGACCACAGAATAATTCCGTGCGCTATTCAAACAGCTGACTCAGATCACTTCATTGGCACATTCCATTGTGAATTAATGACTTAGGCTGAAAGTTCGTGGGCGATGGAAGTCCTCGGGAAGGCTTGTTCCAGAGCCTTGCGCCCGTTGTGGTTAATCATTTAGTCAGGGGTGTGGACGTTTGAAGCTAGTCTGTTTTTTTGAATGTGCAAACTTTTCTCATTGACAGTGTGGCGTAGCTCGCGAACGGCGAAGTTCAAGCGGTATTTAAATTCTAAATAAGCCTAAACTTGAATAATTGACATGCCATTACGTTATGAGCCTGCCTGTTTTATCGCGGTCCCTAATAAACGCTACACTCGCTGAGTTAATGAGTTGAGTGCACAGTTGTCAGCTCAAGCAATTATTTTTATTCAGGAGTTTTCATGTCCCAACCGGCCCAGAAACTTCGACTTGGTGCTCTGATTGCCCTGGTGGTGGGCTCGATGATTGGCGGCGGGATTTTCTCATTGCCGCAGAACATGGCGGCCCGTGCCGAGGTCGGTGCCGTGTTGATCGGCTGGGCGATCACCGCCGTCGGCATGCTGACCCTGGCCTTCGTATTCCAGACCCTGGCCAATCGCAAACCCGAGCTGGACTCGGGTGTGTATGCCTACGCCAAGGCCGGTTTTGGCGATTACATGGGGTTTTCATCGGCCTGGGGCTATTGGATCAGTGCGTGGATGGGCAACGTCGGTTACTTCGTGTTGCTATTTAGCACCCTCGGTTACTTTTTCCCGGTGTTCGGCCAGGGCAACACGCCCATCGCCATCGCTTGCGCGTCGCTGTTGCTGTGGGCCGTGCATTTTCTAGTGATGCGCGGGATCAAGGAGGCGGCGTTCATCAACCAGGTGACCACCGTGGCGAAGATCGTGCCGCTGCTGATGTTCATCGTGATTGCTGCCGTGGCGTTCAAGGCCGATATCTTCACCCGCGATATCTGGGGCCTGGGCAACCCGAGCATGGGCAGCGTGGTGGACCAGGTGCGTCACATGATGCTGGTCACCGTGTTTGTGTTTATTGGCATTGAGGGCGCCAGCGTGTATTCGGCCCGCGCCGAAAAACGTTCGGACGTGGGGCGCGCCACGGTGATCGGGTTTCTCGGCGTGCTCGCACTGTTGGTGCTGGTGAATGTGTTGTCCTTGGGGATCATGAGCCAGCCAGAACTGGCGCAATTGCAAAACCCGTCGTTGGCCGGTGTGCTGGAGCATATCGTCGGCCCTTGGGGCGCGATGGCGATCAGCATCGGCCTGGCGGTTTCGTTGCTCGGTGCCTTGCTGTCCTGGGCGTTGCTCTGCGCGGAAATCCTCTACGCCACCGCCCATGACAGGACCATGCCGGCGTTCTTGAAGAAGGAAAATGCCAACCAGGTGCCGGTCAATGCCTTGTGGCTGACCAATGTGATGATCCAGCTGTTCCTGGTGATTACGCTGTTTTCCCAAAGCACCTACACCACGCTGATCTACCTGGCGTCCTCGATGATTCTGGTGCCGTACCTGTGGTCGGCGGCCTACGCCGTGCTGTTGAGCGGGCGCGGTGAAACCTATGAAGGTGCCCAGCGCCGTCGCATGAAGGATTTGCTCGTCGGTCTGATCGCCCTCGTCTACGCCGTGTGGCTCTTGTATGCCGGCGGCTTGAAATACCTGTTGCTGTCGGCGCTGCTGTACGCGCCGGGGGTGATCCTGTTTGCACTGGCCAAGCGTGAGCAGGGCCAGCCCTTGTTCACGCCCATGGAAAAAGGCATTTTCAGCTGCGTGATCGCTGGCGCGGGGTTGGCGGCGTATGGGTTGTACAGCGGGGTGCTGTCGTTGTGAAACTGGCGTATCAACCGCCCTATGATTGGGCGGCGATGGTGGGTTTTTTGTCGCTGCGGGCGATCAGCGGGTTGGAGACCGTCGAGGCCGGCGTGTACCGGCGCAGTATCCGTGTGAACGGGCAACCTGGCCTGATCAGCGTGGCGCCGGGGGCAGGGGATTGGCTGGACGTTGATGTCGATTTTCCGAGCCCGTCGGCCTTGCCCGAGATCGAACGGCGGTTGCGCAACATGTTTAACCTGGACGCCCAGCCGCAACTGATCAACGCGCAATTGGCGAAGGACCCGCTGATGGCGCAATTGGTTGCCGCACGCCCCGGCTTGCGGGTGCCGGGCACCTGGGACGGCCTGGAGCTGGCCATTCGTGCCGTGCTGGGCCAACAGATCACGGTGGTCGCGGCGATCCGCCTGGCGGGCAAGTTGGTGGCGCAATACGGTACGCCGCTGGAGACGCCCCATGGGGGCATCACCCATGTATTTCCCACCGCCGAAGTGTTGGCGGCGGCGGACCTGGCCACGTTGGGCATGCCCAAAGCCCGTGGCCGCACCTTGTCCGGAGTGGCTCAGGCGCTGTTGGATGATCCTGAACTGTTTGAACCCAAGGCCAGCCTCAAGGAAGGCGTGGCGCGCTTGGTTGCGTTGCCGGGGATTGGCGACTGGACCGCGCAGTACATCGCCATGCGCCAGATGCGCGAGGCCGATGCGTTTGCGTCGGGGGATATCGGTTTGATCAACGCGCTGGCGGCGCTGGAAGGTGGGCCGGTCTCGGCGCGACAGTTATTGGCGCGGGCCGAGGCATGGCGGCCGCTCCGGGCGTATGCGGCGCAGCATTTGTGGACGTCGTTGCAAAGGGGAGATTGAGGGTGGCTGTGAGGGCCTCTTCGCGAGCAAGCCCGCCCCCACATTTATACCGCGTACACCCTTTGAAATACGGTCAAAATGTGGGAGCGGGCTTGCTCGCGAAGGCGTTCGTCAGGTCACCACTGCGCCCGGTGTGACCCCAATTCCCCCGCCGCCAAATCCC
Source organism: Pseudomonas sp. BIGb0164 (assembly GCF_024810135.1). NCBI lineage: Bacteria > Pseudomonadati > Pseudomonadota > Gammaproteobacteria > Pseudomonadales > Pseudomonadaceae > Pseudomonas > Pseudomonas sp. BIGb0164. The sequence continues at coordinate 479,792 of NZ_JANUEA010000005.1, read as the reverse complement.
ACTGCAACGGCGTGCCGCTGATGGTCAACGGCGCCAATAACCGATGGGCGGGCCCCCAACTGGTTTGCTCTACCACCAACCCCTGATCACTCGGCTCCTCGGCCCGCAACGCAGGCTGCTCGGGCACCTGCCCAGCCTCCACCAACAACGTCGCCGTGCGCGCCAACGACAACCGCGCCGAACCGCCACGTCCTGACTTCAGCCGCACGCTCAACGCCTGAATCGCAGCGGCCGCCATCAGATACCCGGTGGCGTGATCCAGTGCCTGCAACGGCAAAGGCACCGGTTTGTCCGCCTGTTTCCAGGCCATGCCGGCGTCGGCGATCCCGCTGCTCATCTGCACCAGGCTGTCGAAGCCCCGACGGTTGCGCCAGGGGCCGCTCCAGCCGTAGGCGTTGAGGCTCACGTCGATCAGGCCGGGCGCAATCTGCTGCAGCGCGTTGGCGGTGTAGCCCAGTTCTTCCAAGGCATCGGCACGGTAACCGTGGAACAGGATGTCGGCCTCTTTGAGTAACGTTTCAAAGACCTGCCGGCCTTCGGCGCTCTTGAGGTCCAGGCGGGCGCAGCGTTTGCCCAGGGTCATTTCCGGCACTACGCCGGGTTCGTTCCAGGCGGGTGAATCGATGCGCAGCACATCGGCGCCCAGGCCTGCGAGGAAGCGACTGGCCACCGGGCCAGCCAGTACGCGAGTCAGGTCAAGCACCTTAAGGCCGGCCAAGGGGCGCGCCACGTTGCCGAGCCAGGGTTTGTCGGTGGTGGTGTCATAGGTCTGGCGCTGCACCAGCGCTTCGGCATTCACCGCCAGCCCTTGCGGGTGGGCCTGCCAGGCTTGCCAGGTGCGCATCTGCGCGGCGCAACCGCCTGCATCGACAATCGCCTGTTCCAGTTCGGCAGCGTTCCAGGGGGCTACTTTGCTCGCCATCTCGGTACGGTCGGCGACCTTGCCCAGCACGCGTTCGGCGGCGGCGCGGTGGTGGGGCGCGTTGGTGTGCAAACGGATCCAGCCGTCGGCGCAGGCGTAATCACCGGCCACCGGGTCCCACAGGGGCGGCACTTGCCAGCCGACCGGGCGAATGGACGAGGAAAACCAGAAGGACGCCAGGCGCCGGTCTACGGTGACACCCGGCAAGCGCCCGGTCTGTTGCTCGATCAACTGGGCCACGGCCTGGCCGGCGGCGCCGATGCTGGCGCTGGCCAGGTCGGTCACGGCGAAGGTCGAGGGCAGGGCGCCGGCTTCGGTAAAGGTCAGCGGTGTAGGGGGTAAAGCGAGTGCGGCTTGGATGGGTGTCAGCAGGTCAGTCATCAAAGGCCCTCCGTAAGAGAAGGGCCACTATAGAAGATCCTCAGGGCGGTGTGGCAACCCCCGGCTCCAATGGCAGGTCGATGCTGGCAATAAAACCGCCTTGCGGATGGTTGGCCAGGATCAGGCTGCCGCCATGCCGCTCGGCCGCGCGGCGCGCAATCGCCAGGCCCAGCCCGTGGCCTTGGGAGACCTGACCGGGGGCGCGAAAGAACGGCTCGCCCAATTGGCTCAGGTGTTCCTCTTCAACACCGGGCCCGTGGTCGCGCACGCTGATCAGAATGCGTTCGCTCAAGTGTTGGGCACTCAGCTCGATGGGCTGGCCTTGCGGGTTGAAACGCTGGGCGTTGCGCAGCAGGTTGTCCACGGCGCGTTCAATCATGGTCGGCCAGCCTTTGAGGTGCAGGTCGGTTTCGCCGCTCAGTTGCACCACCTGGTCGGGGGCGCCCAGTTGCGCGTCCTTTTGCAGGGCCTTGAGCAGTGGGGTGAGGTCAACCTCTTCGGCGCCGGCATTGTCGGCATCGACGCGGGCCAGTACCAGGATTTCGCTGATCAGCGCTTCCAGGCGGTCGCATTCACGGGTCAGGCGTGGCCAGAGTTTTTCCCGTTCTTCGGGGCTGGCGCGTTCGGCCAGGGCCAGGGCGATGCGCAGGCGCGCCAGGGGCGAGCGCAGTTCGTGGGACACGTCGCGCAGCAACTGGCGCTGGCTGCCGATCAGGCTTTGCAGGCGCGCGCCCATGCGGTTGAAGTCGGTGGCCAATACGCCGAACTCATCACGCCGGTTGGCCAGGCGCGCCAGGCTGTTTTGCTGGTAGGTGGTCTGGCCGAGGTCATGCACCGCGCCACGCAAGCGGCTGAGCGGGCGGGTGATGGACAGCGTCACCAGCAGGCTGAACAGGGTCAGCACCACCAGGGCAATTGCCAGCGCGCTCAAGGGCCAGGCTAGGCTGCTGCGGTGCCAGGCATCCAGTTCCGGGTGGGGAATGCGGTAGATCAGCAGGTAGGTATCGCCGGTTTTTTCACTGGTGTATTCGGCGGTCAGGCGGCGCCAAGGCAGGTGACCGTCCTGGCTGTCGTTTTGCCGGGCTTCGAAGGCGGCGGCACGGCGCGGGAAGGTGCCGCGAACCACCGGGTCACCGCTTTCATTCAGCACTTGTACGTCGATGTGGTACTGGCGTTTGCGCTGTTGCAGCAACTCCTGAGCGGCATCTTCGCCCTGGGTTTCATAGCGCTGCGTCCACTCCTGCGCCAGGGTATTGAGGCCGGGGTGACGGCTGAGAATCCAGGCGTCCTGGTTGAGCATGTGCCCAAGCAGAATCGACAACCCGGCAACCAGGGCGATGGCCAGCCAGAAACTGGCCAGGATACGCCAGAACAATGAACGCACAGGAAACCCTCAAACAGGAAAAGCCCAGTGGCGGTGACCACTGGGCTGGAGCGTGACGCTAAGCCATTATTGCGCTTTTTGCGGTTGTTGCGCTTTCCAGGCCTGGAATTCCTTCCACTCGGCACGGCGCTCGGCTTGTTTCTTGACGATCTCGTCGAACTTCTTCTGCTGATCAGGCTTGAGCACGGCACGGATGTCGGCTTGGGTTTTCTGCTTGCCGGCTGCGATTTCGTCCTGCATGGCTTTCTGGTCAGCGGCCGGGAGTTTATCCAGGTACTTTTTGACCAGGTCTTTGCGAGCGTGCCATTGGTCGCCCATCAGCTTGCCGATCTGCTGGCGCTGTTCCTTGGTCAGGTCCAGCTGGCTGAAGGGGCCGCCTTTGCCACGCGGACCGTGTTCACCGCCGTGGCCCGGGCCACCCATCATGTGGCCTTCGGGGCCGCCCATCGGGCCTGGGCCGTCAGGCAGTGCCGCCATGGCAACGGTTGGCAGGGCAGCGGCGAACATCAAAGCGATAAGGGTCTTGCGCATGGTGATTCTCCTGTCTCTATTCCGGTGAGTCCGGATGTGAGTAGATTAAGGAGATAGAGGTCAGCGGCGGTCAGGTGTGGGTAAAGCTTGGGTAAAGAGGATTTTGAGGCGAACTGACAAAACTATCAGGGCTTAGCTATTCAAATGTGGGAGCGGGCTTGCTCGCGAAGGCGGTGTGTCAGTCGCCGCAAAGAGTGGCCGATCTACCGCATTCGCGAGCAAGCCCGCTCCCACACAAGCCAGCTTCCACAGGACTTCTGCAGTGTGTTCAGAGGCTGTAGTAGTAGCCCCGGCTACGCAGCGCCACGATGCGTGGGCGGCCGTCCGGGTGCGGGCCGATCTTCTTGCGCAGGTTGCTCACGTGCATGTCCAGGCTGCGATCGTAAAGGGTCAGCTTGCGGCCCAGGGCGATCTGCGCCAGTTCCTGCTTGTCCAGCGGCTCGCCCGGCTGGCGTAGCAAGGCTTCCAGCAGGCGGCTTTCGGAGACGGTGAGGGGGAATTCCTGTTCATCGATAGTGACCACGCCACGCACCGGGCTGAAGCACAGATCGCCCAGTTCCAGCTGGGTGGACACGGCGGCCGGGTGGCTGCGGCGCAACACGGCGCGCAACCGGGCCGTGAGTTCGCGCGGGTCGCAGGGCTTGGCCAGGTAGTCGTCGGCGCCCAGTTCCAGGCCGAGGATGCGGTCCAGCGGTTCGCCCCGGGCCGAGAGCATCAGCACTGGCAACTCCGGATGGTCGTTGCGCAATTGCTTGAGCAGCTCAAGGCCGCTGCCGTCGGGCAGCATCACGTCGAGCACCACCGCGGCCGGTGCGCTGTCGGCCAGGGCTTTGCGCGCACTCAAGCCGTCGTGGCAGGCACGCACCTGGAAACCTTCCTGGCTCAACCAACTGGTCAGCAGCTCACAGAGCTCCTGGTCATCATCTATCAGTAACAGCTCGCTCATGACTCACTCAATTTAGCCATTGTCGACGGCGACGGTGCCCACCGCTGGCGAAGATCCCGCACAGCAAGGCGATCAGTGCGACAGCCCCACCGGTGACAAACCACTGTTGTTGCTCGGTCAGCCAGCGGGTCAAGGCGCCACTTTGTGTTTCTTTGAGTTGCTGGACCAGGCGTTGGTTCTCCTGGCGCAAGCGACTCAGTTGGGCGCTTTCGCGAGCAGCGTCTGCATTTTGCAATTGTTTGCTCAGTTCTTCGCGCAATCGCTCGCTTTCTTTCAAACGTTGCTGCAAATCGGTGATCTGGCTGCCGGCACTCAAGGACAGGGGCGTGGAACTGCCGGTGTTCGAGGGTTCTTCAGCGTGGGCCGTGGCCCCGATCATTAACACTGCCAACAGACACAACTGACTTAAGCGCATCGGAACTCCTGATTCCACACGAATATTCAGAACGTTGTCGGCAGGTTACCGAGAATGATGAGCCATCAGGCGATTGCCGAACCGAATAGGTTCGGCGCCGCCGTTATCAAGGCAAGACTTGCTTGAACGGCTTGATCACGACGTCGGCGTAAACGCCTGCCGCGACATACGGATCGGCCTTGGCCCAGGCCTGGGCGTCAGCCAGGGAAGCGAACTGGGCAACCACCAGGCTGCCGGTGAAACCCGCCGCGCCCGGGTCATTGCTGTCGACAGCCGGATGCGGGCCCGCCAGCACGAGACGGCCTTCGGCCTGCAATACGTTCAGGCGCTCCAGGTGGGCCGGACGTGCGGCCAGGCGTTTTTCCAGCGAATTGGCGACGTCGGTGGCGATGATGGCGTAGAGCATGTCAGTCCTCGGTTTTTGGCGTGGTAGGGTCGGTGTCATGCAGGTGGCGCGACAGGTAGATACCCTGGCCGATCAGGAACAATACGGTCATGCCCAGGCTGCCGAAGACCTTGAAGTCGACCCAGTAGCTCTGGAAGGTGAACGCCACGAACAGGTTGGCAGCGCCACAGAACAGGAAAAACACGATCCAGGCCACGTTCAGGCGTGTCCAGACCGGCTCCGGCAGGGTCAGTGCGTGGCCCATGATCCGCTTGATCAGCAGGCGGTCACCGATGAAGTGGCTGCCAATGAAGGCCAGGGCGAACAGCCAGTTCACCACCGGGGCTTTCCACTTGAGGAAGGTTTCGCTGTGGAAGGCCAGGGTCAGGCTGCCGAAGACCAGGCAGGCGACCAGGGTCAGCCATTGGCTTTTTTCCAGCTTGCGCTGGGAGATGAAGATGGCGCCGTAGACCACGACGGAGCTGATGATCAGCACGGCGGTGGCGCTGTAGATGCCTCCTACCGTCAGTTCATGGCCGGCGAGATCGATGACCCTGGGGTCGAGTTTATAAACGATGAAAAACAGCAACAGCGGGATGAAGTCGATGAATTGTTTCACAGTAAGAGCCAGAAGCTGGATGTGGCGGCATAATAACAAACATCCTTGGTAGCGAAAGCGCCACCTGACTTGAGGTTACACATCCCCGTGAATGTTGATTTGCACTGCCACAGCACGGCCTCCGACGGCGCCCTGGCGCCTGCGGTACTGGTTGCGCGTGCGTTTGAAAAAGGCGTGCGAGTCCTGGCGTTGACCGACCACGACACCCTCGAAGGCTTGGACGAAGCCCGTGAAGCCGCCCATTCATTGGGCATGCAACTGGTCAACGGCGTGGAGTTGTCCTGCACCTGGGGTGGCGCCACCATTCATGTACTGGGCTACGGTTTCGACCAAAAGGCCCCGCCGTTGGTGCAGGCCATCGCCGATTTGCACGATGGCCGCTGGCTGCGGTCCGAAGAAATAAGCCGAAAACTCAGCCTCAAAGGCATGCCCAACGCCCTCGAAGGCGCCCGCGCGATCCAGCAGGAACTGGGGGACAGCGGCAACGCACCGGCCCGGCCGCACTTTGCCGACTGGATGGTGCGTGAAGGTTTTGTCAAAGACCGCGCCGAAGCCTTCCGCAAATGGCTGGGCGCCGGCAAGTTGGGGGATGTGAAGCAGCACTGGCCGACCCTGGAAGACACCGTCGAGACCTTGCGGGCCTCCGGGGCCTGGGTCAGCCTGGCGCATCCCTGGCATTACGATTTCACCCGCAGCAAGCGCCGCAAGCTGATTGCCGACTATATTGGAGCGGGGGGCCACGCCATCGAGGTGGTCAACGGGCACCAACCCGCCGAGCAGGTGGGCAGCCTGGCGATTCTTGCCCGCGAATTTGGTCTGCTGGTCAGCGCCGGCAGTGATTTTCATGGCCCAGGCGGCTGGTCCGAGATCGGCGAGTACCGCCCCGTCCCGGAAGACCTGCCGCTCTTGTGGGGGCGATTCAAGCATGACCCCATTATTGCCACCGTCTGAACAGGTAGAACACGTGAGTCAATTCTTCCAGATTCATCCGGAAAACCCCCAGGCGCGCCTGATCAAGCAAGCCGTGGAGATCATCCGTGCCGGTGGCGTGGTGATCTATCCAACGGACTCGTCCTACGCCATTGGTTGCCAGATCGGCGACAAGGGTGCGGTCGAGCGTGTCAGACGCCTGCGTCAGTTGGACGACAAGCACAACTTCGCGCTGATCTGCAGCGACCTGTCCCAGCTCGGCCTGTTCGCCAAGGTCGACACCGGCACCTTCCGCTTGCTCAAGGCCCACACGCCGGGGCCCTACACCTTTATTCTCAACGCCACCCGTGAAGTGCCGCGCCTGTTGCTGCACCCCAAGAAACGCACCATCGGCCTGCGCGTGCCCGAGCACCCGATTGCCCTGGCGCTGCTGGAGGAGCTGGGTGAGCCGCTGATGAGCGTGTCGCTGATCATGCCCGGCGAGACCGAGCCGCTTTACGACCCGTACGAAATGCGTTCACTGCTGGAAAAGCAGGTGGACCTGATCATCGATGGCGGCTACGGCGGCAACAAGGCCTCAACCGTGATCAACTTGGCCGACGGTGAACCCGAAGTGATCCGCGTGGGTTGCGGTGACCCGGCTCCGTTCATGGTCGAGGCCTGAATGTCGGTGGTGGAAACGGTTGACCCCCAGGCCGGCGCCCAACAGGAGCTGCCATTTGCCATGGTCTATGGCCAGGCGGTCATGGAAATGCCCCTGGATCTGTACATCCCGCCGGATGCCCTGGAGGTTTTCCTCGACGCCTTCGAAGGCCCGCTCGACTTGCTGCTGTACCTGATCCGCAAGCAGAACATCAACATCCTCGACATCCCGGTGGCGGAAATCACCCGCCAGTACATGGGCTATGTCGAGTTGATGCAGTCGGTGCGCCTGGAACTGGCTGCCGAGTACCTGGTGATGGCCGCCATGCTCGCCGAGATCAAGTCGCGCATGCTGTTGCCGCGTTCGGAGACGGTGGAAGCCGAAGAAGACGACCCGCGTGCCGAACTGATCCGCCGCCTGCAGGAGTACGAACGCTTCAAGGCCGCCGCCGAAGGCATCGACGGCTTGAGCCGGGTGGGCCGTGACGTGGTGGTGCCCAAGCTCGATGCCCCCGAGGCCCGCGCGCGCAAGCTGCTGCCGGACGTGAGCCTGGAAGAATTGCTGATGTCCATGGCCGAGGTGCTGCGCCGTGGCGACATGTTTGAAAGCCACCAGGTGAGTCGCGAGGCGCTGTCCACCCGTGAGCGCATGAGTGATGTGCTGGAACGCCTCAAGGGCGGCGGCTTTGTGCCGTTTGTTGAGCTGTTTACTGCGGAAGAAGGGCGCCTGGGGGTGGTGGTGACCTTTATGGCGATCCTCGAACTGGTCAAGGAATCCTTGGTCGAGCTGGTCCAGAATGAGCCTTTTGCGGCTATCCACGTGCGGGCGCGAGCCGAATAAAGAGCTGAATCAATGAATCTGACTGAACCCCGCGAACTGGCCCCGTTGCTGGAGGCCTTTCTACTGGCCTCGGGCAAACCGCAATCGTTGGAGCGCCTGTTCGAACTCTTTGAAGAAGCCGAGCGCCCCGAGCCGCCGGTATTCAAGAAGGCGCTGGAGATCCTGCGCAAGTCCTGCGACGGCCGTGCCTTTGAGCTGCGCGAAGTGGCGTCGGGTTATCGCCTGCAGATCCGTGAGAAGTTTTCCCCGTGGGTCGGCCGTTTGTGGGAAGAACGCCCGCAGCGTTATTCCCGGGCGATGTTGGAGACCATGGCGCTGATCGCCTATCGCCAGCCGATCACCCGGGGCGAGATCGAGGACGTGCGGGGCGTGGCGGTCAACAGCCATATCGTCAAGACGCTGCTGGAACGGGAGTGGATCCGCATCGTCGGCTACCGCGACGTGCCCGGCAAACCGGCGATGTTCGCCACCACCAAGGTGTTTCTCGACCACTTCAACCTGAAGAACCTTGATGATTTGCCGCCGCTTGCCGAACTGCGCGAGATGGAAGCCGAGCCGGTGCTCGATTTCGACGATGCGCCGGTGCCCGAGGGCCTGCAGGAACTGGCCGACGCCAGCGCCGAACCGGAAGAACCGAAGGACGAAACCAGTTTCCACACCTTGCTGCTGGAACTGGACGATATGGAGCAGGGCATCAAGACCGACTTCGACGATTTGCTGCGTGACGGCGCTGCCGAGCCGCAAACCCAGGAAAACAGTGAACCCGAGGCCGAGCCTGAGCCGGAACCCGAGGAAGACATCCTCGGCGTCGCCGAAGCCCGCGAAAAACTACTCGCCGCCGTCGCCGCCCTGGAGCAGCCGCCCCTGAGCGACGAAGAAGACGAAGCCCGCGCCCTGGCCGAAGCCATTGAAGCCGAGCGCCGCCAGTTCGAGGACTGACGCGTTCCTGCAAACACTGCTGAACCCCTGTGGGAGCGGGCTTGCTCGCGAAAGCGGAGGGTCAGTCACCGGAGATGGCGACTGATCCACCGCATTCGCGAGCAAGCCCGCTCCCACATTTTGACCCGCTGTGGTCCACCGGTCGGCGTAAAGCAGGTGACTTGGCCTTTATCGACTAGTCTCTGATGCGCAACGCGCGCCATACGCGTATGATTCGCGACCCTTTGCCGGCACAGTCGGCCAAAGCCCCGCTTTCAACACTCTTCAGGCCAAGCCTGAATCGACCCACCGGGAGGTGCTTAAGATGAACGACAAAGACCAGAACGACAGCCAGGAAATCGGCCCAGCAGGCGAAAAACTGCAAAAGGTGCTGGCGCGTATCGGCGTGGGCTCGCGCCGCGACGTCGAAGCCTGGATCACCCAGAAGCGCATCAAGGTCAACGGCGTCGAGGCTACCCTCGGCCAGCGCGTCGACCTGCACGATGCAATCAGCATTGATGGCAAGGTCATCAAGCGTGAAGAGGCCGCCGAATCGGTGCGCCGCGTGATCATGTACAACAAGCCGGACGGCGAGATCTGCACCCGTGACGACCCGGAAGGCCGTCCGACCGTGTTCGACAAGATGCCCAAGCCCAAAGAAGGCCGCTGGATCAACATCGGTCGCCTGGACATCAACACCACCGGCTTGCTGATGTTCACCACCGACGGTGAGCTGGCCAACCGCCTGATGCACCCGTCGTACGAGATGGACCGCGAATACGCCGTGCGCGTACGTGGCGAAGTTGACGACGAGATGATCGAACGCCTCAAGGCGGGCGTGGTGCTGGAAGACGGCCCGGCCAAGTTCACCGACATCAAGCAGGCGCCAGGTGGCGAAGGTTTCAACCACTGGTACCACTGCGTGGTGATGGAAGGCCGTAACCGCGAAGTACGTCGCTTGTGGGAATCCCAGGGCCTGGTGGTCAGCCGCCTGAAGCGCGTGCGTTTCGGCCCGGTGTTCCTGAACTCCGACCTGCCGATGGGCCGCTGGCGCGAAATGAGCCAGTACGAAGTCGACATCCTCAGCGCCGAAGTGGGCCTGACGCCGGTCGCCATGCCGCAGATGAACGCCAAGAGCAAAGACAAGCTTGAGCGGATGCAGCGTAAATCGTCGCGCCCTGTGCCGCGTACCGAACGCGTGGCCCGCACCCTGCGCCCGGCGCTGAATGCACCGGCAACCGGCGGTCGTATTTCCCGTGAGCCGCAGATCGAAGGCGAGCGTCGCCCAACCGCGCCGTCGCGCCAGGAAGGTGAACGTGCGCCACGTGCACCGCGCCCAGCGCCGGCCGGTGGTCGCAGCAACCGCGGTGAAAGCGAACGTCCGGCCGACAACGCCAGCACCAAGCGTCCAGCCAAGCCAGCGGCGAACAAGCGCCCTGGCCCGAAACTGGTGGCGGACGAGCCGTCGGGCAAGCGCCGCGGCGCCCCGGCCGGTTCGGGTCAGCGTCCTGGTTTTGGTCGCAAGAAACCGCAGTGACGTGTTAAGCGCTGCACAAAAACGCCAACCCTAGGGTTGGCGTTTTTTATGCCTTGGAATACGGTCAAAAATGTGGGAGCGGGCTTGCTCGCGAAGGCGGCGTGTCAGTTGATGCATGTGTTACTTGATACTCCGCCTTCGCGAGCAAGCCCGCTCCCACATTTGGATCTTCATAGGTTTCTAAATCACTGATCAGAAGGCAAAGGTGCCGTCGAAGACGGGCTTGTCATCCAACGCCAACACCCCACTGGCAAAGATCAGATCCAGGTGATGGCTGCCTTTCTGCCCGCCACCCAGGCCCAGGTGCAGCCCGCAATGGCGCTCTTCGAACCCGGCATTGCGTGCATACAGGTCCTTCACGCCTTCATTGGTGCCAATCCCCAATTCCTCCACACGCCGGTTCGACGGGTTGGCGTTCAGGTACTTGTTGAAGTCATCCGCCAGCCCCGGCACGTCGCTGGCCACGCTGCAGATGGTCGAGTTCTCGATCCACAGTTCCAACGGTGACTGCAACACGCCGTATTTGCGCGCAAAGGGGATGGTGCTCAGGAATGTGCCGACAAACCGCACCTGGCCATTGATGGCCTCGCTGTGGGTGGCGATCTCGCCGGGGGCGAGGTCGTGGTTGCCGACGCCGTTGATATTGGTCCACTTCTTGATGCTGCTCATCGGCGCTTCCAGGCGTGAGCCGTGCTTGTCGGTAAAGCTCAGCACGTTGGCTTGGGACATGCGCCGGATCAGCGTGGCGTTGAGGTCGGCGATGCGCTGTGGCTCAACGCTGAAGGTGTCGTAGAAATAGTCGCCATAGTCCTTGAACAGCAGGGATTTCTTCCAGTGCTCGGCCATCACGCCTTGCAGGGCGCGGATAAAGTCCGGGCCTTCGGCGCGTGGGTTGGGCAGGGTCGAAGAGTCGTAGAGAAACAGGTACAGGTCGCAGGCTTCAATGGCCTGGGCCAGGCTGTCGCAGGCGGCCAGGTCCAGGCGCTGCACCTGGAAATTGAAACGGGCGGCGCTGCCGTGGGTGATCGCCTGGGCGATGGCGTCATAGCGTTCGGTATGGCCCAGCAGCACGTTCGGGCAGTTCAGGCCGCTGAGGGCCGGGTGGTGGGCCAGGTAGTAGAGAAAGTGTTCGACGGCGCGGGCCTTGTCCATGACGGGTGTCCTTCTGTGCCTTGGGTAAGGAGGCAGATGCCGTGCACAGCACCTGCCAGTGCCTGCCGGGTGTTAGAACGGCCACATCGCGGTGCCGAATGGCACGACGGCGTCGGCTTGCATCATTTCAACGGCGGCCTCATGGGTCGGCGCTTCAAACCAATCGTCGAGTTGCAGTTCGGTTTCCAGGTCGTTTTCCAGTGCTTGCATGGTGTTTCTCCTAGAGGACGTTGTTTGAGAACGGCTTGCCAGCGGGCTTCACTGGGCAAGTGGGAAGAACCTAGGAGAGAGTGTTTCGGAATGCAAAATATTTATTGACACGGTCTCATTTGGATTTTTTGTTCTGTTTTTTCGCCAGAAATATTTATTTAGAAAAAACAACGGACTGGCGAGGGTAATTTGTCGGAGATTTCCTACCGACATTTTTCTGTTCGTTGCTGGCTGTAACGCTTATTTTCCGCGCTGTAACGATTAATTTACGTGAAAGTCGCTGCATTCCCGGGCGTGGCGATGCTGTAAGGAATGCCTGACAGATTGTCGCGTGCCCTTGCCGAGGGCCGCCCTAAGCTGTCGAGCGGTGTACAATGCGCCGCGTTTTACTGTGACCCCCCTTGCGTACCCACGCAAAAGGCCAAGACCTCAGGGTTTACCTTCCCTGATCACTCCGCCTGGCCACGAGCCAGACGGGTTCGATTTCGTCACAGATAAAAACAAACAGGTGACGCATGACCTTTAGAACGACGCTGTACTCCTGGTGCCTGCGCTGGGGTTTGAGCGGCGCTGCTTGAGTCGAGATTCAAGACAGCAACGTGCATTCAACATCATCAAACCTTGCGTGAGACCCTTTTCATGAGTGGACCCCATTCCTCTTCAGGCGAGCTGAAACGCGGCCTGAAAAATCGGCATATCCAGTTGATCGCCCTCGGGGGCGCCATCGGCACCGGCCTGTTCCTGGGCTCGGCCGGGGTGCTCAAGTCGGCCGGCCCGTCGATGATCCTGGGCTATGCCATCTGCGGCTTCATCGCCTTCATGATCATGCGCCAGCTCGGCGAAATGATCGTCGAAGAGCCGGTCGCCGGTTCCTTCAGCCACTTTGCCCACAAGTACTGGGGAGGTTTCGCCGGCTTCCTGTCGGGCTGGAACTGCTGGATCCTGTACATCCTGGTGGGCATGTCGGAGCTGACTGCCGTCGGCAAGTACGTGCACTATTGGTGGCCCGAGATCCCGACCTGGGTCTCGGCCGCCGCGTTCTTCGTACTGATCAACGCGATCAACCTGGCCAACGTCAAAGTCTTCGGTGAAGCCGAGTTCTGGTTTGCGATCATCAAGGTGGTCGCCATCGTCGGCATGATCGCCTTGGGCAGCTACCTGCTGGTCAGTGGCAGCGGCGGCCCGCAAGCCTCGGTGAGCAACCTGTGGGAACACGGCGGCTTCTTCCCCCACGGCGTCGGTGGTTTGGTGATGGCCATGGCGATCATCATGTTCTCCTTCGGCGGCCTGGAAATGCTCGGCTTCACCGCTGCCGAAGCAGACAAACCGCGCACCGTGATCCCGAAGGCGATCAACCAGGTGATCTACCGCATCCTGATCTTCTACATCGGCGCACTGGTGGTGCTGCTGTCGCTGACCCCTTGGGACAGCCTGCTGCAAACCCTCAACGCGTCCGGCGATGCCTACAGTGGCAGCCCGTTCGTGCAGGTGTTCTCGATGCTGGGCAGCAACACCGCCGCGCACATCCTCAACTTCGTGGTACTGACCGCGGCGTTGTCGGTGTACAACAGCGGCACCTACTGCAACAGCCGCATGCTGCTGGGCATGGCCGAGCAGGGTGATGCGCCACGGGCCTTGGCCAAGATCGACAGGCGCGGCGTGCCGGTGCGCTCGATCCTAGCCTCGGCGGCCGTCACCCTGGTGGCGGTGCTGATGAACTATCTGATCCCGCAGCATGCCCTGGAACTGCTGATGTCCCTGGTGGTGGCCACGCTGGTGATCAACTGGGCGATGATCAGCTTCTCCCACTTCAAGTTCCGCCAGCACATGAACCGCACCAAGCAGGTGCCATTGTTCAAGGCGCTGTGGTACCCGTACGGCAACATCATTTGCCTGGCGTTCGTGGTGTTTATCCTGGTGATCATGCTGATGATCCCGGGGATCCAGGTGTCGGTGTACGCGATCCCGGTGTGGGTGGCGTTCATGGCGGTGTGCTACTGGGTCAAGAACAAGCGCAGTGCCGAAGCGGCGCTGACCTCGACGAGTGCGGCACTGAAGTAACCCGCCTTGCGAAAACAGAAAACCCGGCATATTGCCGGGTTTTTTGTGGGCGCTCACGGGTTAGACTCCCGCCTCGTTTTCACCTGTTCCGCGCCCGGAGGCCCCATGCACCACACCGATATCGACGGCGGCACCCTGCAGCGCGACGAGCTGGAAGACCTGATCGACCAACACGGCGGGCCTTTGCGCCTGGTGGGTGTCGACCTGAGTGGGGCCGACCTGTCGCGCATGGCATTGGACCACTGGATATTCGAACGCTGCATCCTGGCCCAGGCCTCGTTCCTCGGCTCGCGCCTGGAAGGTACGCAGTGGAAAAGCTGTCGCGCCGGCCAGGCGGTCTTTGAAGCGGCGAATCTGTTGGAAGCACAGTTCCACAGTTGCGACCTGAACAACACCCGCTGGCAACGCAGCAAACTGTCCCAGGCCCAATTTGATCAGTGCAAGCTGACCGGCGCCAACTTCACCCATTGCGCTTCATTGGGCCTGAGCTTCAGTGAGAGTTTGCTCAACAGCGCGTTTTTATCTGGTTTGTCGTTTGCGCGCACGGTGCTCAATAACCTGGATTTTTCTGACAGCGACTTGTCGGACGCAGATTTTCGCAAGGCTGAACTGATCGACTGCAGCCTGGCCCATGCGCGCATCAACGGCGCCAATTTCGCCGGCGCGGACTTGCGGGGCGCGGATTTGAGCGGGTTTCGCCTCAATGATGCCAAACTGTTCAAAGGCGCCGTGATTTCCAAAGCCCAGGCGTCGATGTTGTTGTCCGAGTTGGGCTTGTCCGTTGCCTAAGGTTTTTAATTGATGCTGGTGATTTCCAATAATGTGCACCTGCCCGACGCCGAGATCGAGCTGACCGCCATTCGCGCCCAGGGCGCCGGTGGGCAGAACGTCAACAAGGTGTCGAGCGCGGTGCACCTGCGCTTTGATATTCCGGCCTCGTCGCTGCCGGCGTTCTACAAGGAGCGTTTGCTGGCGCTGCGTGACAGTCGGATCACCAGCGAAGGGGTGCTGGTGCTCAAGGCCCAGCAATACCGGACCCAGGAGCAGAACCGCGCGGATGCATTGGAGCGTTTGGTGGAACTGATCCTCAGCGCCACCAAGGTGGAAAAGAAGCGCCGCCCGACCAAGCCGACCCTGGGCTCGAAAAAACGTCGCCTGGAATCCAAGACCAAGCGCGGCACGATCAAGGCCGGGCGCGGCAAGGTCGACTTCTAGGCGTCGCGCGCCTCGCGGGCTTTGGGGGCCTGGCGGTACAGGTACACGCTGAGCACCAACCCACCGCAGGCGGCCAGGGCGGCGAACAGGAAGATCGATGCAAAGCCAAAACCTGCCGCCACAGCGCCTGCCAGCGGGCCGGTGATGCCCAGGGACAAGTCGATAAACAACGAATAGGCCCCCACGGCCGAACCCCGGCTGGACGCGGGCACCAGGTTGACCGCCTCCACGCCCAGGGACGGAAACACCAGGGAAAAGCCGAACCCGCTCAACGCCGCACCGGCCAGGGCCAGGTTGGCGTCCGGCGCCAGCCACAGCAACAGCAGGCCGAGGACCTCCACTGACAGGCAGGCGATTGCCACGCGAAAACCGCCGATCCGGTTGATCAAGTTGCCGAACAGCAGGCGCGCGCCGATAAAACTGGCGCCGAACAGGCTCAAGGCCCACACCGCGTTATCCCAATGCTGGGTGGTGTAGTACAGGGTGATGAAGGTGGCGATGGTGCCGAAGCCGATCGAGCCCAGGGCCAAGGCGCAGCCGTGGGGCAACACCCGGCCCAGCACGTTCATGAACGGCAGGCGCACACCGGCAACGATGGGCGCGGCAACTTTGTTCCAGGCCAGCAACAGGCCGATGACCGCCAGCAGGATAATGCTGACGCCCATGCTCCACAGCCCGAAGTGCCTGACCAGCACCACGCCCAGCGGTGCGCCGACGGCCAACGCCCCGTAGCTGGCGATGCCGTTCCAGGAGATGACCTTGGCGGTATTCGCCGCACCGACGCGGCCAATGCCCCACCCGATGGCGCCGGAACCTACCAGGCTTTCGGCGCTGCCCAGCACCAGGCGGCCGATCAACAGGCTGCCGAGGCTCAAGGCCGGCAAGCTGGAAAAGAACGCCGCAAACAACATGAACACACCGCTCAGGCCGCAACCGGCCAAGCCGATCAGCACCGCGCGCTTGCTGCCCAGGTTGTCGATGATTTTTCCCGCATACGGGCGGCTCAGCAGGGTGGCCAGGTATTGCACGCTGATCACCAGGCCGGCGATCACCGCGCCATAGCCCAGTTCGCTGTGCACATAGCCCGGCAAGACGGCGAGGGGAATGCCGATGTTCAGGTAGCCGATAAAGGTAAACAACACGATGGAAACGACTTGCAGCGTGACCGCCATGGGGCGCTGGGTATCTGGCATGGGAAAGGTCCACTGTCGCAGCAGGTAAAGATAGGCTGCTAATGATACCGGTGCTTTGGCCTGCGCAGGGTGGCAAAAGCAAAAAACGTCAGCTCAAAAAGACGTCAAGGCTGGGCAGGGGCCAACAGTTGGGTGGTCACCAGGGCGGCCAAGGCGTTTTCCTGGGTGCCGAAGCGCTTGAGCAGCAGGGCCTGTTTGTCGGCGCTCAGACGGTTCCATACTTCAACCATCTGCAGGGCAGCGTCGAGTACGGCGGCGTCGGCGGCGTCGGGAAGGGTGTCGGTCATCGCGGTATCCAAAGTCTTCAGGCAGTGTGGAAAGCGCTCAATGTTGCGCTTTCCACACGGTCTGTTACGGCGTCAGTCCTGGCGTTTGCTGTCGACTGGTTTTGCTTCTTTGGCCTCAGGCTGCTTGTTGCTGGCCTGCTGCGGTGTTGGCTGCTCGGTTGGGTGCAGGCTTGGGAAGGGGAGATTAGGTATCTCGTGCATCGTCGTCGCTCCTCGCAAGGTCTGTTTTATCAATCGCAGGTGATTCCGCGCTCTCAAAAAGCCTTGGCAGGATACAGCACCTAAAATGACAAAAAGATTTTTATCTCGCCGGATGTACGAACTTTCACGGTTAAAACGGTCGTGGGGCTAGAACGGCACCTTGCCCAGGATCATGTCGCGGTACATCACAAAATCCCCCAGCAGGCTGTAGAACGGGTGCTGGAAGGTCGCCGGGCGGTTTTTTTCGAAGAAGAAATGGCCGACCCAGGCAAAGCTGTAACCGGCTATCGGCAAAGCCAGCAACAGGCCCAACGAACCTCTGCCGATGGCGTAGGCCAGGATGCCAATCACCAGCGTGGTGCCGATAAAGTGCAGGCGCCGGCAGGTGCTGTTGCCATGTTCGCTCAGGTAATACGGGTAGAACTCGGCGAAGCTGTTGAATTGTCTGACATTTTCCACGGTAGCCGGCCCTCTCGTTATTGTGGTGCCCAACAGATGTTCGGCGGGGAGCTTATTTGAGTCTAGAGTGATCAGTGGTAACAGCCAGTGACAATAGATGCCACTTTAGTATCCTTGGCTTCCTGGCTGCCGTTTTAAGCCTGCTTTTTTAAGAAGACGCCATGAGCGAACGAACAACTTCTGCAAGCTGGGCGATGGGGATAGTCAAGGCGTTGGAAATGGACGGCTTGGACTGCCGGGCCTTGTTCAAGCAACTGGGCCTGGACTATGCCGCCCTCAGTGACCCTGACGCGCGTTTTCCACAAGACTCCATGACCCGACTCTGGCAACGGGCGGTCGAGCTGTCGGGCAACCCGGCGATCGGCCTGAACATGGGCAAGGTGGTGCGTCCGGCATCGTTTCATGTGGCCGGTTATGCGCTGATGTCCAGCAACACGCTGGCCGAAGGTTTTATGCGCCTGGTGCGCTATCAGCGGATCATCGCCGAAAGCGCCGACCTGAGTTTCAGACTATTGCCCGAAGGCTATGCGTTGATTCTGACGGTGCATGGCGATCACTTGCCCCCCACCCGGCAAAGCGCCGAGGCTTCGCTGGCCAGTGCCCTGGCGCTGTGCGGCTGGTTGACCGGGCGTACCCTGCAGCCGCGCAAGGTGCTGTTGCAAGGCGATCAACCGGTGGACCTGGCGCCCTACAAACAAGCTTTCCACGCGCCCCTGGAATTCAACGCGCCCTATGACGCGCTGATTTTCGAGCGGGCCGACATGGACGCGCCGCTGCCCACGGCCAACGAGGCCATGGCGCTGCTGCATGATCGGTTTGCCGGTGAATACCTGGCGCGTTTTTCGGAAAGCCGCGTGACCCACAAGGCGCGGCAGGTGCTGTGCCGCCTGCTGCCTCAGGGCGAGCCCAAGCGTGAGGTGGTCGCCCAGACCCTGCACCTGTCCCAGCGCACGTTGCAGCGGCGTTTGCAGGAGGAGGGCACCAGTTTCCAGTCGCTGCTCGACGACACCCGCCGCGAACTGGCCGAGCAGTACCTGGCACAGCCGAGCATGACCCTGCTGGAAATCGCCTACCTGTTGGGGTTTGCCGACCCGAGCAATTTCTTCCGCGCGTTTCGCCGCTGGTTCGACGCCACGCCCGGCGAATACCGGGCGCGGTTGCTGGAAGCCTCGACGATCAGTGACGCCAGAACGCCGGAATGCACAGAACAAAGACTGTAATGATCTCCAGCCGTCCCAGCAGCATGCCGAACGACAGGATCCACTTGGCTGCATCTGGCAGGCTGGCGAAGTTGCCGGC
This sequence comes from Pseudomonas sp. BIGb0164, assembly GCF_024810135.1. Taxonomy (NCBI): domain Bacteria; kingdom Pseudomonadati; phylum Pseudomonadota; class Gammaproteobacteria; order Pseudomonadales; family Pseudomonadaceae; genus Pseudomonas; species Pseudomonas sp. BIGb0164. Next base: position 461,264 of record NZ_JANUEA010000005.1, on the reverse strand, counting down.
CGGGCCGATGGTCTCGCCCAGGCCCGGGCCCACGCCGGACACGGTGCTGGCGGCGCCGGTCAACGCGGTCATCCAATCCAGCCCCAGCAGCGACAAGGCCAGGGCAATCGCGCAGATGGTGATGGCGAAGAAGAACGAAAAGGTCAGGATCGAGCGTACGATTTCTTCATCGAGGCGGTGGCCGTTGTACTTCTGCTTGATCACCGCGCGCGGGTGAATCAGCTGGTTCAAGTTGGCCTTGAGCAGGATATAGGCGACCTGGAACCGGAAGATCTTGATGCCGCCCGCCGTAGAGCCGGAGCAGCCGCCGACAAAGCCCAGGTAGAAGAACAGCATCAGTGAGAAGTTGCCCCAGATGCTGTAGTCCCCCAGTGCAAAGCCGGTCGTGGTGACCACGGACGTGACGTTCACCGCCACATGCCGCAGCGCGTCCAGCCAGTGCAAGTTGGTGGTCCACCAGTACCAGGTGCCCAGCACCAGCCAGGTCACGATCAACAGGCCGAGCAAGCCTTGTACTTGCTGATCCTTGATCAGTGCCCGACGGTTGCCACGCAACGTGGCCACATACAGGGTGAACGGCAGGCTGCCGAGGATCATCACCACCACCGCCACCCAGTGCACGGCGGGTTGTTTCCAATGGGCCAGGGATTCATCGGAGGTGGAGAAGCCCCCGGTGGAAATGGCTGACATCGCGTGATTGATCGCATCGAACAGGCCCATCCCGGCCCACCAGAACGCCAGGCTGCCGAGGATCGTGATGCCCACGTAAGTCGCCACGATCAGGCGCGCCACCATGTGTGAACGGGGCATGACCTTCTCTGAACGGTCCGAAGACTCGGTCTGGAACAGGCGCATGCCACCGATGCGCAGCAGCGGCAGGATCGCCACCGCCATGCCGATAAAGCCGATGCCGCCGAGCCAGTGCAGCAACGAGCGCCACATCAAGATGCCCGGGGACATGCTGTCCAGCCCGCTCAGCACCGTGGAACCGGTGGCGGTGATGCCGGACATGCTTTCAAAAAACGAGTCGGTGTAGCTGATGTGCTGGGTCAGCAGGAACGGCAAGGCGGCAAACACGCACACCACCACCCAGCTTGTCACTGTGAGCAGGTACATGTCCCGGGGGCGCAGGTGCACGTGCTCGGGACGGCCGGGAATGACCAGGGCCAGGCCGGCGATAAAGGTGATCATGCTGGCCCACAGGAACGAGGGCAGGTCTTGGGTACGTTCGAAGATCACCAGGGTGGCCATCGGGACGACCATGGCGATCGCAAGGGTGATCAGGAAGATGCCGATGATGAAACCGATGATGCGTAGGGTCGGCAACGCCATGAAGTGAGCTCGGGTGATTGGGCAGAGGCGCCATTCTACCCGGGGTGCAGGGTAAGTAAACCGGCCCCTTCAGGCGATACGGAGCAAATGTGGGAGCGGGCTTGCTCGCGAATGCGGTGTGTCAGTCACTGGATATTTGGCTGACCTACCGCATTCGCGAGCAAGCCCGCTCCCACATGGGTTTTGCGGTGTTTGATTGATCGCAGAACTACAGACATAAAAAAGGCGACCCGCAGGTCGCCTCTCTCAACGCGGCGCGGATCAGAACTCGTGATCAGCGTTATCCGGGTTCAGGTCGCTGATGCCCAGCTTGCCGGCGGCGGCTTCGATCGAACCGGTCTGCTTGACCAGTGCGGCGATGGCGTCGCGCACGATTTGGTTGCCCTGGTCGTTACCGGCAGCGATCAACTGGTCGTAGTGCTCGCCTTTGTTGGCGTGGTCAACCATGACCTGGATCTTCGCTTCGGTCGACGCCAAGTCGGCCTTGAGCGCGCTGTCGGCAGCCGGGTCGGCCTTGGCCACCAGGGACGACAGGCTGGCGCCGGTCAGTTTGGTGCCGTCGACGCGGGTGTACTCGCCCAGGTAGACGTTGCGGATGCCCTTGGCGTCGTAGAAGTGCGAGTTGTGGGTGTTGTCGCTGAAGCAGTCCTGCTCGTCTTCTGGCGAGTTGGCTTCCAGGGAAACCTTCATGCGCTCACCGGCCAGTTCGCCCAGGGACAGGCTGCCCATGCCGAACAGCATTTTGCGCAGGCCGTCGGTGGCAGGTTCTGCCTCCAGGGTGGCGCGGTAGTTGTCTTCGACGTTGGGTTTCCAGTTGCCGACCATTTCTTCCAGGTCGCTGACCAGCAGCTGGGTCACGGCGCGCAGGTAAGTGCGGCGACGCTCGTTGTTGCCGCCCGTGGCGCCGTCGCCGGTCAGGTAGTCGGAGGCAGGGCGGTTGCCCGCGCCAGGGCCGGTGCCGTTGAGGTCCTGGCCCCAGAGCAGGAATTCGATGGCGTGGTAGCCGGTGGCAACGTTGGCTTCGGAACCGCCCAGCTCATTGAGGCTGGCGAGTTTTTCCGGGGTGATCTCCTTGACGTCGACCTTGTCTTCGCCAACCTGGATCTCGGTGTTGGCGATGATGTTGGCGTTGGCGCCTGGGTTACCCAGGGCATGCTCGTAGGATTTGTCGACATAGTCGATCAGGCCTTCGTCCAGGGGCCAGGCGTTCACCTGGCCTTCCCAGTCGTCGATGATGGTGTTGCCGAAGCGGAACACTTCGCTCTGCAGGTACGGCACGCGTGCGGCGATCCAGGCGGTACGGGCTGCTTTGAGGGTTTCGTCGTTCGGGTTGGCGAGGAAGGTGTCGATGGCGGTTTGCAGGGTTTTCGCAGTGGACTCGGCGTCGCTGTACACCGCGAACACCATGTCAGCGTAATGCGCGACCACGGCTTTGGCGGCCGTTTCGTCGACCTGGCCTGCTGGGGTGGCAGCCGCTGGAGCGGTAGTGCTGGCAGCCGGGGTCGGCGCCTGGTTTGCGGTGGCCTTGTCTTTACCTTCGCCGCAACCGGCGAGAGAAATGGCAATGGCCAGCAGACTGGCGGTGGCCAGGGGCATACGAATCATGGCGAACATCCTGCTTCGGTTGTTGATAGGGCGCGCGGGGGAGCGCAAAAAACTGCGACATAATGCGAAAGATTTGCATTTTGTGTAAAGGTTTATACGAGGGAAATATTTAGTATCGTTTTGCCGCTTCAGAGAATCGCCGCGTTGTTGCGCTCGGACTGCTTCAGGAAGGCCGCCAACTCCCGGGCCGGCAGCGGTTTGCTGTAGTGATAGCCCTGACCTTCATGACAGCCCTCGGAGATGATGTAGGCCTCTTGTTCGGCCGTTTCCACCCCTTCGGCGATCACCTGCATGCCCAGGCTTTTGCCCAGTTGGATGATGGCGCGCACGATGGTCGCATCGTCGTCGTCATCGAGCAGGTCCTGGACGAAGCTTTTGTCGATCTTGATCTTGTCCAGCGGCAGGCTCTTGAGGTAACTCAACGACGAATAGCCGGTGCCGAAGTCATCGATGGCGATCAGCGCCCCGGAACGACGCAGGCTCAGCAGGTGCTGGGCGGCGGTGCTGATGTCTTCCATCAGGCCGGTCTCGGTGACTTCCAGTTCCAGGCTGCGCGGCGGCAGGCGGTAGATCTGCATCAGGTTGTTGACCACCCGCGGCAACTCGGTGTGGTGCAGTTGCACCGTGGACAAGTTGACCGCCATGCGCAGGTCGGTGAAGCCCAGGTCATGCCATTCACGCAGTTGTCGGCAGGCCTGGTCCAACACCCATTCGCCGATCGGAATGATGGTGCCGTTCTGTTCTGCCAGCGGGATGAACAGGTCCGGCGGCACCAGGCCGTGCTCCGGGTGCTGCCAGCGAATCAACGCTTCCACACCCACCACGCGATGGTCGCGGTAGCTGATCTGCGGCTGGTACACCAGGTGGAACTGCTCGCGGTTCAGGGCCTCGCGCAGGTCCTTTTCCAGCTCGCGGCGCCGGCGCATTTCGCTGTCGACGCTGGCGATATAGAACTGATAGCGGTTGCGCGAGCGGCTCTTGGCCAATGTCATGGTCTGTTCGGCTTTTTGCAGCAGCTTCTCGGTGCTGTCGCCGTCTTCCGGGAACAAGGTGATGCCGATAGTGGCGCGCAGGCGAATCTGCTCGTGCTCCAGGGCAAACTCGGCTTCCAGGTCATCCAGGATGCTTTGCGCCAGTTCGGCGGCTTCGTAGGGCTGGTCGATATCGGCCTGCACCAGCGCAAATTGGTCACCGCCCAAGCGGGCGAGGGCACCCAGGCGGCCGCTGTGGGCGCGCAGGCGGTCGGCCAGGGCCAGCAGCAATTTGTCACCGGCCTGGTAGGTGAACTGTTCGTTGACGCTTTTGAAGTCATCCAGGCCCACGCACAACACCGCCACGCGGCGCTGACGACGGCCGGCGTCGATCAGGATCTTGTCCAGTTGCTCCTGCAGTTTCTGGCGGTTCGGCAAACCGGTGAGAAAGTCGTACTGGGCCATGCGCAGCAGGCTGCTTTCGGCTTCATGGCGCAAATGGGTGTTGCGCTCGATGGACTCTAGCAACTGGTTGGCGGTATTGATCCACAGGCCCAGCTCGTTGCGTTCGTGACCCTTGAGCGAAGGGATCTTGTGTTCGCTGGGCCGGTCCGGGTTGATCGAAGTCAGGTGTTCGATGATCCGCGACAACGGCTTGGTCAGCAGCCAGTGATAGACCAGGTACAGCACCAGGCCCATGGCCAGGGCGCGCAGCACGCCGGAAATGAAGATGATCACCGAACTGACCAGAAAGCCCTTGCCGTAGGTGGCGGTGTCCAGGGTGATGCTCAGGTCGCCGTAATACTCGCTATACGGGCCTTTGCCGACCAACGAGGTCGTAAAGGTCCGTTCCTGGCCAAGAATCAGGTCGGTCAACCAGCGGGAGGGCGACTGCTGAAGTGCGCGGCTTTTTTCTGCGAGCATGGTTTCGTTGGGATGGCCGATGGAGGCCATGCGCACGGCATCGTCCTGGAACAGGCCCTCAATCACTTGCATGCCCATTTCGCGGTCCAGGCTGTAGACGGCCTGGGTCGAGGGGTCGCGAAACATGTCGAGGATGCGCTGGGCATCGCCGGCCACGGCCTGGCGCGTCTTGTAGGCATCGAAAACGATCTGCGCCGCACTCAGCGCCACGCCCACGATCAATGCCGACAGCAGCACAACCCGTAGCAACTTCACCGACAAGCTGTTTTTGAGTTCCAGCTTCAAAGGGTCATTCCTTGTTCCATGCGGGTAGCCTCAATATGCCATGAGTATTGGCAATCTCGTGATGGCAGTCAAAGGAACATTGGGGGGAAGACTCAATTGAGATTGTGGCTGGGTAAGCGTGGGGGGCTGAGAGTCTGGGTGCCGGTCACTGACCCTCAATGTTGAGGGCTTGTAGGATAGAAGGCCGTACGGGCCGGCCTTCCAGTGAGACGTGCCTGGGTCAGAAAGTAATCTGGTTCTGAGGCTGCGACTCTGTATTACCTGCAATTTTTTCTGCATCTGGCATTTTGTCCAGCAGCTTGCCAGCCACGTCCAACGCGCCTTTTGCCAAGTCCATTCCCTTATCGAGAAGGCCCGTTACCATCGGCACTGCACCTACAACCATCGAAATAGGGTCCATCGTCATACTCCACATTTGATTGGGAGGGTTATTCCTCACGCGACTTGAGTGGAAATATTTCATTAGTGAGTTCCATGATTCTTCGTCGGTGTTTCCAAGTAACGCCCACAAAAAAGCCCGGCAATTGCCGGGCTCTTTCTACTGCAAGGGTTGCTTAGGCAGTGAAGGTCTTGCCTTCGAACTGCTCAGCCACGAACTTCCAGTTGACCAGGTTCCAGAACGCTTCCACATACTTTGGACGCACGTTGCGGTAGTCGATGTAGTAGGCGTGTTCCCACACGTCGCAGGTCAGCAGCGGGGTGTCGCCGCTGGTCAGCGGGTTGCCGGCGCCGATGGTGCTGGCCAGGGCCAGGGAACCGTCAGCCTTTTTCACCAGCCAGCCCCAACCGGAACCGAAGGTGCCGACGGACGTCTTGGTGAACTCTTCCTTGAACTTGTCGAACGAACCGAACGCAGCGTTGATGGCGTCGCCAAGCGCACCGGTAGGTTGGCCACCGGCGTTTGGCGCCAGGCAGTTCCAGTAGAAGGTGTGGTTCCAGACCTGAGCGGCGTTGTTGAAGATGCCGCCCGAAGAGGATTTGACGATCTCTTCCAGGGTCTTGCCTTCGAACTCGGTGCCAGGCACCAGGTTGTTCAGGTTCACGACATAGGTGTTGTGGTGCTTGTCGTGGTGGTATTCCAAGGTTTCCTTGGAAATGTGCGGCTGCAGGGCATCGTGTGCGTAGGGCAGCGGCGGCAATTCGAAAGCCATGATGATTCTCCTAATCAGGTCAGTTGCGGTGAGCGCAAGGCCGATCACGGGCGGCCAGACAAGCGCCGGGGAGTTTGTACTCTTTGCGGCGCAGGGGCTGGATCATAGCACCGGGGGTGCGGCAAAACCACGCAACAACTGTGTGGGATAGAGGTTCCAGAGCGTTTTGGAATATTCGCTACGCGGCAATCAATTGATAGGCCACGCTGAACATCATCACCGCCACCAGCAAGTCGAGCAGACGCCAGGTCGCCGGGCGTGCCAACCAGGGCGCCAGCCACGCAGCGCCGAGCGCCAGGGTGGCAAACCACAGGAACGACGCGCTGGCCGCACCGGCCACGTAGGCACCCGGTTCGGTTTGTTGGGCGCCCAGCGAGCCGATCAGCAGCACGGTGTCCAGGTACACGTGGGGGTTGAGCAGCGTCACGGCCAAAGCGCTGAGCAACACGGCGCGCAATGAGCGCACCTTGAGGTTTTCGCCCTGCTCAAGGCTTTGTTTGGAAAACGCCCGGCGCAACGCCAGGGTGCCGTACCACAACAGGAACGCCGCGCCGCCCCAGCGCGCAACCGCCAGCAACAACGGGTTCTGTGCCAGCACCGTGGCCAGGCCGAACACACCCGCAGCCACCAGCAACGCATCGCACACCACGCACAGCGCCGCCACGGGCAAGTGATGTTCACGGCGCAGGCTTTGCGCCAGCACAAACGCGTTCTGCGTGCCGATGGCCATGATCAGGCCCAGGGCCACCAGCAGCCCATTCAGATAGCTTTGCCACATAGCGAGTTACTCCGCGTCTGCTGCCAGCTGCCGCAAGACGGCCATGGCGCGCTCGGCATCTGCACGGCCGACAAACAGGTGGTCGTGATAGAAGCCGGCGATCACATTGCAACTGATGCCTGCCTTGCCCAAGGCGCTGGCAAACGCAGCCGTCAGGCCAACGGCTTCAAGGGCCGAATGCACATTCAGGGTGATCCAGGCGGCGACGTAGTCGAAGCCCAGCCCGGCGTCTTCTGCTTGTTGGCGCTCGACAATCACCGTCAGGCCTTCGCTTTCGCGAAAACTGCCGATCACCTCGCACCCTGGCGGGATACGGTTGTCGGGCAGGGTGCAGAACACGTAGTCGCCGTCATTGAGTTGCGGGCTCATGCTGCGCAGCAGGGTTGCCAGGGCGGTTTCGCCAGCCATGTGAAGTTCCTTGAAGTAGAGAGAAGCAATGCTGGTCATTCTCACGGGCTACGCTGTATAAGAAAAACCAATATTGCTGATCGCTCATTAGAGAAACTGATGTTCGACTATAAATTGCTTTCCGCCCTGGCGGCGATTGTGGAACAAGCCGGTTTTGAGCGCGGCGCCCAGGTGTTGGGGCTGTCGCAATCGGCGATCTCCCAGCGCATCAAGTTGCTGGAAGCCCGTATTGGCCAACCGGTGCTGGTGCGCGCTACGCCGCCGACGCCCACCGACATCGGCCGCCGTCTGCTCAACCATGTGCAACAGGTGCGGCTGCTGGAGCGCGACCTGCAAAGCCAGGTGCCGGCGCTGGACGAAGAAGGCATGCCCGAGCGCCTGCGCATCGCCCTGAATGCTGACAGCCTCGCCACCTGGTGGGCCGAGGCGGTCAGTGGCTTTTGCGCCGAGCAGCACTTGTTGCTGGACCTGGTGGTGGAAGACCAGACCGTGGGCCTCAAGCGCATGCGTGCCGGTGAAGTGGCGGCCTGTATTTGCGCCAGCGAGCGCCCGGTGGCCGGCGCCCGCAGCTTGTTGCTCGGTGCCATGCGCTATCGGGCGTTGGCCAGCCCGGCCTTTATTGCGCGGCATTTTCCAAACGGGGTACGTGCTGATCAGTTGGCCCGGACTCCGGCGCTGGTGTTCGGCCCGGATGATTTCCTGCAGCATCGCTACCTGGCTTCCCTCGGTGTGGACGGCGGTTTCGAACACCATTTGTGTCCTTCGTCCGAAGGGTTTATCCGCCTGACAGAGGCCGGCCTGGGCTGGGGCCTGGTGCCGGAGTTGCAGGTGCGTGACCAACTGGAAAAGGGCGTTTTGGTGGAGTTATTGCCAGATAAGCCCATCGATGTGCCGCTGTACTGGCATCATTGGCGCAGTGGCGGGCAATTGTTGGGCTTGTTGACCGACCATCTGGCCCAGGCGTGTGGCCAATGGCTGGTGCCGTTGGGGTGACAGCGGGCGTCAAGGCAACAGCGATGAAAAACGAAAGAACACGGGGTAATACATGAAAATTCTGGTCACCGGCGCAAGCGGCTTCATTGGCGGGCGCTTTGCGCGTTTCGCCCTGGAGCAGGGCCTGGACGTGCGGGTCAACGGGCGACGTGCCGAAGGTGTGGAGCACCTGATACGGCGTGGCGCCGAGTTTATCCAGGGTGATCTGAACGACGCCGATCTGGTGCGCGAGCTGTGCCGCGATGTCGAGGCCGTGGTGCATTGCGCCGGTGCCGTCGGGTTGTGGGGCAAGTACCAGGACTTCCACCAAGGCAATGTGCTGGTCACTGAAAATGTCGTCGAGGCCTGCCTGAAACAACGGGTGGGGCGCCTGGTGCACTTGTCGTCGCCGTCGATCTACTTTGATGGGCGCGACCACCTGGGCCTGACCGAAGAGCAGGTGCCCAAGCGTTTCAAGCATCCTTATGCCGCCACCAAGTACCTGGCCGAGCAAAAGGTGTTCGGCGCCCAGGAGTTTGGCCTGGAGGTGATTGCCCTGCGCCCGCGCTTTGTCACCGGCGCCGGGGACATGAGCATTTTCCCGCGCCTGCTGAAAATGCAGCGCAAGAACCGCCTGGCGATCGTCGGCGACGGCTTGAACAAGGTCGATTTCACCAGCGTGCACAACCTGAACGAGGCGCTGCTCAGCAGTTTGCTGGCCACGGGCTCGGCCTTGGGCAAGGCCTACAACATCAGCAATGGCACGCCGGTGCCGGTGTGGGATGTGGTGAACTACGTGATGCGCCAGATGGACATGCCGCAGGTCACCCGATATCGGTCCTACGGCCTGGCCTACAGCGTGGCGGCGTTGAACGAAGCGTTCTGCGCGATGTGGCCGGGGCGTCCGGAGCCGGCGTTGTCACGCCTGGGCATGCAGGTGATGAACAAAGATTTCACCTTGGATATCAGCCGGGCCAGGCATTATCTGGACTACGAGCCCAAGGTCAGCCTGTGGACCGCCCTCGACGAGTTCTGCAGTTGGTGGAAAGCCCAGGATCCTGGGCTCAAGTAAGCTCACATCAGGCAACACATCGGGAACCGAATTCGAGGTTTCGGGTCGACCAGTGCGGCGCGAGCGCGGTTTATACTCCGGTCGCTCGGCTTTCCAGGCAGCCATCTCACCGATTCAGGGTTGATACATGCGTAACGATGCTAACGACGATTTCGACAATGTTCCCAGCCTGCGGGCAGACCACGGGGACGATGATGATTTCGAGCCGACTCCCGCCACCTCCGTGCGTTCGCGCACGACGCCGGTGGTCAAGGTCAAGAGTGCCAGCACCGGCCCGCTGTGGGCGCTGGTCGGCGCGCTGCTGATCGCCTTCGCCGGCCTCGCCTGGTGGAGCTTCCAGCAGATCTCCCTGATGGGCCAGCAACTGGTCGCTACCCAGGAAAGTTTTGCACGCATCAGCGAAGAAGCGGCAGGGCGCCTGCAGGATATTTCCGGCAAGGTGGTGGCCAGCGAAGCCAGCGTGAACAATGGCAGCGAAGCCCTCAAGTTGCAGATCAAGCAGTTGGAAAGCCAGTTGCTGGAACAGGGCAAGCAGCAGGTCGGCGTCGCCGGCCAGGCCACCGTGCTGGACCAGCGCTTGGCGCAGATGACCGCCAGCACCACCGACCTGTCGAACGCCAACGCCAAGCTGCAGGGGCAGGTCCAGGCCCTGACCGATGCCGTCGCGACGCTGAAAGCCGCGCAAGGTGATGCAGGCAAGCGTGATACCGAGATCAAGGACTTGTCTGCCGACGTGGCCGCCCTGAAGAAACAGGGCAACCCGAGCGCGGCCATCGCCCGTCTCGAGCAGGACCTGGTGGTGTTGAAGAGTGCCCAGGACAACCAGCCGGGCAACAGCGACGCGCCGACCAACAAAGAGTTCGACGTGTTCCGCATCCAGACCACGCGCAACATCACCACCTTGCAAAGCCAGGTGCAGAACCTGCAACAGCAACTCAACACCCCCGCCCGCTGAGCTGCCTGTAGTGAGCGGGCTTGCCCCGCGCCGGGGCCCCAAAACCTGCCAACGCAGGTTAACTGGATAGATGCGCTGCCTGGGTTGGGACGGCTGCGCCACCCAGCGCGGGGCGAGCCCGCTCACTACAAGTGGCCTCTTTACATCGTTGGAATTGTCACGGGCCGGTGACATTTCCCTTGCCCTTCGTTACTTGCCCCCACCTCGCCCTTGTTTAGACTTCGGTCATCCCACAAAAAATAATAAGGGCCACTCATGACCACGCACCCACTGCCTGCCAGCAGTTGGCTGAACGCACCTGCCCATCACGCCTGGCTTGCCAATGAGGGCCAGCGCCTGCTGTCGTTCGCCAAGGCCTCTCGACTGCCCGAGGGTTTCGGCAACCTGGACGACAACGGCCAGTTGCCCGCCGATGCCCACGCCGAAACCATGAACACCGCCCGCATGACCCACAGCTTTGCCATGGCGCACGCCATGGGGTTGCCCGGTTATGCCGACTTGGTGGCGCACGGTGTGGCCGCTCTGAGTGGGCCCCTGCGTGATAGCGAGCATGGCGGTTGGTTCGCCACGCCTCACGCGCGGGATGGCAACCGTGGCAAAGCAGCCTACCTGCATGCGTTCGTCGCGCTCGCCGCCAGCTCGGCGGTGGTGGCCGGCGCGCCGGGTGCACAGAATTTGTTGAACGACGCCATCCATATCATCGACCAGTTCTTCTGGAGCGAGGAGGAGGGCGTCATGCTCGAATCCTTTGCCCAGGACTGGAGCGGCATCGAAGCCTACCGTGGCGCCAACAGCAACATGCACGCCACCGAAGCCTTCCTGGCCCTGGCCGATGTCACCGGTGACACGCGCTGGCTGGACCGTGCGCTGCGCATCGTCGAGCGTGTTATCCACACCCATGCGGCCTGCAACCAGCACATGGTCATCGAGCACTTTGACGCCCATTGGCAACCCCTGCTCGGTTACAACGAAGACAACCCTGCCGACGGCTTTCGCCCCTATGGCATCACCCCCGGCCACGGTTTTGAATGGGCGCGGTTGGTGCTGCACTTGGAAGCCGCACGCCTGCAGGCCGGGCTCGTCACGCCCGACTGGCTGGTGACCGACGCCAAAGGCCTGTTCGCCAGCGCCTGCGAGTACGCCTGGGCCGTGGACGGTGCGCCCGGCATCGTCTACACCTTGGACTGGAGCCAGCGCCCCGTGGTGCGTGAGCGCCTGCACTGGACCCACGCCGAGGCCAGCGCCGCCGCGCAGGCGCTGCTAAAGCGTACCGGCGAGCTGCATTACGAGACCTGGTATCGACGCTTCTGGGAGTTCTGCGACACCCATTTCATCGACCGTCACCACGGCAGTTGGCATCACGAATTGAGCCCGCAAAACCAGCCCAGCAGCAAGATCTGGGGCGGCAAACCCGACCTGTACCATGCCTGGCAAGCGGTGTTGCTGCCTGCGTTACCCTTGGCACCCAGCATGGCCAGCGCTCTGGGGCGCGGCGCTTATGTCACGAGCTGGTGACATTTGTGCGTCCCTTTGTTACCTGCGCCTGGAAAATCCCTGTTTAAACTCCGTGCAGCGCAAGCTCTAGACTTGCATGCATAACAACAAGAAAAGGTACTCAGATGAACGCGATTAATCGCCTCGCCGTAGCTATTTCCATTGCCTCGTTGTTTCCCCTCAGTGCATTTGCCGCCGACTCGAAAGGGACGGTTGAAGTTGTGCATTGGTGGACCTCGGGTGGTGAAAAAGCGGCTGTAGATGTCCTGAAGGCCCAAGTTGAGAAAGACGGTTTCACCTGGAAAGACGGCGCCGTAGCCGGCGGTGGTGGTGCTACCGCCATGACCGTGCTGAAAAGCCGCGCAGTCGCTGGCAACCCGCCAGGCGTTGCCCAGATCAAAGGCCCGGACATTCAGGAATGGGCGTCGACTGGCCTGCTCGACACCGACGTGCTCAAGGACGTCGCCAAAGAAGAGAAGTGGGACTCGCTGCTCGACAAAAAAGTCTCCGACACCGTCAAGTACGAAGGCAACTACGTTGCCGTACCGGTGAATATCCACCGCGTGAACTGGCTGTGGATCAACCCGGAAGTCTTCAAGAAAGCCGGGATTACCAAGAACCCAACCACCCTCGAAGAATTCTACGCAGCCGGCGACAAGCTCAAGGCAGCGGGCTTCATTCCGCTCGCCCACGGTGGCCAGCCTTGGCAGGACAGCACTGTGTTCGAAGCCGTCGTTCTGTCGGTGATGGGTGCAGATGGCTACAAGAAAGCCCTGGTTGACCTGGACAACGCCGCGCTGACCGGCCCGGAAATGGTCAAGGCCCTGACTGAGCTGAAGAAAGTCGCGACCTACATGGACGTCGACGGCAAAGGCCAGGACTGGAACCTGGAAGCGGGCAAAGTCATCAACGGCAAGGCCGGCATGCAGATCATGGGTGACTGGGCGAAGTCCGAATGGACCGCTGCCAAGAAAGTCGCCGGCAAGGACTACGAGTGCGTAGCCTTCCCGGGCACCGACAAAGCCTTCACCTACAACATCGACTCCCTGGCGGTGTTCAAGCAGAAAGACAAAGGCACCGCTGCGGGTCAGCAGGACATCGCCAAAGTCGTGCTGGGTGAAAACTTCCAGAAAGTCTTCAGCATCAACAAGGGTTCGATCCCGGTGCGCACCGACATGCTGGAGAAAATGGCCTCCTACGGCTTTGACTCCTGCGCCCAGACCGCTGCCAAAGACTTCCTGGCAGACGCCAAGACCGGCGGCCTGCAGCCAAGCATGGCCCACAACATGGCCACCACCCTGGCTGTGCAAGGGGCGTTCTTTGATGTCGTGACCAACTACATCAACGACCCGAAAGCCGACCCGGCCGACACCGCCAAGAAACTCGGCGCTGCGATCAAGTCAGCCAAGTGATGCTTGTGTAGGAGCCGGATTCTGTGGCGAGGGAGCTTGCTCCCGCTGGGGTGCGAAGCGCCCCAAAAGGCGGCGTCTGTTGCGCAGCCGAGCGGGAGCAAGCTCCCTCGCCACAATAAGCCGCCTCCTACAAGGCGATGTGCGTAGCCCTTTTTCCCTGTACTGGATTTTCCCATGAGTTCTGTTGCTGTGTTCAGCAAGGCCTCGCCGTTCGATGCACTGCAGCGCTGGCTTCCCAAACTGGTGCTGGCGCCGAGCATGTTCATCGTTCTGGTGGGCTTTTACGGCTACATCCTGTGGACGTTCGTGCTGTCGTTCACCAATTCCACCTTCCTGCCCAGCTACAAATGGGCCGGCCTTGCGCAATACGCCCGGTTGTTCGACAACGACCGCTGGTGGGTAGCGAGCAAGAACCTGGCGGTTTTCGGCGGGATGTTCATCGGCATCACCCTGGTCATCGGCGTGACACTGGCGATCTTCCTCGACCAGAAAATCCGCCGCGAAGGCTTTATCCGCACCATTTACCTGTACCCGATGGCGCTCTCGATGATCGTCACCGGTACCGCCTGGAAATGGCTGCTCAACCCGGGCATGGGCCTGGACAAACTCCTGCGGGACTGGGGCTGGGAAGGCTTCCGTCTCGACTGGCTGATCGACCCCGACCGCGTGGTCTACTGCCTGGTGATCGCGGCCGTGTGGCAAGCCTCCGGCTTCATCATGGCGATGTTCCTCGCCGGCCTGCGGGGTGTGGACCAATCGATCATCCGCGCCGCCCAGATCGACGGCGCCAGCCTGCCGCGCATCTACTGGAGCGTGGTGCTGCCAAGCCTGCGTCCGGTGTTCTTCAGTGCGGTGATGATCCTGGCGCACATTGCGATCAAGAGCTTCGACCTGGTGGCCGCCATGACCGCCGGTGGCCCGGGCTACTCGTCCGACCTGCCTGCGATGTTCATGTACTCGTTCACCTTCAGCCGTGGCCAGATGGGCATGGGTTCGGCCAGTGCAATCCTGATGCTCGGTGCGATCCTCGCGATCATCGTGCCTTACCTCTACTCCGAGCTGAGGACCAAGCGTAATGACTAGTCTCGCCTCCAAACCTTCCATCAGCCTGAGTCGCATCGCGATCTACGCGGTGCTGATCCTCGCCGTGCTGCTGTACCTGGTGCCGCTGGTGGTGATGTTGCTCACCAGCTTCAAGACCCCGGAAGACATCAGCACCGGCAACCTGTTGAGCTGGCCGACCGTGGTCACCGGCATCGGCTGGGTCAAGGCCTGGGCCACCGTGGATGGCTACTTCTGGAACTCGATCAAGATCACCGTTCCCGCTGTGCTGATCTCCACCGCCATCGGTGCATTGAACGGCTACGTGCTGTCGTTCTGGCGCTTCAAAGGCTCGCAACTGTTCTTCGGCCTGCTGTTGTTCGGCTGCTTCCTGCCGTTCCAGACCGTGTTGCTGCCGGCATCGTTCACCCTTGGCAAGATGGGCCTGGCCAGCACCACCACCGGCCTGGTGTTTGTGCACGTGGTCTACGGCCTGGCGTTCACCACGCTGTTCTTCCGTAACTACTACGTGAGCATCCCGGATGCGCTGATCAAGGCCGCGCGCCTGGATGGTGCGGGTTTCTTCACCATCTTCCGCCAGATCATTCTGCCGATGTCCACGCCGATCATCATGGTCTGCCTGATCTGGCAGTTCACCCAGATCTGGAACGACTTCCTGTTCGGTGTGGTGTTCTCCAGCGGTGACTCCCAGCCCATCACGGTGGCGCTGAACAACCTGGTCAACACCAGCACCGGAGCCAAGGAATATAACGTTGATATGGCAGCGGCGATGATCGCCGGGTTGCCGACCCTGCTGGTCTATGTGATCGCAGGCAAGTATTTCGTGCGCGGCCTCACGGCCGGCGCGGTCAAGGGGTAATCATGGCTACGCTTGAACTTCGCAATGTAAACAAGACCTATGGCGCCGGCCTGCCCGACACCTTGAAGAACATCGAACTGTCGATCAAGGAAGGCGAATTCCTGATCCTGGTCGGCCCTTCGGGTTGCGGCAAGTCCACGCTGATGAACTGCATCGCCGGCCTTGAGACCATCACCGGCGGCGCGATCATGATCGGCGACCAGGACGTGAGTGGCATGAGCCCCAAGGATCGCGACATCGCCATGGTGTTCCAGTCCTACGCGCTGTACCCGACCATGAGCGTGCGCGAGAACATCGAGTTCGGCCTCAAGATCCGCAAGATGCCCCAGGCCGATATCGACGCCGAAGTGGCGCGCGTGGCCAAGCTGCTGCAGATCGAGCACCTGCTCAATCGCAAGCCGGGCCAGCTGTCCGGTGGCCAGCAACAGCGTGTTGCCATGGGCCGTGCATTGGCGCGGCGCCCGAAGATCTACCTGTTCGACGAACCGTTGTCCAACCTCGACGCCAAGCTGCGCGTCGAGATGCGTACCGAAATGAAGCTGATGCACCAGCGCCTCAAGACCACCACGGTCTACGTGACCCACGACCAGATCGAAGCGATGACCCTGGGCGACAAGGTGGCGGTCATGAAGGACGGCATCATCCAGCAGTTCGGCACGCCCAAAGAGATCTACAACAACCCGGCCAACCAGTTCGTGGCGAGCTTCATCGGTTCGCCGCCGATGAACTTCGTGCCCCTGCGCCTGCAGCGCAAGGACGGCCGCCTGGTGGCCCTGCTCGACAGCGGCCAGGCCCGTTGCGAGCTGCCGTTGAACATGAACGATGCGGGCCTCGAAGACCGCGACGTGATCCTTGGCCTGCGCCCTGAGCAGATCCTGTTGGCGAACGGCGAGGGCAACGGTTCGTCGAGCATTCGCGCCGAAGTCCAGGTGACCGAGCCGACCGGCCCGGACACCCTGGTGTTCGTGCAACTCAATGACACCAAGGTCTGCTGCCGCCTGGCGCCGGATGTGGCGCCGCAAGTGGGCGAGACCCTGACCCTACAGTTTGACCCGGCCAAAGTGTTGCTGTTTGACGCCAAGACCGGTGAGCGCCTGGGCACTGCTTCTTCATCGCCCACACAAGGGCATGTCGACAATGTGGCTCAATTCAAAGGCCGCTGAAGTAGATAACTTGTTGTTTTAGCTAAAAAAAGTAAACCGCGTTAGATAAAAACAGTTTAATAACAATAAAGACGAGGATGTAGGGATGAAAAAGCAACACAACAACACTCGGCTGATCTGCCAACT
Organism: Pseudomonas sp. BIGb0164; assembly: GCF_024810135.1. Lineage (NCBI taxonomy): Bacteria > Pseudomonadati > Pseudomonadota > Gammaproteobacteria > Pseudomonadales > Pseudomonadaceae > Pseudomonas > Pseudomonas sp. BIGb0164. The sequence continues at coordinate 444,695 of NZ_JANUEA010000005.1, read as the reverse complement.
GTCAGCAGCAGCAGCCCTGGTATTGTCCGCCAATGCGATGGCGGCCGATGCATTCAGCTCCGATTCCAAGTGGATGACCGGCGATTGGAGTGGTGAACGTACCAAGCTGATCGAGCAAGGTATCGACATCAAGGCTGACTACGTTGGGGAAGTCGGTGGCAACCTGCACGGTGGCTACAACAACGACAAAACTGCCCGTTACGCTGACCAGTTCGGTCTGGGCGTAGCACTGGATCTGCAAAAGCTGTGGGGCTGGGACAACACCCAGGCCAAGATCCAACTGACCAACCGTAATGGCGCAAACATCTCCAATGACCGTATTGGCGATCCGCGTGCCGGCACCTTGAGTTCGTCTCAAGAGGTTGATGGCCGTGGCCACATGGTGCGTCTGACCCAGTTCTGGATCCAGCACCAGATGTTCGACAACAAGCTGGATGTGAAACTCGGTTACTTCGGTGAAGGCGAAGACTTCAACACCTTCCCATGCGACTTCCAGAACCTGTCGTTCTGCGGCTCGCAAGTGGGTAACTACGTGAACACCTGGTACAACTGGCCTGTGAGCCAGGCGGCTATCCGCGTGAAGTACAACATCACGCCAGAGCTGTATGCGCAAATCGGTGCGTACAACCAGAACCCATCGCAGCTGGAGCACGGCAACGGCTTCAAGCTCAGCGGCAGTGGCACCAAGGGCACCGTGATCCCGGTGGAATTGGTCTGGTCGCCGAAGGTCAATGGCCTGCCGGGCGAATACCGTGTGGGTTACTACAAGAGCACCGCCGATGCCAACGACGTACGTGAAGACGTCAACGGTAACGACGCTGGCACCACGGGCGCGGCCTTCCGTGTTCGTAGCAGCAAGACCGGCTACTGGGGTGTGCTGCAACAGCAACTCACCACGCACAATGGCGACGCTTCCCGCGGCCTGAACATCGCGGCCAACGTGACCTTCCACGACAAAGACACCAACCTGGTCGACAACTACCAGTCGTTGATGCTGGTCTACAAAGGTCCATTCGACGCGCGCACCAAGGATGACGTCGGTATCGGTGTTTCCCGTATCCACGCCAACAGTGACGTGAAGAAAAACGCCGAGCTGCTCAATGCGGCTGGTGGCTTCACCGACTACGACCAATCGGGTTTCGCACCGCTGCGTAACACCGAGTACAACGTCGAAATCAACTACGGCTTCCACGTCACCAACTGGCTGACCGTGCGTCCCAACCTGCAATACGTCGCCAACCCAGGCGGTGTGAAAGAAGTCGACAACGCGTTGGTAGCGGGCCTGAAAATTCAGTCTACGTTCTAACGTTGTTGCGATAAGCTCCTTCTCTCTGTGCGCATTTTGCGGGTAGCCATGGCTACCCGCTTTTTTTTGAGGAAGGGGAGCACATCTCCCTGTGGGAGCTGGCTTGTCGGATCGCCGCACCGCTGCGATCCAGGCGACTCGGTACAGCAGGCAGGCCGCGTTGATGCCATCGCAGGCAAGCCAGCTCCCACAAAGACATTCAGGACCGTGGCACATGCATGAGCATCCGCTGCAACGCTTTTTCAAATCCCTGCGCGAGCGACCGGTGTTCGCCTGGGAACGCTTTCAGATGCGCGACGTGTTGGTGATCGACCACCCGTTGTGCCAGGCGGTGTTCAGCCGCCAGGGCGCGCAACTGCTGCATTTTCAGCCTCGGGGCCAGAAGCCTTGGCTCTGGTGTGCAGCCAAGTGGCCACAAGTCGGCGCTATTCGTGGTGGCGTGCCGGTGTGCTGGCCGTGGTACGGTCGCCATCCGAGCGAGAATGCCTGGCCGTCCCATGGTTGGGCGCGGTTGATTGATTGGAAACTGCTCGACAGCAGCACTGACGACGACGGCGTGCGCCTGCACTGGCAATTGCAGCTGTGCGACTGGCAGGTCGACCTGCACGCGCACCTGGGCGAAACCCTGGAACTGCGCCTGAGCACCGAGCATCAGGACGAGTTGCCGTGCCAGTTGAGCCATGCATTGCACGCGTATTGGCGTATTGGCCACGTTGACGAGATAGCGCTGTCTGGGCTCGAGGGGGCGCAAGGTTACGACCAGCTCAATCGCCAGGTCTGCCAGCAGGAAGGCGAATTGCGGGTGGAGGGCGGGTGCCAGCGGGTGTTCCAGCACGAGGGCGAACTGCACCTCAAGGACCACGCCTGGCAGCGTGAGCTGTGCATCGACACCGGTGACAGCGCCGACACCGTGGTGTGGCATCCGGGCAGCCGGCCGTTGTTGGGCGTGAGCTTCAACGAGGCGTCGGGGTTTGTGTGCGTAGAGTCGGCGATGGCCGCGGCGAGTCTGGCGCCGGGGGAGAGGGCACATTTGAGTTTGCAGGCCAGGGCCGGCGTTTAGCGGTGTAGCTTCTGGCGCTATCGCAGGCAAGCCAGCTCCCACAGGGGAATGCATTCCAAGTGTGGGAGCTGGCTTGCCTGCGATAGAGTCGGTACTGCTGGTGGAGATTGCTGCTAGTTGAACTCATCCCCCACCGGATACCGGCTGTCATTCAAGCTCTCTTTGATCTTGCGCAGATGCGGCTGGAAATCCACCCCGCGACGCAAGGTCATGCCGGTCGCCAGCACGTCCAGCACCGTCAGCTGGATGATCCGCGAGGTCATCGGCATGTAAATGTCGGTGTCCTCCGGCAACGGAATGTTCAGGCTCACCGTGCTGGCCTTGGCCAGTGGCGAGTTCTCAGCGGTCACGCCGAGTACCGAGGCGCCGTTGCTGCGGGCGATCCGTGCCACTTCCACCAGTTCACGGGTACGCCCGGTGTAGGAAATGATCACGAACAGCTCGCCGGTATGGGCCACCGAGGCGATCATGCGCTGCATCAGCACGTCGGCATGGGCGGTCACGGCGAGGTTGAAGCGGAAGAACTTGTGCAGGGCATCCATGGCCACCGGTGCCGAAGCGCCCAGGCCGAAGAAGTGGATCTGCCGCGCCTGGATCAACAGGTCCACGGCTTTGCTGATCAGGGCCGGGTCCAGGGCCTGGCAGGCGCTGTCCAGAGACGCAATGGCGCTGCCAAAGATCTTTTGCGTGTATGCCTCAGGGTTATCATCGGCTTCCACGGCGCGGCTGACGTACGCGGCGCCACTGGCCAGGCTTTGCGCCAGCTGCAATTTCAGTTCAGGGTAACCGCTCACGCCGAACGAACGGCAGAAACGGTTGACCGTCGGTTCACTGACCGAGGCGGCCTGGGCGAGGGCGGCGATCGAGAAGCGGGTGGCCTGCTGCGGGTTGAGCAGGATGACTTCTGCGACTTTGCGCTCGGCCTTGTTCAATTCTTCGAGGCGGTTCTGGATCTGTTCCAGAAGATTTCGCACGCGGTCCATTCAGTCTTTCCTTCGGGCGACGATGCAAATTAAGGGCGGCAACCAATCGACGAGCGGCCCTTGGAGGTGGCCTATCCTACTGAGCGTAGCTGAACACCACCACTCGGAATGCGTATTTCGGGAAAATGTTGTGGTTATTACTACATTTTTCCTTGAGTGATGCCTTGAAAAAAGGTATTTGTAGCTTAACTTGATAAAAGAACAAACATCATGCCTTCGATAACCGTAGAACCCTGCACCTTTGCCCTGTTTGGCGCCTTGGGTGATCTGGCGCTGCGCAAGTTATTTCCTGCCCTCTATCAACTCGATGGTGCCGGGCTCTTGCACGACGACACCCGCATCCTGGCCCTGGCCCGTGAAGCCGGTACCGAGCAACAGCACCTGGCTCGCATTGAAAAAGAACTGCGCAAATACGTCGGCAAGGAGCTGGACGAAGCTGTTGCCAAGCGCTTCCTGGCGCGGCTGGCGTATGTGCACGTCGATTTCATGAAGGCCGACGACTACGTTGCCCTTGCCGAAAAAGTTGGCAGCGAACAACGCCTGATCGCCTACTTTGCCACCCCGGCTGCGGTGTACGGCGGCATCTGCGAAAACCTGGCCAAGGCTGGCCTGGCGGAAAACACCCGCGTGGTCCTGGAAAAGCCGATCGGCTCGGACCTGGAGTCCTCGCGCAAGGTCAATGACGCCGTGGCGCAGTTCTTCCCGGAGAACCGCACCTACCGCATCGACCATTATCTGGGCAAAGAGACCGTCCAGAACCTGATCGCCCTGCGTTTCGCCAACAGCCTGTTCGAAACCCAGTGGAACCAGCATTACATTTCCCACGTGGAAATCACCGTGGCCGAGCAGGTCGGTATCGAAGGCCGTTGGGGTTACTTCGACAAGGCCGGCCAGCTGCGCGACATGATCCAGAACCACCTGCTGCAACTGCTCTGCCTGATCGCCATGGACCCGCCGGCCGACCTGTCTGCCGACAGCATCCGTGACGAAAAGGTCAAGGTGCTCAAGGCCCTGGCGCCGATCAGCCCCGAAGGCCTGACCACCCAAGTGGTGCGCGGCCAGTACATCGCGGGCTACAGCGCCGGCAAAGCCGTGCCGGGTTACCTGGAAGAAGAGAATTCCAACACCCAGAGCGACACCGAGACGTTCGTCGCCCTGCGTGCCGATATCCGCAACTGGCGTTGGGCCGGGGTGCCGTTCTACCTGCGGACCGGCAAGCGCATGTCGCAAAAGTTGTCGCAGATCGTCATCCACTTCAAGGAACCGTCCCACTACATCTTCGCCCCTGAGCAGCGCTTGCAGATCAGCAACAAACTGATCATCCGCCTGCAACCGGACGAAGGTATTTCCTTGCGCGTGATGACCAAGGAGCAGGGCCTGGACAAGGGCATGCAACTGCGCAGCGGCCCGCTGCAACTGAATTTTTCCGACACCTACCGCAGCGCACGCATCCCCGATGCCTACGAGCGGTTGCTGCTGGAAGTGATGCGCGGCAATCAGAACCTGTTTGTGCGCAAAGATGAAATCGAAGCCGCGTGGAAGTGGTGTGACCAGTTGATCGCCGGTTGGAAGAAATCCGGTGATGCGCCCAAGCCGTACGCGGCGGGCTCCTGGGGGCCGATGAGCTCGATTGCACTGATCACGCGGGATGGGAGGTCGTGGTATGGCGATATCTGAATTGAAACTGCCCCAGGGCGTAACCCCTCACGAGTACCGCACGCCGGTACTGCTGGCCGAAGGCCTGGCCAATGATGTGGCCGCGCAATTGCGCACGGCCCTCAGTGCCCGTGGCGAAGCGACCCTGGTAGTGTCCGGCGGCCGTAGCCCGGTGGCGTTTTTCCAGCACCTGGCCAAGCAGGACCTGGACTGGTCCAAGGTCACCATCACCCTGGCCGACGAGCGCTGGGTGCCGGTGGAGCACGCCGACAGCAATGCCGGTTTGTTGAAGCAGCACCTGTTGAAAGGCCCGGCAGCCAAGGCCAAGTTCTTGAGCCTCTACAGCGCCGCCGCCAACCTTGAAGACGCTGCCTTGCAGGCCGATCGCCTGCTGGGCGAGTTGCCAGCCATTGATGTGCTGGTACTGGGCATGGGCGATGACGGTCACACCGCATCGCTGTTTCCCAACAGCCCGAACCTGAGCGAAGCCCTGCAGCCCAACGGTACCCGCCGTTGCTGGCCAATGCTGGCGCCGACCGTGCCACACCAGCGCCTGACCATGAGTCGCGCGTTGCTGGCCACGGCCAACTACACCGTGCTGTCGATCTCCGGCAGTTCGAAATTGACCACCTTGAGCGCCGCGCTGGCGAGTGACGACGTCGCTGCCATGCCGATTCGCGCGTTTCTGCAACCTACATTAGAGATTTACTGGTGCCCATGAGCCAAGGATCAGCCGCTATGAACAGCCCTCAACCGACCGTGTCCATGGCGGACAAAGTTGCCCTGATCGACAGCCTCTGCGCCAAGGCGCGGATCCTGCCGGTGATCACCATCGCCCGCGAACAAGACATCCTGCCGCTGGCCGATGCCCTGGCAGCCGGTGGCTTGACCGCATTGGAAGTGACCCTGCGTTCCGAGTTCGGCCTCAAGGCCATTCAGGTACTGCGCGAGCAACGCCCTGAGCTGTGCACCGGTGCTGGCACCGTGCTGGATCGCCACATGCTCGAAGCCGCTGAAGTCGCGGGTTCGCAGTTTATCGTCACCCCCGGCATTACCCGCGACCTGCTGGAAGCCTCGGTGCACAGCCCGATCCCGCTGCTGCCGGGCATCAGCAATGCCTCGGGCATCATGGAAGGTTATGGCCTGGGCTATCGCCGCTTCAAGCTGTTCCCGGCTGAAGTCAGCGGCGGTGTGGCTGCGATCAAGGCCCTCGGCGGCCCGTTTGGCGAAGTCAAATTCTGCCCAACCGGCGGCGTCGGCCCGGCCAATATCAAGAGCTACATGGCGTTGAAAAACGTGATGTGCGTGGGCGGTAGCTGGATGCTGGATCCGGAGTGGGTCAAGAACGGCGACTGGGCCCGCATCCAGGAAGTCACTGCCCAGGCGCTGGCGCTGCTGGACTGATCTGATTTATCGAATCGTTGTTGCTGTGCTTAACGGCATTTTTGCGGTGCACTTGGTCGGTGTGCCGCTTTTTTTTGTCCGCAGAAAAACCCAAGAACTCCGATGGTCAACGGTGGGAGCTGGCTTGCCTGCGATAGCGGTGGGTCAGAAAGTACAGGTGTGACTGATGTACCGTTATCGCAGGCAAGCCAGCTCCCACAAGTTTAGTGGGGGGTCAGCTCGGTAATGGCGTTGACCAGGGCATCGATGTCCGCCGCCGAGGTGACCAGCCCCGGTGTCACCCGAATACAGGTCCCAAACGCCGCCCCTACGCGGGTGGTGGTAAACAGGTTGTAGTCCTTGAGCAAGCGGTCGGCCATGGCCTGCTGGTCCCGTCCCACAAACTTGAAGGCCGTGATCCCGCAATACAGCCGAGGATCGTCCGACGTCAGCACCTCGATCCCCGCCAACGGCCGCACCTGGCTCACCCACAAATCCCGCAGGTAATTCACCCGTGCACCTTTGGCTGTCGAGCCACCCAACGCGCGATGTTCTTCAAACACCAACGGCAAGGTCATCAGCGCGGGAAAGTTGGGGGTGCTGTAGGACGTCCGTGCGCGCACATCGGTCATCGGGTAGTGAAACTCGCCCATGTCCGGGTCGATGTCGGCCAGGCGCTCCGGGGCTATATAGAGAAAGCCCAGGGTCAGCGGCGCGCCGATCCATTTGTGCAGGTTGAAGCCGGCGAACTGGATGCCAAGCTCCGCCAGGTTGAACTCGATCTGGCCCAGGGCATGGGCGCCGTCGAGGATCACATCGATACCCTGTTCACGGGCGGCCCTGGCAATGGCTTCGACCGGCATTACCAGCCCGGTGCGGTGGGTCACGTGGGTCAGGGCCATCAGCTTGAGGCGTGGGTACTGAGCAAACGCCTCACGATAAGTCTGCACCAGGCTGTCGAAACTGGCCGGATGTGTGTGGGACAGTTCAATCACTTCCACACCACGAACACCCGCCAACCAGCGCATCGCGCCTTTGACCGTGTCGTACTCCAGGTCGCTGATCAACACTTGGTCGCCCGGTTGCAGGCGGTTGTAGTTGCGGATCAGCGACTGCAAGGCTTCGGTGGCGTTACGGGTAAAGGCAACGGACTCCGGATCAACGCTGATCAGCTCGGCCAGTTGGCGCCGGATCTCGACATTTTCGCCCTGCTCGAAGCGCTGGCGCACGTACAGCGAATTGCTGCGGTTGATGAACGCAACGTGCTCCAGGTACTGCGCCCGGACCACACGGCTCATGCGTCCGAAATAACCGTTTTCCAGGTTGATCGGGCCAGGCTCCAGTTCGTAATTTCCGGCGATGGTCTGCCAGTGGTGTTCGTTATCAGCATTCCTTGGCATGGCGAGGCTCTTAATGGCGAGGGGCGGGTTTGCCGTGTTTCACGCGCAGCGGTTCCAGCAGTTCGGACAGACCGTTGCTGTCGATTTCCTGCATCAATGCCAGCAAACCACCCAGCTCGCCGTGGGGGAAACCTTCACGGGCAAACCAGTTCAAGTAAGGCCCGGGCAGGTCGGCGATGATCCGTCCCTTGTACTTGCCGAAGGGCATTTCGCGGGTGATCAGCAGTTCAAGTTTTTCGGGATTCATAAGGCTTCAGGCGCGTGAGTCGAGGCCTTGGAAAATACAGGCATTCTGCATGAAGGCCAATTGACAGATCATGCAAATAACGTACATACAGATGGTTCAATAATTCGTAAATTGTTGAAAAATAACAGAAAAGTTGTTTTCAGAAACCTGGCACGGGCGCTGCAATCATTAAGACAACCTTCTCAACCCGCACAAGGAATTGAAAAATGACTGACATCAACAAAGAATCGATCTCCGTACTCAATGACCTGATCGAGACCAGCAAAGACGGCCAGAAAGGTTTCGCGACCTGTGCTGAAGACATCAAGCATCCAGAGCTCAAGGCGTTGTTCGTCAAGCGCTCCGCTGATTGCGCAACTGCGGCTGCCGAGCTGCAAACTGCAGTGCGCGCCTTGGGTGGTGATCCGGAAGAGTCAGGCAGTGTGGCCGGCGCGTTGCACCGTGGCTGGGTCGACGTGAAGTCGTTGGTCACCGGTAAAGACGAAGAAGCGGTGCTGAACGAAGCCGAGCGCGGTGAAGACCATGCGTTGAAGGCTTATAAAGAAGCGATCGAGAAGATCAACAAGCACAACCTGTTGGGGATTCGTGACCTGGTGGAGCGCCAGTTCCACGGTGCACAGCGTAATCACGACCAGGTGAAAGCCCTGCGTAACCAGGCTCGCGCTCAGTCGTAAGCCCTGTTAAGCCCTATGTTGTAACCCATGTGGGAGCGGGCTTGCTCGCGAAGGCGGAGTGTCAGTCGAATGATAGGTGACTGATCCACCGCTTTCGCGGGCAAGCCCGCTCCCACATTTGTATTGTGCAGTTTTCGAGGCTGAGATCAGCCAATGCTGATCGGCGGCAACTCGGTCAGCTCAACCACTTGCTGTTTGCGCGGCGCCAGGATCTCGGCCTCGCCATCCACCACCAGCTCATCGCGCTGGTTGAACACACGGGTGGCAATGCGCACACGGAACTTGGGCAGCTTCTCGAGGATTTCCAGGCGCACGGTCAAGGTGTCGCCGATCTTCACCGGCTTCTGGAAGCTCATCTGCTGGCCGATGTAGATGGTGCCCGGTCCAGGCAACTCGCAGGCCACAGCGGCGCTGATCAGGGCGCCACTGAACATGCCGTGGGCGATACGCTCCTTGAACATGGTGGCCTTGGCGTACTCGGCATCCAGGTGCACCGGGTTGTGATCGCCGGACATGGCGGCGAACAGCTGGATATCGCGCTCCTCGACGGTCTTGCTGAAGCTGGCAGTCTGGCCGACTTCGAGGGCTTCGTACGGGGTGTTGGTAACCTGAGTCATCTAAAGGTACATCCTGTGGCTAATCGGTGATTATCGGCTGATTTTAAAGGAAAGTTATTCGCAGCGGGCCGGCCTGTGCAGGGTCAGGGCCTGGTCGAGCCACGTCAGCACATCCGCTGTGACTTCGTCGCGGTTGGTTTCATTGAACACTTCATGTCGCGCCTGCGGGTAGATCGTCAATTGCAGGTTTTGGCAGCCGGCCTCGCGCAGGGCGTGGGCCAGATCTTTGAGACGCTTGCCCTCGCTCACCGGATCACATTCGCCGCCCGTGACCAGGATTGGCAGGCCCGGGTCGATCTGGGCGAGGTTGGACGCCTTGCTGATCTGCTGCAAGCCGCCCAGCAGGTCGATCCACAGCTGGTTGGTACAACGAAAGCCACACAGCGGGTCATGGATGTACTTGTCGACTTCGGCCGGGTCGCGGCTGAGCCAGTCGAAGGCCGTGCGGTTGGGTTTGAATGCCTTGTTGAAGGAGCCGAATGAAAGGAAGTCGATCAACGCACTGCGCCCGCGCAAACCCTGGCGCGCGCGCTCGATGCGCGCAATCACCCGCGCCGCACGGTACAGCGCCACCGGTTGGAAATTCGAGCCGCTGAGAATCGCCCCACTCAAGCTGGCGCTGTGGTGCAGCAGGTAGGCCTGGGCGATATAGCTGCCCATGCTGTGGCCCAGCAGGATGATCGGCAGCCCCGGCTGCTGGTGCGCAATGTGCTGGTTCAGGCTGGCCAGGTCGCCCACCACCTTGTTCCAGCCGTCGTGCTCGGCGAACAGCCCGAGCGTGCCTTCGTCCGCCGTGCGGCCGTGGCCGCGCTGGTCCAGCGCGTACAGCCCGTAGCCCGCGCCACACAGCGCCTCGGCCAAGCGCCCATAGCGGCCGCCGTGCTCGGCCATGCCGTGGGACAGCATGACCATCGCCTTGGCCGGGCCGTCCGGTAGCCATTGATTGACGTACAGGCGGCTGCGGTCATTCGCGGTCAGCCAGAAGGTGCTGTGGTTCATGGCGCTTCCTTTGCTCAGGTTCGATGCAGTGTATAGCTCATCTGCCAGGGACTTGGGTATCAGCCTACGCCTCAGGGGCAAGATTCATACAATCAATGACACGGTTTGGCGTATTTGCCTGTTTGGCCATAGCTGCTAACGTCCCCAAAGCTCCGCTTTTTATAGCCGCCTGCTTTTACGGCGGCAGCGGTCGGACACACTCAGGTAAGAGGACAAGAATAATGCAACCTGATTTCTGGAATGACAAACGCGCGGCGGGCGTTCCCAATGACATCGACCTGACGTCCTACAAGTCAGTGATCGAAGTGTTCGAGCGTTCCTGCAAGGCCTTTGCCGACCGTCCGGCATTCAGCAACATGGGCATCACCCTGACCTACGCCGAGCTTGAGCGCCAGAGTGCGGCGTTCGCCGGTTACCTGCAGCAGCACACCGACCTCAAGCCCGGCGAGCGCATCGCGGTGCAGATGCCCAACGTGCTGCATTACCCAATTGCCGTGTTCGGTGCCTTGCGCGCCGGGCTGATCGTGGTCAACACCAACCCGCTGTACACCCCACGGGAGATGCGCCATCAGTTCAAGGATGCCGGCGTGCGTGCGCTGGTCTACCTCAACCTGTTCGGCTCGCGGGTGCAGGAAGTCTGCGCCGACACCGAGATCGACTACCTGATCGAAGCCAAGATGGGCGACTTCATGCCTGCCGCCAAAGGCTGGCTGATCAACACCGTGGTCGACAAGGTGAAGAAGATGGTGCCGGCCTACAGCCTGCCACGGGCCGTGTCGTTCAAGCGTGCGCTGCGCATGGGCGCGGGCCTGGGCGTGACTCGCCATCCGGTGACGCTGGATGACATCGCCGTGCTGCAATACACCGGGGGCACCACCGGCCTGGCCAAGGGCGCGATGCTCACCCATGGCAACCTGGTGGCCAACATGCAGCAGGTGCGGGCGTGCATGTCCCAGGTCTCTGACGACGGCCAGCCGCTGGTGCGGGAAGGGCAGGAGGTGATGATCGCGCCGCTGCCGCTGTACCACATCTATGCATTCACGGCGAACTGCATGTGCATGATGGTGACCGGCAACCACAACGTGCTGATCACCAACCCGCGGGACATCGGTGGCTTCATCAAGGAGCTGAAGAAGTGGCGGTTCTCCTGCCTGCTGGGCTTGAACACGTTGTTTGTGGCGCTGATGGACCACCCGGACTTCAAGACCCTGGATTTCTCTCACCTGAAGATCACCAACTCCGGTGGCACCGCACTGGTCAAGGCCACGGCCGAGCGCTGGAAGGCACTCACCGGCTGTTCCATCGGCGAAGGCTACGGCCTCACGGAGACCTCGCCCGTGGCGAGCACCAACCCGTATGGCAGCAGGTCGCGACTGGGCACCGTGGGCATTCCGGTGCCGGGCACGGCGATGAAGGTCATCGATGATGAAGGCCGCGAATTGCCGTTGGGCGAGCGGGGCGAGTTGTGCATCAAGGGCCCGCAGGTGATGAAAGGTTACTGGCAGCAACCGGTCGCCACCGCCGAGACCCTGGACGCCGAGGGTTGGCTCAAGACCGGCGACATCGCGGTGATCGACACTGATGGCTTTGTGAGCATCGTCGACCGCAAGAAAGACCTGATCATCGTCTCGGGCTTCAACGTGTACCCCAACGAGATCGAAGACGTGGTGATGGCGCACCCGGCCGTGGCCAACTGCGCAGTGATCGGCGTACCGGATGAACGCACCGGCGAGGCGGTCAAACTGTTTGTGGTAGCGCGCACCCAAGGGGTGAGCCTTGAAGAGTTGAAGGCGTACTGCAAGGCCAACTTCACGGGGTACAAAGTGCCTAAACACATCGTGTTGCGCGAGTCGTTGCCGATGACGCCGGTGGGGAAAATTCTGCGACGTGAGCTTCGCGACATCGCTTGATTTGAAATAGGGTAAAAATTGTGGGAGCTGGCTTGCCTGCGATGGCGGTGTATCAGTCACAGGATGTATTGACTGACAGACCGCCATCGCAGGCAAGCCAGCTCCCACATTGTTATTTGTTGATCTGTAAAGCCCATTCCAGAGCCTTTTCCTGGGGGATTCTGCCCTGGTTTAAAGTGTGACCAAATATTGTAGGACAGTCGTGATTATGACTGTAGGGCCCTCCTTTGGCTCTAGGCGGCCCTTGGCAAAGCTGCTACTCTCGGCGCGCTTTGTGACGTCTAGGCCTGCTTGAAAGCGCCAGATTCACCTAAAAAAACATACACCAATAATAATCGCATCAAATGCGATGATGAATTCGCGTCGCTGACGTCGCTGAGGAGTGGGCTTCCATGAACGAAAACTTTTGGAAGGATAAGTACCCCGCCGGGATTGCTGCAGACATCAATCCAGACGAGTATCCGAATATTCAGGCGGTACTGAAGCAGTCCTGCCAGCGCTTCGCCAACAAACCGGCTTTCAGCAACCTGGGCAAGACCATCACCTACGGTGAGTTGTACGAATTGTCCGGCGCCTTCGCCGCGTACCTGCAACAGCACACCGACTTGAAGCCCGGTGATCGCATCGCCGTGCAACTGCCCAACGTCCTGCAATACCCGGTCGCTGTGTTCGGTGCCATCCGTGCCGGTCTGATCGTGGTCAACACCAACCCGCTGTACACCGCGCGGGAAATGGAACACCAATTCAACGACTCCGGCGCCAAGGCCCTGGTGTGCCTGGCCAACATGGCCCACCTGGCGGAAAAGGTCGTGCCCAAGACCTCCGTCAAGCACGTGATCGTCACCGAAGTCGCCGACCTGTTGCCGCCGCTCAAGCGCCTGCTGATCAACAGCGTCATCAAGTACGTGAAGAAGATGGTCCCGGCCTACCACCTGCCGAAGGCGATCAAGTTCAACGACGTGCTGGCCAAGGGGCACGGCCAACCGGTCAGCGATGCCAGCCCGGCCAGCAGCGATGTGGCCGTGTTGCAATACACCGGTGGCACCACCGGCGTGGCCAAGGGCGCGATGCTTACCCATCGCAATCTCGTCGCCAACATGTTGCAGTGCAAGGCGCTGATGGGCTCCAACCTCAACGAGGGCTGCGAGATTCTGATCACGCCGCTGCCGTTGTACCACATCTATGCGTTCACCTTTCATTGCATGGCGATGATGCTGATCGGCAACCACAACATCCTGATCAGCAACCCGCGCGACCTGCCGGCGATGGTCAAGGAACTGTCCAAGTGGAAGTTCAGCGGCTTTGTCGGCCTGAACACCCTGTTCGTGGCGCTGTGCAACAACGAGGCGTTCCGCAAGCTGGATTTCTCGGCATTGAAAGTCACCCTGTCTGGCGGCATGGCCCTGCAACTGGCAGCCGCCGAGCGCTGGAAAGACGTGACCGGCTGCGGCATCTGCGAAGGTTACGGCATGACCGAAACCAGCCCGGTGGCCACCGTCAACCCGATCCAGTACACCCAGATCGGCACCATCGGCATTCCTGTGCCGTCGACCCTGTGCAAGGTCATTGCCGACGACGGCACCGAGTTGCCTTTGGGCGAGATCGGCGAGCTGTGCATCAAGGGCCCGCAGGTGATGAAGGGCTACTGGCAGCGTGAAGACGCCACCGCCGAAATTCTCGACAGCGAAGGCTGGTTGAAGACCGGTGATATCGCGCTTATCCAGCAAGACGGCTACATGCGCATTGTCGACCGCAAGAAGGACATGATCCTGGTCTCCGGTTTCAACGTGTACCCCAACGAACTGGAAGACGTGCTGGCTGGCCTGCCGGGCGTGCTGCAATGCGCGGCCATCGGTGTGCCGGACGAGAAGTCCGGGGAACACATCAAGATCTTCATCGTGGTCAAGCCGGGCGCGACGCTCACCAAGGACCAGGTGATGGAGCACATGCGCGCCAACCTCACCGGTTACAAAGTGCCGAAAGCCGTGGAATTCCGCGATGCATTGCCGACCACCAACGTGGGCAAGATCCTGCGCCGTGAGTTGCGTGATGAAGAGCTGAAGAAGCTCGGCCTTAAAAAGTAACCCCTAAAAAACCCCGCTGATGCGGGGTTTTTTATGGCCTGCTGATTCCCATGATTGGATTGGAATGCAATCCCATGTGGGAGCTGGCTTGCCTGCGATTGCGATTCTTCAGCCACTGTTGGGCTGGCTGGTACACCGCTATCGCAGGCAAGCCAGCTCCCACCGTTTTTTGACCGAGTTTTTACAGGGAAAATTGCGCGAAGCTGATGCCCGCGCCAGCCGGGCGTACGTCCTTGAGGAACGAATCCTTGTCCGCGCTCAGCTCCAGGGTGATCTCCGGTTTGCGCTTGCCCGCATTGCGCACCACAAGGCCTTCGAGCTTCTCGCGCAGGAACACCGTCGGCACCTTCAGGTGCAGCAACTGGTCGGTCTCGGCGTTGTGCATCAACAGATGGATCCACTCGTACTGGCCGATCGCAATGCGGCCCACCGGCAGGTCAAACCACCAGATGTTGCGCTTGCGGTCCAGGTCGGTGAAATGGCAGTTGTTGACGCCGAGTACGGCACCGCCCAGTTCGGTGTTTCTGCGGGCGATGGCCTGTGCTTTATTGAGTTTCATAACCTTCCTACGGGATCTGTTATTCAGCGTTATAGCCTGAATGTGCCGGGCATTCTCGTGGGTTGGCTGCAAAACATAAAGCCAAACCTGCGGCTGGCGATGAAATGCCCCCTGAAAATAATTGAAACTCTGCCGAACGGCCTCGGGTCAATCTCTAGGTAATGACCAAAACCCTTGATTGTTCTTCTGGAGAAATACCATGGGCAGCACAGCGGATAAGGCAAAAGGTTTGAAAGACGAAGCCGTCGGCAACATCAAGCAAGGCGTCGGCAAAGTCACCGGCAACGACAAACTGCGCGCTGAAGGCGTGGTGCAGGAAAAGAAAGGCCAAGTCGAAAAAGCGATTGGCGACACCAAGGACGCTGTAAAAAAAGCCACCAAATAAGTGTGCTTTCAAGCAGCCCGAACGGCCATCCACGGATGGCCGTTTTTATGTCATCTGTTGCCGCTAAAGTTTCGAAATTGTTTCAAGGTCGCCAAATAGGCTACCTTGATGTAGAAAACGGCCCCTGAGTCGCCCACGACCTCATCCTCTTTGCGGCGAAAGGAGACGCTATGATTTTTCCGGTATTAGACGGCCTCAAGCTTCACAAGGTGCTGGTGCGCACCGTCAAAGAGTTCGTCGATGACGAGATGCCTACCTATGCCTCGGCACTGGCCTACCAGATGCTGTTCTCCCTGTTTCCCTTCCTGCTGTTCCTGATTGCCCTGATCGGTTTCCTGCATCTGCCGGACTTCTTCACCTGGCTGCGCATGCAGTCGGAACTGGTGCTGCCGCCCCAGGCCCTGGAGCAGGTCAACCCGGTGATCGACCAACTGCAGCAATCCAAGGGCGGCCTGCTCTCGGTGGGTATTGTCATCGCCCTGTGGACCGCCTCGGCGGGCGTGCGCCTGATGATGAGCGCAATGAACGCCGCCTACGATGTGGTCGAAGGCCGGCCGATCTGGAAGCGCTTCCCGCTGTCGATCTTCTACACGGTCGGCATCGCCGGCATGTTGCTGGCCGCCGCCGCGCTGATGGTGCTGGGCCCGCAGGTGATGGAATGGCTGGCCGGGCAGATCGGCATGCAGGAATTTGTCGTCACCCTGTGGACCATCCTGCGCTGGCCGTTGATCGTGATCTTGCTGATGTTCGCCGTGGCCCTCATGTATTACGTGATGCCCGACGTAAAACAGAAATTCCGCTTTATCACCCCAGGCTCGGTGCTGGCGGTGGTGGTGTGGATCGTCGCCTCTCTCGGTTTTGGCTACTACGTCAAAACCTTCGCCGACTACAACGCCATGTATGGCAGTATCGGTGCGATCATCGTCCTGCTCCTGTACTTCTATATTTCTGCCGCCGTGCTGCTGCTCGGCGCGGAGATGAATGCCGTGATCGAACACATGTCGGTCGAAGGCAAGGACCCCGGCGAGAAGGATTTTGATGAGCACAGCGCCACGGATGAAAAACAACACGTCTCAGGCCTCGGCCGTGACCACTCCAAGCCCACTACCGATGAAGTCTGATCGATGATCCGTGAAATCCTGAAAATGGGCGACGAGCGCCTGCTGCGCATCGCGCCACCGGTCCCCCCGGAAATGTTCGACAGCCCCGAGCTGTGGCAATTGATCGATGACATGTTCCAGACCATGGAACACGTGGGCGGCGTCGGCCTGGCCGCACCGCAGATCGGTGTTGATTTGCAGCTGGTGATCTTTGGTTTCGACGCCAGCGAGCGTTACCCGGACGCGCCTCCGGTGCCGCAGACTATCCTGATCAACCCATTGATCACGCCGCTGAGCCCGGTGCTGGAAGAGGGTTACGAAGGTTGCCTGTCCGTGCCGGGGCTGCGCGGCGCCGTGAACCGCTACCAGCAGATTCGCTACGAAGGCTTCGACCCCAAGGGCGAGCCGATTGTGCGCGTGGCCGACGGTTTTCATGCGCGGGTGGTGCAGCATGAGTGCGATCATCTGATCGGCCGGCTGTACCCGTCGCGGATCACCGACTTCAGCAAGTTCGGCTTTATCGAAGTGATGTTCCCCGACATGGACCCCACTGCCGACGACTAGCTTTCAGACCCAATGAGGTCAAAATGTGGGAGCGGGCTTGTGTGGGAGCGGGCTTGCTCGCGAAGGCGGTGGGTCAGTCAAAGATGTTCTAACTGAACCACCGCCTTCGCGAGCAAGCCCGCTCCCACATTGGTTTTGTGTTCAGTCTGATTATTTGGCGGGTTTAACAAACCGCAACGTCATCCGGTCCGACTCGCCAATCGCCACATACTTGGCCTTGTCCTGCTCACCCAACCGCAACGTCGGCGGCAAGGTCCACACGCCACCGGCATAGTCCTTGGTGTCCTTCGGGTTGGCATTCACTTCGCTTTGCCCCGCCAGCTTGAACCCGGCATCGGTGGCCAGCTTCACCACCTGGGCGGTGGTCAGGTAGCCGCTGTCCTTGATGGCTTCCAGGTCCGCCCCGTCCTTGGCCCGATGGTCTTCCACACCCAGCACGCCACCCGGCTTCAGCACCTGATAGAACGCACTGAAGGTGGCTGGCGCGGTGCCGGCTTCTACCCAGTTATGCACATTGCGAAAGGTCAGCACGGCATCGGCCGACGCCGGCTTGCCGAACACCGGCGCCTTGGGATCGAACTCCACCACTTGGGCCTTGGCGTACTGCGCCGGGGCGGCGGCGAATTTCTTCTTCAGGTTCTCTTCGGACGTACGCGCATAGGTGCTGACGCTCGCCGCCTGCACGGCGGCGATGTAATGCCCGTGGTCCTTGAGCAGCGGCGCCAGCACTTCGCTGTACCAACCGCCACCCGGGGTGATTTCGATCACCGTCTGCTTGGCGCCCAGGCCAAAGAACTCCAGGGTCTGCTGCGGGTGGCGATAACCGTCACGGGCGCTGTTGGCCGGGTCGCGCCAGGAACCGGCGAGCACGCTGGCGTATTGCTGGGCGCTGATCGGCGCATCGGCCGCGTGGCTCATGGCCGGGGCGAGGAGGGCGGTGAGGGAGAGGGCTGCAAGCGTCTTGTTCATGATCGTCCTGTATGGGGCCACTGTGCCGTCGAGGCTAGCATGGGCCCTCCACCAGCCGATCACACATTATCGAAGGTCGACCTCACCAACGGTTCTAAGCCCATGGCGATCATCGGCTTGTTGCGCTTGTAGCGCACCAGCCGTTCGCTCAAGGACTGAGGCAATAGCGTTTCCTGGCTGAACCCCATGCGCTGATAAAGCCCCTCAAGGTCTGGATGGCACAGCAGCCACACCGTGCCTTCACTCGACGCCACCGCCTGGCGGATCAAGCGCGCCGCCAGGCCCTGGCCGCGATAGGCCGGGGCCACGAACACACCGGTCAGCCACTGCCCGCCGACCACCGGGGTCAGGCACAGCCCGGCGACAATCTCGCCGTCTCGTGCCACCCACAAACGTCCGCCCTTGAGGGCTTTCATCGACGAGTCGTGGCTGCGATAAAACTTGTTCAGCAGCGGCCACAGCGGCTCTGCCAGCAGTTCCAGGGTCAATTCAGGCATGGTGTTCAAGTGGCGTGAGGAAGGGGCGGGGATTATAAGCGCCTTCTGCCGCCCAATAGGTGGTATACCCAGTGCTACATCCCCTGCACGTGGAGTACGTATCATGGCCAAAGGTATGGATTCAAAAAAAGCCGCGAAGAAAAAACCGGCCAAGACCGCCGATGAAAAACGCGCCGACAAGAAAGCCAAGAAATCCGAAACCGGCTTATTCGGCCATTGAGTTCCAAGCTTAGAACCAAATGATCTGCAAGATTTTCCGGCCTCGCTGCACAGAGCAGGAAACACCTGCTCTGAGCTGCCGATGGCCAACTACCTTGATCTGACCCAACGCCGGGAAATCGAAGCCCTGGCGCAACGCTTTACCGTACGCACCGAATGGCCGACCTGGCTGCTGATCATCGGCGTCTATGCCGGCTGGTTCAGCGTGATGTTCGCCAGCCATTGGCTGGGCCTGTGGCTGAGCACTTTGTTGCTGATCCCGCTGGTGACGCTGTGGCTGTCGGTGCAACACGAACTGCTCCATGGCCATCCCACCCGTTCGCTGTTCGTGAACAAACTGCTCGGTTACGCCCCGTTTGCCGTGTGGTACCCCTACACCCTGTACCGCGACAGCCACCTGCTGCACCACAACGACGAAGACCTCACGCTGCCGGGCATCGACCCGGAAAGCCGTTACCTCAGGCAAGCCCAGTGGGACAGCAGCTCGCTGTTCGAACGCGGTGTGCACTGGCTGACCAAGACCGTGCTAGGCCGTTTCCTGTTGGCCGCTCCGTTGGCGATTGGCCGGCTGGCCCGCCATGAGTGGCAGCGCCTGCCGCAGGTATGGCCGATGTGGCTGTGCCACGGCGCCGTCACCGTACTAATGCTCAGCTTTATCGCCCACTACAGCGCGTTGTCGGTGCTGCACTACCTGCTGCTGGTCAGTGTGCCGGCCTTGTCCCTGGCGTCGATCCGTTCCTACTATGAGCACCGCCCGCACCCGCAACCGGAACAGCGCACCGTGCTCAACGAAGCGTCCTGGCCGTGGACCTGGCTGTTCCTCAACAACAACCTGCACCTGGTGCACCACGACTTGCCGAAACTGCCCTGGTATTTGCTACCCACCGTGTACCGTGCGCGCCGCGAACAGTGGGTGGCGCGCAGTGGTGGGTTCCTGGTGCAGGGCTATGGCCAGTTGATCAGCCGTCACGGCCTCAAGGCCATCGACAGCCCCCGGCACCCTTTTGCGTGAGACAAGACCATGAGTGAGCACTACGCCGAGTTGCTGATGTACGTTGCGCCGGATCACATACACCAGGCCAACCAGCAGTGGCTGGCGCGTATTCTTGAACGGCTCGATCTCGGTCGCCGTAACGCCGACCACCTCGACCTGCACGGCCTGTGGCTCGCCCCCGAACTGCTCGTCACGCAAACCTGCGGCTACCCGCTGATGACCCAGTTGCGCGGCCAGGTCCGCATCATCGGCCGCCCGCGCTACGAACTGCCCCACAGCAGTGGCGGCGAACATTGCAGCCTGCTGCTGACCCGCGACGACAACCCGCGCACCACCCTGGCGCAGTTCTACGACAGCCGGGGCGTGATCAATGGCCATGATTCCAACAGCGGCATGAACCTGCTGCGCGAACGCCTCGCGCCGTTGCAGCGCGATGGCCGCTTCTTCGCCAGCGTCGGCGTCAGCGGCGCGCACCGCGAGAGCCTGCGCTGGCTACGGGAAAACCGCGCCGACCTCGCCGCCATCGACAGCGTGACCTACGACTACCTGGCCCGTTTCGCCCCGCACGAAGTGGCGGGGCTGCGCCTCGTCAGCCGCAGCGCGCCCAGCCCGACCTTGCCTTACATCGGCCCGCTGAGCTTGAGCGATGAGCAGGTCACCACGATTCGCCAGGCGATGAACCAGGCACTGCAGGATTTGCCGCAAGTGGTTGAAACCCTGGGCGTGCAGGCAGTGCTCCCGGCCAGCGAAGACGACTATCAGGTGCTGCTGGACTATCAACAGCAAGCCGCCAGTGCTAGTTACTCGGTGCTTCAATAAGGTTATATAAAAATACCTTTTAAATATTATTAAAGAATAAGCAGCCTTGCTAGGATCGCTCCACCGGAACACCGGACATAACGCGCAACCTACTCAAATGGAGCCACTATGTCCGGCGCCGACACTTCTCACAGCGATTACGTGGGCGGATTGTTCCGCAGTCATTACGACTGGCTGTGCAGCCGTTTGCACCGTCATCTCGACTCCCGTGCGCACGCCGAAGACATCGCCGCCGATACCTTTGTCCAACTCTTGAGTTCGCCGGGGGTGGTGCCGATCCGGCAACCCCGCGCCTTGCTCACCACCATTGCCCAGCGCCTGATGTACCAGCTGTGGCGCCGTCGTGACCTGGAGCGCGCCTACCTCGACGCCCTCGACAACGACGAAACCTCTACCGCACCCTCGCCGGAAGACCTGGCGCAAATGCTCGAAGCCCTGCAGGCCATCGACCACTTGCTTGACGGCTTGCCGGCCAAGGTCAAGGCGACCTTTTTGTTATCGCAACTCAATGGCCTGACCTACCCGGAAATCGCGGCCGAGTTGGGTATTTCCCAGCGTTCCGTGAGCGACTACATGGCCCGCGCCCTCAACCGTTGCCTGCGGCTGTGCCTGGAATGAACGATGAGCTGATCGACACTGCCACGCACTGGTATGTACTGTTGCGTTCAGGCCAGGCCACGGCGGCGGATTGGCAGCGTTATCACCAGTGGCGCGCCAGTGACCCGCGCCACGAAGCATTGTGTCAGCAACTGGAGACACGTTTGGGGGTGTTCCAGATTCCCCAGGCCCAGGGGGTGAGCGGCAAAGTGTTGCAGCAGGCGCTGGACGCGCCTTCCAGTCGGCGTCAGGTGTTGCAGGTCGCGTTGGCCGGTGCTGGCGTGGCAATCGGCGCAGCGCTGCTGGCCAAGCCCATGGGCTTGTCGGAGCTGACGGCCGATATCCGCACCGGCACCGGCGAGCGCCGCACCGTCACCCTGGCGGATGGCAGCGAATTACTGTTGAACGCGCAAAGCGCGGCGGATATCCAGTTTGATTCGCAACGGCGCCTGGTGCGCCTGCGTGAAGGGGAGTTACTCGCCAAGGTTGCCAGCGACCGCAATCGACAGTTTCAGATCCAGACTGACCACGCGCACCTGCACGCCTATGGCAATCGCTTTCTGGTGCGTGAGCGGGAAGGGCAGGGCCAGGTCGTTGCGCTTAACGGTGCGGTGCAGATCGACCGCCAGGACGGCGAGCGCCTGCAACTGGCGGCCGGCCATGAAGTGCACTACGGCCCCACGGGCTTTGGCCCTGTTGAAGCCAGTTCTTCCGCCGCGACCGCGTGGGTCGATGGTTTCCTGCAGGTACGCGACCGTCCGCTGGCCGAGGTGATCGAGGCGTTACGCCCGTATCACAACGGCGTGCTGCGCCTGGACCCCGGCGTCGCTGGCCTGCGCGTCAGCGGCCTGTACCGTCTCGACAATCCCCAGCAGATCCTCGACACCCTGGCGCGCACCTTGCCGATTCACATCACGCGCCGCACCGGCTTGTGGGTGACCGTCAGTGCGGCCTGACCCCCTGTGGGAGCTGGCTTGCCTGCGATGGCATCCCCGCGGTGTGCCTGTGGTACCGAGTTGTCTGCATCGCAGGCAAGCCAGCTCCCACATTGAATGGGTGATCAGTTTAAGGCCAGGACCCGGTTCTAAGGACATAACCAAACGATCTGCAAGTTTTCCCCTCGCTGTCCCACATCACTCCCGTAAGCGCTGCGGGGAGCAGCGTTCTCGAGTTTCCTTGGGGGGAGCCAAAGTGAGTCAGTTCAACCGTGTGCCGCTTCGAACCTTTGCCCTGGTGCCGTTGGCCAGCCTGTTTTTCGCGTTTACCGCCAGTGCCGAAGAGGCGCGCCAGGTCTATCACATCGCCCCTGGCCCGTTGGATGAAGTGCTGCTGAACATCAGCCGACAGAGCGGCCAGGTGATCTCCTTCACCCCGCAACTGGGCCAGTATTCCTCGGCCAGCGTGGACGGTTCGCTGTCGGCCCATCAGGCCGTCGACGCCGCGCTCAAGGGCACCGGCCTGCAAGTGCAGGTCAGCCCGGAAGGCGCCTTCATCATCAAGGAAGGCGCGAGCAAAAACGCCACCAGCAGCGTCAAGGCCCAGACCAGCGCCGCGCAGGCGCCAACCCTGGATCGCGTGGTCGCCATCGGCACCCGTCGCAGTGACGCCACCGCCCTGACCAGCAGCGCCCCCGTGGACGTGATCAACGCCGAAGAACTCAAGCAGACCGGCGCCACCAGCCTCAACCAGGCGCTGTTCCAGTTGCTGCCCTCGTTCAACTTTCCGCAGAACAACAGCGCCACCCGTGGCCAGGACCCCAAGGGCGCGTCCTTGCGTGGCCTGTCGCCTGACCAGACCCTGGTGCTGATCAACGGCAAGCGCCGGCACACCTCGGCGGTGGTGAATATTTCCGGGGGCGTGCCATTCATTGGTGCCCAGCCGGTGGACCTGGACATGATCCCCATCAGCGCCATCGACCACGTCGAAGTGCTGCGTGATGGCGCCTCGGCGCAGTATGGTTCCGACGCGGTGGCCGGCGTGGTCAACATCGTGCTCAAGGAGCGCGACAGCGGCGGCGGTATCAACACGCAACTGGGCAAGTACGCCCAGGGCGACGGCTTCAGCAAGACCACCGACGGCTGGTACGGCATCGGCCTGCCGGGCGATGGCTTCCTGACCCTGAGCTTCAACACCCTGAACAACAAGCCCGACGACATCGGCGACAAGTACGTGGCCGACGGCCAGGTGCAAGACCCGCGCTGGGGCGGTGCCGGGCGTGACAAATACAACCTGGCGGCCAACGCCGAGATCGGCCTGAACGATCAATGGCGCCTCTACAGCTTCGCCACCTTTGGCCAGGACACGTCGGTGAACAACACGCCGCCGCTGCTGGCCAGCAGCCCTAACAACGTGGCGTCGATCTACCCCAACGGCACGATCCCCAAATACCGCTATCGCTATGAAGACGGCGCCATCACCGTGGGCACCCGTTATGAAGATGACAGCATCGGCCGCTTCGACCTGAGCGCCACTTACGGCCGCGACGAGCACGATGAACTGGCCTTCAACACCGTCAACCCGAGCTACGGCGCCAACAGCCCGACCAAATTCAACGTCGCCACCCTGATCAACGACCAGACCAACATCACCCTCGACTACGCCAAGGACCTGGACGTGAACTGGTCCAGCCACCCGCTGACCGTCTCGGCCGGCGTGGCCTACCGGCATGAGCAATATCGCCTGGAGGCGGGTGACTACGACTCCTACTCCTATGGCGGTATCGACAACGTGCAAGTGGGCGCGGTGCAGGCTTCGGGCCTGACCCCGGATGACGCCGGTACCTTCAAGCGCGACGTGGGCGGGGTGTATTTCGGCCTGGAAAACCAGGTCACCGACAAGCTGCAAGTGGGCGTGGCCGGGCGCACCGAGCACTACTCGGATTTCGGTTCGGCCACCACGGGCAAGCTGTCGGCGCGCTATGACTTCACCCCGCAAGTGGGCGTGCGCGCGACGGTCAACAACGCGTATCACGCGCCGAGCCTGGGGCAGATCGGCACGTCGTGGACCACCACCACCAACCTGGACGTCAACGGCAACCCGGTGTTGACCCGCATGCTGCCGGCCGACAACCCTGCGGCCCGCGCCCTCGGCGCCCAGGCGCTCAAGCCAGAAAAATCCACCAACTACTCGTTGGGCCTGGTGCTGCGACCGACTGAGCACGCCTCGTTGACCGTCGACGCCTACCAGATCTCGATCCGCGACCGGCTGTTGTTCAGCGGCGGTATTTCCGGGCCGTTGGCCGAGCAGATCCTCACCAATGCCGGCTACGGCCAGTACTCCTGGGCGCAGTTCATGACCAACGCCGCCGACACCCGCACCCGGGGCGTCGACATCGTCGGCAAGTACAACATTGACCTTGCGCAGTTCGGCGACCTGAACCTGTCGGCCGGCTACACCAAGGCCCGCACCACCATCGAGAAGGTCCACGAAAACCCCAACGGCTTCGAAGTGCTGACCCGCGAAGCCCGTGGCTTTATCGAGCATGGCTACCCCGAGGACAAGCTGGTGTTCGGCGCGGTGCACAAGATCAGCCAGTGGACCATTGCCCTCAACGAAACCCGCTACGGCAAATACCGCAAATACGCGGCTGCCGAAGCCAACGCCCAATACGACCAGACCTTCAGTGCGCAATGGACCACCGACCTGGACGTGAACTACGCGTTCACCAAGCAACTGCGCGTCTCGGTGGGGGTGAACAACCTGTTCGACAGCAAACCCGACGACTTCAACACCCGCCTGCGCCAGACGCCCGGTCAGCAATACAGCTACCTGTCGCCGACCGCGCCGGAGGGGGGGTTTTACTACACGCGGCTCAGTTATGACTTTTAACCGATCTTGAGTACCGCAGAGATCAAATGTGGGAGCGGGCTTGCTCGCGAAGACGGTGGATCAGTCACCGGATGCATTGACTGGCACACCGCATTCGCGAGCAAGCCCGCTCCCACACAAGCCCACTCCCACACTGGTTTTGCGTTGTTCTCGAAATCGAATCACCAAGAGGCTACACATGAAAAAGATCAAACACCTGCTCGGTGGCTCGCTACTGGCCCTGGCCCTGGTGGCCCAACACGCGCCCGCCGCCGACGCGGTCAAGCCGATCCACTTCGGTGACATCACCTGGGAAAGCGGCAGCTTGATTACCGAAGTGCTGCGCGTGATCGTCGAGAAAGGCTACGGCCTGCCCACCGACACCTTGCCCGGCAGCACCGTGAGCCTGGAAGCCGCCCTGGCCAAGGACGACATCCAAGTGATCGGCGAAGAGTGGGCCGGGCGCAGTCCGGCGTGGGTCAAGGCGGAAAGCGAAGGCAAGGTGTTCGGCCTGGGCGACACGGTCAAAGGCGCCACCGAAGGCTGGTGGGTGCCCGAGTACGTGATCAAGGGCGATGCCGAACGGGGTATCAAGCCGCTGGCGCCGGACCTCAAGTCAGTGGCCGACCTGGCGCGCTACAAAGACGTGTTCCGCGACCCCGAAGACCCGAGCAAAGGGCGCTTCCTCAACAGCCCCACCGGCTGGACCTCCGAGATCGTCAACAGCCAGAAGCTCAAGGCCTATGGCTTGACCGACACCTTCGTCAACTTCCGCACCGGTTCCGGTGCGGCGCTGGACGCCGAGGTGGCGTCCTCGATCCGTCGTGGCAAGCCGGTGTTGTTCTACTACTGGTCGCCGACGCCGCTACTGGGCCGTTTCAAGCTGATCAAGCTGGAAGAGCCGCCGTTCAACGCCGAAGCCTGGAAAACCTTGGCCGACGCCCACAACCCGCACCCTATCGGCACCCGTTCGTTGCCCGCGCATTTGGCGATTGGCGTGTCGGCGCCGTTCAAGGCGCAGTACCCGCAACTGGTGACGTTCTTCGAGAAAGTCGACCTGCCGATCGACCTGCTCAACGGCACCCTCGCGCAGATGAGCGAGAAGCGTGAGCAACCGCGCCAGGTTGCGTTGACGTTCCTCAGGGAACAACCACAAGTCTGGCAACAGTGGGTGCCGGCGGACGTCGCGGCCAAGGTCAAGGGGGCGCTCTGATGCTTAAATTCCTCGCTGCTGCCGTTTTATCGCTGGTCGCCGGTCACGTGCTGGCGGCCGACCCGGCCACCTTGCGCATCGGCTACCAGAAAAGCTCGGTGAGCATGGTGCTGGCCCGTGAGCACAAGCTCTTTGAAGCCGCGCTGCCCGGCACCCAGGTGCAGTGGATCGAGTTTCTCGGCGGTCCGCCGCTGATCGAGGCGTTGAACGGCGGCAGCCTGGACATCGGCAATATCGGCGACATCCCGCCGATCTTCGCCCAGGCGGCTGGCATTGATTTGCAGTACTTCGCTGTCGAGCCCAATGAAGGCAAGACCGAAGCGGTGCTGGTACCCAAGGCCAGCACGATCCAGAGCGTGGCCGAACTCAAGGGCAAGCGCGTGGCGCTGCTCAAGGGCTCCAGTGCGCACAACCTGTTCTTGAAAAGCCTGCTGCGCGCCGGTCTGCAATGGAAAGACGTGAACGTGGTGTACCTGTCGCCGTCCGATGGGCGCGCCGCGTTCGAGCAGGGCAAGGTCGACGCGTGGGTGGTGTGGGACCCGTACTACTCGGCCGCCGTGGTCGACGGTTCCGCCCGCGTGTTGGGCGATGGCCAGGGCCTCAACCCGGCCGGGAGTTTCTTTGTGGTTAACCACCCGTTCGCTCAACAGCACCCGCAGGCCGTCGCCACGATTATCCAGACCCTGGCCAAGGCGCAGCGCCTGTCCCTCGACCAGCCCGACGACAGCATCGCCCTGATGGCCAAGACCCTGGGCCTGCCACCGGCGGTGGTGCGCAGCTACTTCGAACACCGCTCGCCCGCGCCGATCCGCCCGCTGCAAGCCGTCGACGTCGCCAACCAGCAACGCACCGCCGACCTGTTCTTCGCCAACGGCCTGATCCCTAAAAAGGTCGATGTGCAGCAAATCGTCTTCAAGGCCCCTTAATCATGCAACCGATCTATATCGATTTTCTCAACGGCCTCGACATCGATGAACTGGGCCTCTCCAACGACGAGATCCTCACCGCCATCGAAGCCAGCCTGGCGATCCAGGGCCGGGGCGAGGCGGTGATCGAGCCGCGCACCCACTTGATTCCCGGCGGCGAGATCAACGGCCACTTCAACGTACTGCGCGGCGTGCTCGGCGGCAACATCGGTTACGCGGGCGTGAAAGTGGTGGGCGATTTCGTCGACAACTACCGCAAGGGCCTGCCTTCGGAACTGGCGATCCTCAACCTGCTGGACCCGGCCACCGGCATTCCCAAGGCGATCCTCGACGCCTCGGCCATCACCGATATGCGCACCGGCGCGGTCACTGCCATCGGCGCCAAATACCTGGCCCGGCCCGACAGCAAAGTGCTGGCGCATATCGGCGCCCGTGGCACCGCATACTGGAATGTGCGCTTGCTCGACCACCTGTTTGACTTCGAGGAAATCCGCGTGCATTCGCGCCGCAGCGAAAGCCGCGAAGCCTTCGCCGAACGCCTGCGCCAGGACTTGGGCAAACCGGTGATCGTCACCGAGGATTGGGAAAGCACCGTGCGTGGCGCCGACATCGTGGTCGAGGCCTCGCGCCTGGATCAGCCCGAGCCCTTGCTGCGCACCGACTGGATCAAACCCGGGGCGTTTGTCGTGCCCTACGGCACCATGAGCGCGGTGGAACTGTCGCTCACCGACATTATGAGCAAGTTGGTGGTCGATGATTGGGGCCAGTGCAAGGGCGGTCTGTTTGGCGCGTTACGTGCCCATGTCGACGCCGGAAAACTCAGTGCCGACACCCTGCATGCCGAGCTGGGGCAGATCGTTGCCGGCTTGAAAAACGGCCGGGAAAACCCTGAAGAAACCATCCTGTTCTGGCATCGCGGGCTGAGCCTCAGCGATATCGCCCTGGGCCACGCCCTGCTGGAAAAAGCCAAGCGCCAGGGGATTGGCCAGCGGTTGCGCTGGGCATGATTGAGCTGGATCCCCAAGGCCTGGCGCTCGCGGATTTATTGGCGATTGCCCGGCAGGATGCATCGGCCGACTTTACCCCTCTGGCCCGTCAACGCATCGAAGACGGTCACGCATTGCTGCTGAAACTGGCCGCCGAAGGCACACCGATTTATGGCGTGACCACCGGCCTCGGCGCGGCGGTGGATACGCCTGTGGCACCTGTGCAGGCAAACATCCCCCTGGGCCGGGCGGTGGGGGTGGGGCGCCTGGCCAACCGACAGGAAGTGCGCGCGATCATGGCGGCGCGGCTGGCGGGGTTGGCTCAGGGCCGTTCGGGCATTTCACCAGAAGCGGCGGATGCGTTGCTGGCGCTGCTCAATACCGGGGTCGAGCCCGAGGTGCCGTTGCTCGGCTCATTGGGTGAGAGTGACCTGGCGCCCTTGGCCCACCTGAGCCTGGCGTTGTCGGTGCCGTTGACCGGCAAGGACGGCCTGGCGCTGGTCTCGGCGAATGCCGCGAGTGTCGGCCTGGGCGCCTTGCTGGTGGCCGACGCGCAGCAGGTGCTGGCGGCGTTGCTGGCGGCATTGGCACTTTCGTGCGAAGGCTATCGGGCCAACCTCAGCCCGTTCCAGCCGTGGGCGTCGCGCCTGCGAGCGGCGCCGGGGCAGGCCGAACAATCGGCGGCGTTGTTGCAGTTGTTGGCGGGCGGAGACTTAGCCGATAGCCCGCGCCGCTTGCAGGACCCGTTGAGCTTTCGCTGTGCCACGGTGGTACAGGGCGCTGCGCAGCAGGCGTTGAAACAGCTGCATGAACTGATCGAGTTGGAACTGCGCAGCGGTGCGGATAACCCAGCGTTGATCAGCGAAGAGGCGCGGGTGTTGGCCACGGCGAATTTTGACAGTACCCACCTGGCACTGGCGGCCGAAGGCCTGGGGTTGGCCTTGAGCCGAGTGGCGGCGTGCAGTGCCGAACGCATCGCCAAACTGTTATCGCCTGCGTCCAGTGAGCTGCCACGGTTTTTGATTACCCAGCCGGGGCATGTCGGGATGGCGGCGTTGCAACGTACCAGCTCGGCACTGGTCGCCGAGATCGGGCACTTGGCCAACCCGTTGCCGGCGGTGAGTGTGCCAGTGGCCGATCGCGTGGAAGATTACGCCGGTCAAGCGCTGGCCGTGGTCGACAAGACCCGCCGTTTGACCGAACGGGTGCTGTGGCTGGCGAGTATCGAACTGATCGTCGCCGCGCAGGCCGTGGACCTGCGTGGCCCGCTGCAGCTGGGGCAGGGCGTGCGGCAGGTCCATGAAGCGGTGCGCCGCCACGTGGCGCACCTGGACCAGGACCGCTCCGGTTCAGTGGACGTGCTGGCACTGAGTGCCTTCCTCCAAACCACCCCCTTCCCCCTGTAGGAGCCGGCTCCTACGGGGAGAGGTCAGGCGGCTTCGATGGCCAGTGCGGTCATCACCGCTGGCCGCTCACTGATGCGCTGTTGAAACGCTGCCAGCGCCGGCCATTCCTGCAGGTCGATGTCGTTAAACGCCGCCCAGCGCAGCACCACGAACAGGTAGGCATCGGCCACCGAATACCCGGACTCCAGCAGGTAATCCTGGCGCTCAAGCGTCTGCACCAGAATCGCGAAACGCTTGTGCAACGTGGTGAGGAACATGGCGCGCACGTCGCCCTGGATCGCGCCATTGAAGAAGATCGCCAGGCCGCCGTGGATTTCGCTGGCGATGAAGTTCAGCCATTCCTGCAAGCGCACGCGCTCCCAACTGCCATTGGCCGGGGCCAGGCCTGCTTCGGTTTTCTGGTCGGCCAGGTATTGCAGGATCGCGCTGGCTTCGGTCAGCACCTGGCCATTGTCCAGTTGCAGCGCCGCCACGTAGCCCTTGGGGTTGATCTGCAGGAAGTTCTCGCCGTTGGCGGTGGTTTTGGTCTGGTTGTCCACCCGCACCAGCTCGAACGGCAGGGCCAGTTCGCGCAGCACGATATGCGGGGCGAGGGAGCAGGCGTGGGGGAAGAAATACAGTTTCATCAAGGGCGACTCCTTAGGGTTTGCGCCAGTCTCACGGGCATGACACCTTGCGTAAAATTAAACCTTCATAGCCCCGCCATAAGGACAGCTACTGCCATGATGAACCTGATGCACTGGCGCCTGCTGGTGGCCGTGGCCGACCACGGCAGCATCACCGCCGCCGCCGAGCGCGTGGGCATGACCCAATCCGCTGCCAGCCAGGCCATGGCCGGTATGGAGGCGACCCTGGGGGTGCAATTGTTTACCCGTGAGCCGCGCAAGACCTTGCCCACCGCCCTGGGCTTGAGTGTGATCGAACAGGCGCGGGTGATGCTTGGAGCGTTGCAGACCATTCGGACCACCGTCGATGAAGCGCGCCCGCTGCTGCGTGGGAGCATTCGTATTGCCAGTTTCCCTATGGTGCTGGCGACGTTTCTGACACCGTTGCTGCAACGTTTCCGTCAATTGAACCCCGGTATCGAGGTCACCACCCTGGATGTCACCGACAGCGAAGTGCACACCTTGCTGGAGGCCGACCTGATCGACCTGGGCGTGGTGCTCAACCCCAAGCCCGAGCGCAAGGCCACGGTACTGGGGCGTGATTTCTGGATGGCGGTGCTGCCGGCCGAGCATCCGCTGGCGCTGCGCCCGGCAGACGCGACGGTGTCGCTGGAAGAGTTGCTGGAGCAACCGTTCGTGCTGGCCACCGGTGGTTGCACCGCCAACGCCCGTAGCCTGGGAGCCGCAGCCGGGCTGAGCCTGCGTGATATCCGTGTGGAAGTGCGTGAGTTCAACAGTGCCTTCAGCCTGGTCCGTGAAGGCGTCGGCGTGACACTGGTGCCCGAAATGGCCTTGCCGGCCCAGCGAAATGGCCTGCGTGTCATGCCGTTGACGGTACCGATGCACCGCGAATTTGCCTTGGTGGGTTCTCCAACACGGCCTGCTTCGGCGGCGGTCAGCGCATTGTTAAAAATGCTGGCTGACTAGTGACCTTGCATAGCGCCAAGCCCTGTCTATGCTCACCCAGAACCGTGATGACGCTTGCCATATAAAGCGATTCGGATGGTTTGTTCCCCATGAAAGGTTTGCCAGCACTATCCAACTTATGAATGGAATGCGCCTTCCAGGCGCCGGGAATCAAGGGTGATCTGACCATGTTCAACCGCCATCACAAATCCGACCTGCAAGAAATCGAACGTTTCTCCTGTGCCCTTACCGAAGCCAACGCCAAACTCGCCGCCATCAGCCGTTCCATGGCGATGATCGAGTTTGACCGCAATGGCGTGATTCTCGATGCCAACGATAACTTCTGCAAAGCCATGGGCTACACCGTGGAGGAGATTCGCGGCAAACATCATCGGGTCTTCTGCGAAGAGGCCTACACCCACACCGAGGCCTACGCCAAGTTGTGGCGCGACCTGGCGCGGGGCGAGGCCCTCAGCGGCACCTTTATGCGCTTGAACAAGCGCGGCCAGGAAGTATGGCTGGAGGCCAGCTACATGCCGGTGCTCGACAGCCAGAACCAGGTGCAGAGCGTAATCAAGGTGGCGTCGGATATTTCCGCGCGGGTCCACCATGAACACGAAAACCAGAGCCTGATCGACGCCATCAGTCGCTCGATGGCGGTGATTGAGTTCACCCCCCAGGGCCAGATCATCAACGCCAACGACAATTTCCTGCGCACCGTGCAGTACTCGCGCGAAGAAATCATCGGCCAGCACCACAGCATGTTCTGCCATCGCAGCGAGGTGGAGTCGCCTTCGTACAAGGCGTTCTGGGCCTCGCTCAACCGCGGCGAATATCACTCCCACCGTTTCGAGCGCAAAAACAAATACGGCAAGACGCTGTTCCTGGAAGCGTCCTACAACCCGATCTTCGACACCAACGGCCGCTTGTACAAAGTGGTGAAGTTCGCCAGTGACATCACCGATCAGGTCACCACCCTGCGCACCGCTGCGGATTCGGCCCACGCCACCTCGGTGCAGAACGACGCCTGCGCACGCAAGGGCTCGGAGGTGGTGCAGCAAACGGTGCAGATCATCGAAGAAATCTCCCACGACCTGAACCAAGCTGCACAAAGCATCGATGCCGTGAGCAAGCAGTCGGACATCATCGGCGCTATCGTGCAGACCATCCGCAGCATCGCCGAGCAAACCAATATGCTGGCGCTTAACGCGGCGATTGAAGCGGCACGCGCCGGTGAGCATGGGCGCGGGTTTGCGGTGGTGGCCGACGAAGTGCGCAGCCTCGCGGCGCGGACCAGCCAGGCGACGGTGGAGATTGTGGATGTGGTGCGCAAAAACCACGACCTGTCGGTGAGCGCGGTGTCGAGCATGCAGTCGAGCTTGAGCCGC
Organism: Pseudomonas sp. BIGb0164; assembly: GCF_024810135.1. Lineage (NCBI taxonomy): Bacteria > Pseudomonadati > Pseudomonadota > Gammaproteobacteria > Pseudomonadales > Pseudomonadaceae > Pseudomonas > Pseudomonas sp. BIGb0164. The sequence goes on along the minus strand of NZ_JANUEA010000005.1, from coordinate 412,376 downwards.
ACCGGGCTGGGGGTGGAACTGGCGAATGAGGCGGGGCAGGTGATCCTGGAGATTCAGGAAGGCTCACGGCATGTGGTGGATGCGATCAGTCAGTTCAACTCGACGTTGCAACTGCAATAACTGAAGCAGCTCAAACCTGCAGGAGCCCGGCTTTCCGGCGATGGCGTCCCTGAGATCAACATCGAACTCAAGGGCCTCATCGCCGGCAAGCCGGGCTCCTACAGAATGTGGTGTCAGATCGCGGCCAGGGTTTCTTTCACGGCTTGTGCCGGGTCAGTGGCTTTGGCTGCGACTTGCTGATCCTGTTGCTCCTTCACGCGCTCAGCCACTTGCTTGGCGATCGCGTCCTGTTTTTCCTGCGGCATGGCCTGCACTTCTTCCTCGGTCAAACCCTGTTCCTTGAGCAGTTGCTCACGGATACGCTCGGCCGGGGTTTTGTTCATGTAGTCGGTGAAGTCAGCGCGGGCGGTGCTGGTGCTGGAGCCGGCTGCCGGCACATCAGTGGTCGCCGCAGGGGCTGCGGTGGTGGCTTGCAACTGCACGCGGGTCTTGGCGAAGGCCTCGTCGATACGGTCGTTGGCCTTGTCCAGGTCCTTCTGCGCAGCCGGTACGGTCACGCTTTGCTGCGCAGCCTGCAGGGCGCCGCTGTACAGCGTGCTGGCGGCGGCGTTGGCCGGGTCCATGTCGGCACGCTTGAGCTGTTGCACGGTGGAAATGGCTTGGGTGTTGTTGTTGATCAGCATGATTGCTCACCTGGGGTGTGTTCGGTGCCACAGGTGGAGCAAATAGCGTGCCGGGGGCCATCCCCCCGTATTTATTGGGGCTGGCGCGGCCGTCGCGGCAAGTATTGTCCTGTCGACGGCCGATCCTTGCCGTCAGTGTGCGATGTTTTCCAACGCCAGGTTCCGCGTGCGCGGCCCGAACCCACTGATGGTGATCATCACGATCAGCATGCTGCTGGCAATGAACGCCAACACGCCGGGCGTGCCCAGGTGGTCGAGGATCAGGCCGATCAACAGGCTGCTGAACACCGTGGACAAGCGGCTGAACGAATAGCAGAACCCCACCGCCCGCGCACGGATGTTGGTGGGGAACAGCTCGCTCTGGTACGAGTGATAACTGAAGCTGAGCCAGGCGTTGCAGAAGGTGATCATCACCCCGCAGATCACCAGGCCCACCGCCGTGGTTTGCAGGGCGAACAGGCTGCCGAAGATCATCGCGCCCAGGGCTGAGCCGACAATCTGCCACTTGTTCTCAAAGCGATTGGCCACCTTCACGAACAGCAATGGCCCCAATGGATAGGCGAGGGTGATGATGAACGCGTACATCAAACTGTGGGTCACGCTGACGCCCTGGCCCGACAGCAGCGCCGGCAACCAGTTGCCGAAGCCGAAGAAACCAATGGCCTGGAACACATGGAACACGATCAGCATCAACGCGCGGCGGCGGTACGGCGGTTGCCAGATATCGGCAAAGCGGCCGCTGCCTTGCACGCTGACGGGCTCGGGCTCCGGCGCATCCAGGGGTTTGCCGTGATCCTTCTGGCAGCGGGCTTCCAGAGTGTCGAGGATCGCACTGGCTTCCTCGAAGCGGCCTTTCTGTGCGAGCCAGCGCGGTGATTCCGGCAGGCGTTTGCGCAGCCACCAGATAAACAGCGCAAACACCGCACTGGCCAACACCACCCAGCGCCAGCCGGAAATGCCAAACGGTGCCTGGGGCACCAGCCACCACGACATCAGCGCCACGGCCGGCACCGACAGGAATTGCACGAAAAACGCGAAGGCAAACGCCGAGCTGCGCATGCGCTTGGGCACCAGTTCCGACAAGTAGGCATCGATGGTCACCAACTCGATCCCCAGGCCAATGCCCACCAGAAAACGCATGCAAATAATGCCCAGGGCGGAGGTCTGGATCCCCATCAACACTGTGGCGACGGTGTACCAGACCAGCGCGAAGGTGAAGATTGCACGGCGCCCGAAACGGTCGGCAATCGGGCTGAGCAGGCTGGCGCCAAGGAACAGGCCGAGGAAGGTCGCCGAGGCGAACGCGGCCTGGTCCGAGAAGCCGAACACGCCCTCGCTGCCGGTGTGGAACAGCCCGTCGCTGATCAGGCCAGGGCTGATATAGGCCGTCTGGAACAGGTCATACAGCTCGAAAAAGCCGCCAATCGACAGCAGCGCCACCAGGCGCCAGACGGTGGCGACGGCGGGCAGGCGGTCAATGCGTGCGCTGATATGGGCGGCACGGATCGGGTCGATGCCGTCAGTGGCAGAGGCAGTGAGTGTCGACATGAGCGAGATTCCAGGAGCAGTGGCCTGGAATCTTAGCCTGCTAACGGAAATCGCTGCGTGTGAAGTTGCTTGTGTTTGGCTTCACATTCACCGATTTATTGCGCCAAGGCCTTGTGTTTGCAGGTTTTATGGCGCGGGGCTCAGTTGTGACCGTCCAGGGCGAACTTCTGGAAACCCGGGCGCTGGCTGAGCCGCTGGTAATACGCCTCGACCGCCGGGTAGGGCGGGTGCTCCAGTGGCGCATTGCGCCAGCGGTGTACCGACAGGCCGACGAGGATGTCGGCGAGGCTGAACTCATCGCCGGCTACATAGGCGCCCGTTTTCAGCAACTGTTGCTCCAGCAGGCCCATCTTGTCATTCCAGGCTTGAACGCCCGCGCTGATGCGTTGCGGGTCCTGGTAGTCCGGGTTCTGGCGCACCAGGGCGTGGAACGCGTAGCCCCATGATGGGTTGAGTTCGGTGGCTTGCCAGTCCATCCATTGCTCCACCCGGGCCCGTGGGGCGGGTTCGGCAGGCAGCAGGTCGTGGCGTTGGTAGAGGCCTACGAGGTAACGGCAGATGGTGTTCGATTCCCACAGCACGCCATGGTCGTCGATCAGCACCGGCACTTGGGCGTTGGGGTTCAGGGCGAGGAACTCGGGGGACTGGGTAGGGCTGTAGCCGATGCCCCAGTCTTCACGGTGGTAGTCGATGCCCAGTTCCTGGCAGGTCCACAGGACTTTTCGCACGTTGATGGAGGACGTGCGGCCCAAGATTTTCAATGAGTGTCCCATGGTGCTTCCCTGTCGCTGAAAATGACCTGAAGGAATCTAGCAGCGGTGCACGCTCGAAGCTACGTCGATGTGGCGGGTAGCGCCGATGCGGGCAGGCCGAAGGTGCGGTCGAACAGCCAGTTGAAGGCAAAGGTGTAGCAGGGGATGAACAGGATCAGCGCCAGGTCCAGCAGGAACGCCTGCACGAGGCTCACGTTCATCCACCAGGCGATCAGCGGAATCAGGAACACGATCAGCGTCAGCTGGAACCCCACGGCGTGGGCGATGCGCCGTTTGACTGTGCGCGTGCGGTCATGCTGGCGGCTTTCCCAACGCTCGAACAGGGTGGTGTAGATGAAGTTCCAGGTGACCGCAACGGTGGTGATCACCACCGCCAGGGGCCCAGTGCTGGACGGGTGTGTGCCGGACAGCAGCGCCAGGCCGAGGGCCGAGAAGGTCATGCCGATCAGCTCATAGAGCGACACATACACCAGTTTGCGTTTCACGCCTTGCATACCGCTTCCTCTTTTTTCGGGTGACAGGAACGTCACAAGGCGCGGAAGATAGCGTCAATATGGCTGACACAAAAAGTCAGAAGCTTTCAGTTTTGTTGATAGGTGACGAGATGAGCTTTTCCAGCGACAGCGTTGAAGTGTTCCTGGCCGTGGTGGAGGGCGGCTCTTTTTCAGCGGCGGCGCGGGCGCTGGGCAAGGTGCCTTCGGCGGTGAGCATGGGCATCGCCAACCTTGAGGCCGAACTGGGTTACCTATTGTTTGATCGCAGCCACCGCGAGCCGGTGCCCACCGACCTCGCGCTGGCGCTGATCCCCCATGCACGGTTGATGGCCGAACAGCTCAAGCAGTTGCAGGTGCACGCGTTGCAGCTGTCCCAGGGGTTGGAAAGCAAGTTGTCGATAGGTGTGGGGGTGGATATCAATACTCGGCGTTTGCTCGCGGCCATCGCCGACATCAGCGAGCAATTTCCACTGTTGGAAATCGAAGTGCTGACAGCGCCACAAGATGACGTGTTGCAGTTGCTGCACAGCGGGCGCGTGCAGGTGTGCCTGGTGTTTGCAGGGCTGAGCGTGAACGTGTTGGAGCGTTTTCAGTTTGTCGCCAGTGAGCAGTTGATCGCCTGCATCAGCCCGCACCATCCTCAGGCGCAGGGCGAGCCGTTTCTGGAAGACCTGGTGCGGGTACGGCAGATTCTGGTGGCGGGCCGGGACAGTCCTCTCAGCGATCGCCGCCCACTCGTGGGGCAATCCTATTGGCGTACCGACAGCCTGGGCGTGGCGTTGGACATGGTCGAGGCGGGCCTGGGCTGGGGCAATTTCCCGCAATCGGCGGTGGCGCCACTGCTGGCGGCAGGCCGGTTACGGCGGTTGGACTTCAAGAACATCGAGAACGGGCTGGCGATGGTGGTGAACGCGGTGTGGTTGAAGCACCAGCCCTTGCACAAAGGCGCCTCGGCGCTGGTACAACGGCTGGCCAATCCGGACTGACCCGCCCACATCACCGTAGGAGCCGGCGCGGTCAAAAATGTGGGAGCTGGCTTGCCTGCGATAGCGGCAGATTAGCCGGCACAGCATTGCCTGACACACCGCCATCGCCAGGGATGTGCTTGGCACGCAGCTCAGGTGCTTTCACGCACCTGCAACTCAAACCCCATGTCCACCACCGGCTTGGCGATCTTGTTGCCGGCCATGACCGTCAGCAAATGCTCCGCCGCACGTCGCCCGATGGCTTCTCGCGGGGTGCTGATGCTGCTCAGGCGCGGCACCATGAAGGAGGACGCCGGCAAATCGTTGAAACCCAGCACCGCCACACGCTCTGGCACCTTGATACCATGGCGCAGGGCTTCCAGCAGGGCGCCTTGGGCCAGGTCGTCGTTGCCAAAGAAGATCGCGTCCACGTCCGGATGGGCTGCCAGCATCTGCAAGAACAGCTCGCCGCCCAGGCCAACGGAGGAGGGGCGCGGGGTCAGCAGTTCCAGCGCCGGGTCGTACAGGCCCGCCTGCTGCAACGCGCGGCGAAAGCCCTCGCCCCGCAGCAACGTGCGCTGGTCCAACTGCGCACCGATATACGCCAGGCGCTTGCGCCCACGGGACAGCAGGTGCGCCGCCGCCGTTTCCCCCGCGCTCAGTTGCGAGAAACCCACGCAGTTCACGCCGGCGTTGGGGTCCAGGTCCATCATGTAGATGCACGGCACATTGCTGGCCTCGACCATCCGTCGCGCGCTCTCGGTGCGGTCGAAGCCGGTCAGCAGCAAGCCCCGTGGCTGATAGGCCATGTAGTTGCGCAGCAGGTTCTCTTCTTCTTCACGGGAATAGTGGGAGTTGCCGATCAGCACTTCAAAGCCCTTGGGCCGCAATACCTGGTGGATGGCTTCGAGGGTTTCGATAAACAGCAGGTTGGACAGCGACGGCACGATGACCACCACCGAATGGCTCTGGGCCGACGCCAGGGCACGGGCGGCCGGGTTGACCACGTAGTTCAGCTCGCTGGCGGCCTGCTGGACTTTTTCCACCAGCTCCTTGGCCACGGTGCTCACGCCTCGCAAGGCGCGGGACGCGGTAATCGGGCTGACGCCGGCCAGGCGGGCGACTTCGTTGAGGGTCGGGCGACCCGTGGTGCGCAATTTTTTATCGTTCTTGGAGGTCATCAGGCGGCTTGCCAAACAAAAATCGAGGCACTAAGGTAGCGCTGTCTCCAAATGGCTGCAAATTCTTGAACGCAGGGTTGCCTGATCCGGTTCAAATGATTGGAGAGGATGCACGCGTCACTCCATAAAAATGACAAGACGGCGCGGGAAAAGCCTGTTTTTGCACTAGCCTTACAGCGTGCAAAGGTAGCGCTATCTGCGTCCTGAGGTGTTTCATGAGTCAACCTGTTACCGCCCTGGTCATCATGGGTGTTTCCGGCTGTGGCAAGTCCAGCGTCAGCGAGGCCCTGTGCCGCCTGAACGGCGCCACTGCCATCGAAGGCGACAGCTTTCACCCCGCCGCGAACATCGAGAAGATGAGCGCCGGCCACCCCCTCAACGACGACGACCGCGCCGGCTGGCTCGACATCCTGTGCGATGAACTGCGCCGTTCGCTCAAGGCGGGCGAGCACCCGGTGCTTACCTGTTCAGCCCTGAAAAAGAAATACCGCGACCACCTGCGCGAAGCCGCACCCGGCCTGGGGTTCGTCTTCCTGGAGCTGACCCGCGCCGTCGCCGCCGACCGCGTGTCCCATCGCCCCGGCCATTTCATGCCGGCAAGCTTGATCGACAGCCAGTTCGCCACCCTTGAATCGCCCGTGGGCGAGCCGCTGACCCTGGCCCTCAACGCCAGCGAAGACAGCGTCGAGGACCTGGCCGAGCAAACCCATGCCTGGTGGCTGCAACACGGCTTTGAACCTACTCATTAATTTTTTGCCGGAAAAGATAGCGCTATCCCCGGCGAAAGATTCAACACCCGCTTTAATAACAACAACAAACAGGAGAGACCCCCCATGTTTGGCATGTCCCACGAGTCTTACCTACTGCTTGATGCAGTGGTCACTATCATCGGGTTGATCGTTCTGATCACCAAATTCAAGGTGCACCCGTTCATTGCACTGATCATCGCGGCCGGCTTCCTGGGCCTGACCTCGGGCATGCCCGTGGACAAGATCATCAAGGCGTTCCAGGACGGTTTCGGCGGCGTGCTCGGCTTTGTCGGCATCATCCTTGCGCTGGGCACGATGCTCGGCAAGATGATGGCTGAATCCGGCGGCGCCGATCAGATCGCCCAGACCCTGATCCGCGCCTTCGGCAAAGAGAAGGTGCAGTGGGCGATGATGTTCGCCGCGTTCCTGGTGGGCATCCCGCTGTTCTTCGAGATCGGCTTTGTGCTGCTGATCCCGCTGGTGTTTATCGTGGCGCGCCGCACCGGTGTGTCGCTGATCAAAATCGGCATCCCGTTGCTTGCCGGCCTGTCGGCGGTGCACGGCCTGGTGCCACCGCACCCGGGCCCACTGCTGGCCATCGGCGTGTTTGGCGCGGACATCGGCAAGACCATCCTCTACGGCCTGATCGTCGCATTGCCGACCGCCATCATCGCCGGCCCGATCTTCGGCACGTTCATCGCCAAGTACATCCCGGGCAACCCGTCCCAGGAACTGGTTGATCAACTGGCCCGTGAGCCAGAAAACAAAAACCTGCCGAGCTTCAGCGTGACCCTGATCACCGTGTTGCTGCCGGTGTTCCTGATGCTGCTCAAGACCTTCGCCGACATCGCCCTGCCGGACGGCCACGCCATTCGCAACTGGATGGACATGATCGGCCACCCGATCACCGCGCTGCTGCTGGCGTTGCTGTTGTCGCTGTACACCTTTGGCCATCGCCAGGGCATCGGTTCCAAACAGATCCTCAAGCTGCTCGACGCCAGCCTGGCGCCCACGGCGGCGATCATCCTGATCATCGGTGCCGGTGGCGGCTTCAAGCAGATGCTGGTCACCAGCGGCGTGGGCGACGTGATCGGCCACATGGCAGTGAACGCGCAGATCAATCCGATTTTGCTGGCATGGCTGGTGGCGGCGGTGATTCGTGTGGCGACCGGTTCGGCGACCGTGGCGACCATTACTGGCGCAGGCATCGTGGTGCCGGTGGTGGGGATGATTCCGGGGGTTAACCGGGAACTGCTGGTGCTGGCGACGGGGGCGGGTTCGTTGATCCTGTCTCACGTCAACGATGCGGGGTTCTGGCTGGTGAAGCAGTATTTCAATATGACCGTGGCCGAGACGTTCAAGACGTGGACGGCAATGGAGACCATCCTGTCGATTGTGGCGCTGATCTTCATCATGCTGTTGTCGTTGGTGGTTTAGCAGCCCCACACCATGAGGGCGGGGTGAAAACCCAATCCAAATGTGGGAGCGGGCTTGCTCGCGAATGCGCAGTATCAGTCACCGAATGTGTTGACTGATGTACCGTATTCACGAGCAAGCCCGCTCCCACATGGGTTACCGCATTTTTACAGATAGGTCGCGTCAGGCTTTAGGGCCCAGGCCATCGGCCCGGAACATCGTCCGAATCCCGCGCACCGCCTGGCGAATCCGGTCCTGGTTCTCGATCAGCGCAAAGCGCACGTGATCATCGCCGTACTCACCAAACCCGATGCCCGGCGACACGCACACCTTCGCCTCCAGCAGCAGCTTCTTGGCAAATTCTAGCGAGCCCATGGCGGCATAGTGCTCGGGGATCTTCGCCCAGACGTACATCGACGCCTTCGGGTTCTCCACCATCCAACCCAGCTCATGCAGGCCCTTGACCAGCACATTGCGGCGTTGGCGGTACTGCTCGGCGATGTCTTTCACGCACTGCTGGTCACCTTCCAAGGCAGCAATGGCGGCGACTTGCAGCGGCGTGAAGGTGCCGTAGTCGTGGTAGCTCTTGATGCGTGCCAGGGCGCTGACCAGTTCCGGGTTACCCACCATGAAACCGATGCGCCAGCCGGCCATGTTGTAGCTCTTGGACAGGGTGAAAAATTCCACCGCAATGTCCTTGGCGCCCGGCACCTGCATGATCGACGGGGCTTTCCACCCGTCGTAGACGATGTCGGCGTAGGCCAGGTCGTGGATCACCAGCACGTCGTACTGCTTGGCCAGGGCGATCACGCGTTCAAAGAAATCCAGCTCCACGCACTGCGCGGTGGGGTTGGACGGGAAGCCCAGGATCATCATCTTCGGCTTGGGGATCGAGCCACGAATGGCGCGCTCCAACTCGGCGAAGAAATCCACGCCGGGCACCAGAGGCACCGAGCGCACCTGGGCGCCGGCAATCACCGCGCCGTAGATGTGAATCGGGTAGCTCGGGTTGGGCACCAGTACGGTGTCGCCTTGGTCCAGGGTGGCCAGCATCAAGTGCGCCAGGCCTTCCTTGGAACCGATGGTCACGATGGCTTCGGACTCAGGGTCGATGTCCACTTCATAACGGTCTTTGTACCAACGCGAAATCGCCCGGCGCAGACGCGGAATGCCTTTGGAGGTGGAGTAGCCGTGGGTGTCTTCGCGCTGGGCGACCTGCACGAGTTTTTCGACAATGTGCGGTGGCGTGGCGCCGTCGGGGTTACCCATGCTCAAGTCGATGATGTCTTCGCCGCGCCGACGCGCAGCCATCTTCAGCTCGGCAGTGATATTGAATACGTAAGGGGGGAGTCGATCGATGCGCGCAAAGCGGCGCGGCGAACCTTGGTCTGCCATTGTTGCCTCGAAGTACGTAAGCGCCCGGAACCGTCCGAGCGACGTTGGCCACTGCGGTGGCCTGCGGGGCAGACAATACGGTCGATGATGGCCAGTTGTCCAGATGCGTAGGAAAATTTTCTGCATGGAGTGCTGCGCAGATATCCCCCTATACTCGATACGGGTTTGTACCCTCATAAGAAGGAGACTGTTCGTATGGATCAGCAGACAAAACAACCGTTGGAGCCACGCATGGAAGCGGGTAAAGCCCTGGTCATCGCCGGGGTGCAAGGGCGTTATTCGAAGGCGACCATCGGCGACATTCCGCGCTTGTGGGAATTGTTCGACACCTGCGTCAAAGACATCAAACAGCGCGTGGGCGGCGTGACGTATGGGGTGTGCCATAACCCCAAGCATGGCGAATTCGACTACATGGCCGGCGTTGAAGTGCCGACCCGGAGCGACGTGCCAGGCAACTTCGAATCCATTGAAATTCCGCCGCTCAACTACGCCGTCTTCCCGCATTACGGGCCGGTGCAGGCACTTGAGCAAACCTACGAACGCATCATGTTCGAGTGGCTGCCGCACTCGGGCTACAAGGTGATGGGCGCGGATTTCGAGCGCTACAGTGCCGATTTCGATGGGCGTAAAGGCACCGGCACCGTGGAGATCTGGTTGCCGATCGGCGAAAGAGGCTGACACAACCCCGTTGTAGGAGCCCGGCTTGCCGGCGATGGCGCCCAAGAGTCTCATCGCCGGCAAGCCGGGCTCCTACAGATGAGGTGTCAGTACAACGTGGCCTTGACCCGCTCCGGCATCTCGCGGTCGTACGCCTCGGCATCAAACTGCCCGTCATTGAGCCGCTTGTGAAAGGCGCCGGCCGACGGCAGCGCCGAGCGGTCCAGGTGTTTTTCAGGGTTCCAGCAATCGGAACGCACAAACGCCTTGGAACAGTGGAAATACGCGCTTTCCACCTGCACCAGCATCACCGACTTCGCTGGCTTGCCATTCACCGCAAAACTCTCCAGCAACCCAGGTTCGATGGAAATCTGCGCACGCCCATTCACACGCAACGTTTCGCCAACCCCCGGGATGATGAACAGCAAGGCAATGCGCGGGTCCTGCACCAGGTTGCGCAAGGTATCCAGGCGATTGTTGCCGGGCCGATCAGGTATCGCCAAGGTGCGCTCATCCACAATCCGCACAAACCCCGGCACATCACCACGGGGCGAACCGTCCACACCGTCCGGCCCGGACGAACTCACCACCACCAGCGGCGAGGCGCGCACCATGGCCTGGTAATCCTCGTTGAGAAAAGGGATCTCCTTGCGCACCGCCCGCTCGTGGGGGAGGCCGTAGAGGGTTTCGAGTTGTTCGAGGGTTGTCAGCATTTGCGCCACCTCCTTATCGTTCAAAAGACTAGTGCCAGCCTGCGTTCATAGCCAATCCGCCCTTTATACGCCTCGCCACTGTCCACCCACCCGGCGCTCAGGTACAACCCCATCGCCGCCACATTGTCGGCGTCCACCGACAGCTCGATGCTCTTCACCTGCGGCCACGCATCCAGCGCGGCGCCGGGCAGTGCCTGCAAACACGCCTTGCCGAACCCGCGCCCTTGTTGCCCACGGTCCACTTGCAGTGCATGCAGCGTGGCGCTGTGTTCATCGGCCCAATGGGGCAGGCACGGGGGGCGTTTGAGCAGCAGGAAGGCAACGGGCAACTCGTCGGCGAGCAGGGCAAAGCCTTTGATGGCGCCGGGGTTTGGGTTGACCAGCAGGCTGTTCAGCGCGCAGTAGATGTCCCCGGAGTACGCCAGTTGCTCGGGGTGTACTTGCAGGGCGTCGAGCTGCTGTTTTTGCACGAGGCTCAGCGTCTCATAGGGGACGAGGCGGGTTTCCATCGGGGGCGCATCCGAAATCCTGCAAAGAGGGGTGGATTCTAGCGGGTTTGCCTGGGGCGAAATTATTTTTCAGCGGACTGTCGATTGCAGCGGGGGCCGTTCGACTAAGGGTGTCTTCCGTGATTTTCCACCCGAAGGAGTATCGCCATGAGCACTGCCATCACTACCCTGATCGATCAATGGAAGCAAGCCGTGCTTGCCCGGGATATCGACAAAATTGTCAGCTATTACGCCGACGATATCGTCTCGTTCGACGCCGTCACCGCACTGCAATTCAAGGGCAAGGCCGCCTATCGCGCCCATTGGGAGGAATGCATGAAGCATTGCCCCGGCCCGGGTATTTTCGAGTTTCATGAGTTGCGTATCGTCGAGGCACAGGACAGCGCCTTTGCCCACTGGCTGGCCCATTGCGGCGGTGCCGGGCCGGATGGCGTGGTAAAGGCCTGCTGGATGCGGGTGACGGCCGGTTATCAGCGCATCAACGGCCAGTGGCGCGTGGTGCATGAACACTGGTCGGCGCCCTTCGACATGCTAAGCGGTACCGCACTGTTCGAGCTGGAACCCTGATCGCCGGGGACTATAGTGGATAAGCCGAAAACGGAGGCACCCATGAAATACCTCTGCCTGATCTACAGCAACGAACAGGTGCTGCACACCTCGCCCGACAGCCCCGCAGACCCGGAGTGTCTTGCCTACGCCCAGGCCATCCAGGCCAGCGGGCGGATGCTCGCCGCCGAGCCGCTGGAGTCGGTCACCACGGCCACCACGGTGCGCATGCGCAATGGCAAGTTGTCGATTACTGACGGGCCGTTTGCCGAAACCAAGGAGCAACTCGCCGGGTTCTACCTGATCGAGGCCAAGGACTTGAACGAAGCGATCCAGGTGGCCGGCGGCATTCCGGCTGCGCGGGTCGGCAGTGTGGAAGTGCGCCCGGTGCGCCAGTTGAATCTCTGAACACAACAACCACAAGACTCAGGAGGTTTGCCCCATGACCACCCAACCCGCTGAATTTGAACTGTCCATCAGCCGCTTGATCGACGCCCCGCGCAGCCGCGTGTTCCGCGCCTGGACCGAACCCGCTTTGTTGCAACAATGGTGGGGGCCCCACGGCATGACCACCCCCGAGTGCGAAATGAACCTGTGGGTCGGTGGCCTGTTTCGCACCCTGATGCGCGCACCGGACGGCGCCGAATACCCGACTCAAGGCGTGTTCCTGGAGATCGAAGCGCCCAGCCGCCTGGTGTTCACCGATGCCTATGCGCCGGGCTGGATCCCGTCGGGCAAACCGTTCATGACGGCCGAAGTCACCTTTGAAGAGGTCGATGGCAAGACCCTCTACACCGCCCGCGCCATGCACTGGAGCGAGGCCGACAAGCAGGCCCATGAAGCCATGGGCTTTCACGACGGCTGGGGCCAGAGCCTGGACCGCCTGGTGACGCTGGTGACCCAGGGCATGCCCGATTGACCGCGCAGGTCGAGGCCATTTACCGCAGCGAATCACGCCGCGTACTCGCGACGCTGATTCGCCTGCTGGGTGATTTCGACCTGGCCGAGGAGGCCTTGCACGAGGCGTTTTTTGTCGCCTTGCACCGCTGGCCCGAGGACGGCGTGCCGGACAACCCCCGCGCCTGGCTGGTGTCCACCGGCCGTTTCAAGGCCATCGACCGCCTGCGCCGCCAGGCGCGGTTTACCCCCTTGTTGCAGGAGCAGGCCGACGCACTGGAAGCGGCTGAGTGGAGTGCCGAGGACGTGGAAGACGACCGCCTGCGTTTGATCTTCACCTGCTGTCACCCGGCGCTGGCGGCAGACGCCCAGGCAGCGCTGACCCTGCGTGAGATCTGCGACCTCACCACCGAGGAAATCGCCCGCGCGTTCCTGGCCACCCCCACCACCATCGCCCAGCGCATCGTGCGTGCCAAGGGCAAGATCCGTGAAGCTCGCATTCCCTATCAAGTGCCGTCCCTGGCCGAATTGCCTGAGCGGCTGGACAGTGTGTTGCGGGTGATTTACCTGGTGTTCAACGAAGGCTATTCGGCGTCCATGGGCGCTGCTCTCACCCGTGAAGACCTGACCCGCGAAGCCATTCGGCTCGGTCGTTTACTCATGGAGTTACTGCCCGAACCGGAAGTCATGGGCTTGCTGGCGCTGATGCTGCTGCACGAATCCCGCCGAGCGGCGCGCACCTCGGCAAGCGGTGAGTTGGTGTTGTTGCATGAACAGGACCGAGGGGTGTGGGATACCGCCCTGATTGCTGAAGGCTGCGCGTTGGTGGAGCAGGCGTTGCACACACGGCGTTTCGGCCCGTATTGCCTGCAGGCAGCGATTGCGGCGGTGCATGCCGAAGCGCGTTGTGCCGATGACACGGACTGGTTGCAGATTGTCGGGCTCTACGATGTCTTGCTGCGGGCAGTGCCTTCGCCGGTGATCGAACTGAACCGCGCCGTGGCGGTGGCGATGGGGCAGGGACCGCTGGCGGGTCTGGCGTTGGTGGAGGGGATTTTGCAGCGTGGTGAATTGCTGGATTACCACTTGGCGCATTCGGCGCGGGGGGAATTCTGTCGACAACTGGGGCGTGTGGAAGAGGCGCGCACGGCGTACGAAAAAGCCCTGTCGTTGACCCAGCAAGCCCCAGAGAAACGCTTCCTCCAGCAACGCCTGCAAAACCTGTAGGAGCCGGCTTGCCGGCGATGGCGGTGGGTCAGCCTGTACCTCTGTTGGCTGATACGCCGCTATCGCTGGCAAGCCAGCTCCTACAGTGGGTCTGCGTTGTTTGGGACTATTGGCTTACGGCTGCTGACGCGTGGCCGCCAACACGATCTCGCGAATGCACACGTGTTGCGGTTGCCCGTAGGCATAGGCAATCGCCGAGGCCACGTCATCGGCGCTGAGCACGGTGCCGCCCATGTCCTGTTTCCAGGCCTGGTAGCCGGTCTTGATCGCCTCGTCGGTGGTGTGGCTGAGCAGCTCGGTTTCCACCGCGCCCGGGGCGATGGTGATCACACGCACATTGCTAGGCGACAATTCTTCGCGCAGGTTCTCCGAAATCCCGTGCACCGCGAACTTGGTGCCGACGTAAGCCACATGGTTCGGGAAGGTCTTGCGCCCGGCCACCGAGCTGACGTTGATGATGGTGCCACCCTTGCGCGCCACCATGCTGCCGGCCACGGCGTGAATGCCATTGAGCAGGCCTTTCACGTTGACGTCGAGCATCTGCTCCCATTGCGCCGGGTCCTGTTCGCTGACTGCGCCCAGCAGCATCACACCGGCATTGTTGATCAGCGCGTCAGCCGGGCCGAATTGCGCTTCGGCTTCCTTCACGGCCGCTACCAGGGCTGCGCGGTCGGTGATATCCACGCCACGCGCCAGGGTGTTAGGCAGGGCCAGGTCATTCAGACGATCGATGCGCCGCGCCAACAGCAGCAGCGGGTGACCGGCGGCTGACAGCAGGCGGGCAGTGGCTTCGCCGATACCGGAACTGGCACCGGTGATGATGATCAATGGCTTGCTCATGATTGCACTCCTGGAATAAGAAAAATCGATATCTGAACCGTGGGCGCAGTATATTTAGCGTCAGCGAGGCTGAAAAATGCCTTATTTCTCTGTCTGTCATCGGATAAAGCTATGGATGTGCGTCACCTCAAAGCCTTTCTCGCGGTGTTCGAAGAACGCAATATCACCGCGGCTGCCCAACGTTTGTTCATCAGCCAGCCGACGCTGTCGGTGACCATCAAGCAGTTGGAAGACGAGCTGGGCGTGGCGTTGTTCGTGCGCCAGCCACGGGGCGTGGAGGTCAGCGCCGAAGCGCGGGTGCTGTACCCGCAGGCGCGGCGCATGGTGGCCGAAGCCGATGCCTTGAGCCGACTGTTTCGCGGGCGCGAAAACCGCATCGCCCTGGAGTTGGGCGTGGAAGGTGACATTGCCGACAGCCAGATCGAAACCTTCCTGCGCATGGCGCACCAGGGGTTGCCGGGTTTGTTGCTGACGCTGCAGGAAGGCTGTGAGGGAGAAGGGCGTCTGGCCGTGGAAGAAATGTGCTGCGAGGACGAATTGTTCCTGCCGATCTGGGAAGAGTCCTACGTGATGGCGCTGCCGGCGGCTCATCCCATGGCGCAGGCGGGCAAAGAACAGGCGTGGGCGCCGATTGAAGACTGGATCACCTGCCCACAGCACGACTCCCACCAGCGCTTGATGGCGCTGTACGGCCGCTCGCCGCAGGCGGTGGCCGGGCATGCCGGGTCGTTGACCCAGGCGTTGCACATGGTGGCGGCGGGTGTGGGCGTGGCGATGTTGCCGCAGTCGCTGGCGGCCGAGCGCGCCGGGGTGGTGATTCGTGAGTGGCACCTGCCGGCCCCGACACGCCGCGTGGGCCTGTGCTTTGCCGCGCAGGCGCTGGAATTGCCTGCCTTGCGCGCCTTGCACGAATACTTCCAGAACAACCGTCCGCCACAACGCTCTGCCGCCTGACCCCGTTCTAAAGGCCAACACAGCTCAAATGTGGGAGCTGGCTTGCCTGCGAAAGCGGCGTGTCAGCTAGCATTTGATTTGACTGACACACCGCCTTCGCGGGCAAGCCCGCTCCCACAGGTTGATCTTCATTGTTTATTGGCGAGTGTTTGTTATTCGAGCATCTTGCCAAGCAACCATCCACCCGCCGGCCCGGGCGGGTGGTGCCGTGACCACAGCGCATCCACCGCCACCGAGCGCGGCCAGCTGCGCGCCTTGAGCTCTACCAACTGGCCGCCATCAAAACGTTCCACCAGCCAGCGTGGCAAGGGCGCCCAGCCAAACCCCAACTGGGCCATTTCCATCAACATCAAGTAACTGGGTGCCGACCACACGCGACCACTGGGGCGGGTCTCGGTCGGGTTGATGATGCTGGCCAGGCGCAATTCGCGGTGTTGTTGCAGGGTGTCGGCGCAAATATTGTCCAGGCTCGCCAGCGGGTGTTTGGGGGCCACGTACAGCGCGATTTCTGTACGTTCTTCGACCGGTGCACCGGTGAGGTCGGGCGGGTAGACGTCCTGCTTTTCAATAAACGCAACCTGAGCCCGGCCGCTTTGCACCAGGGCGATCAAGTCTTCGCATTCGGCGATCAGGCATTCGAGCTCAAGGTCCGGGTAGCGCTGTTCAAAGGCTTTGAGGGCAATCTCGAAACGGTCCGATTGGTAGGTGTCGGACATCGCAATCGTCAGCTTCGGCTCCAACCCCTGAGACAACTGGCTGGCAGCCAGTTCCAGGCGGCTGCTGGCTTCCAGCACCTGCTCGGCACGCAGCAACAGCACATGGCCGGCCGGGGTCAGGGTCGGCTTGCGGCTGCTGCGGTCGAACAGCTCCACATCCAGGTCAATCTCCAGGCTCGCCACCGCCGCGCTGACGGTGGACTGGCTCTTGCCCAGCTTGCGCGCCGCCGCCGAAAACGAGCCTTGGGTGGCCGCCTGTACAAACGCCTGCAGCACTTCGTTGGAGGCCATGACTATCGCCTTGATCGATGGTTATTAGTTATGAAGTATCGAGCAGGGGAGTAATGATGGCAACCGTCGCCACTCACGGAGCCGGGTCATGAACCCCACCAAATCGATGACTGAACGCGTTTGCCAAGCCCTGGGTTTTGAAGGCCTGGCCTTGTTGATCTGTACGCCGCTGCTGGTCTGGATCACCGGTCGGCCGGCCTTGGAAATGGGCGCGGTGACCCTGGGTATCAGTGTGCTGGCGCTGACCTGGAACATCATTTTCAACAGCCTGTTCGACCGCCTCAAGGTGCGCCTGCAACTGCCCACCAACAGCTGGACCCGCGTACTGCACGCGCTTATGTTTGAAGGCGGGCTGATCCTGGTGTGCGTGCCGTTGATTGCGATGTGGCTGGGCATCAGCCTGCTGGAAGCCTTTATCCTCGACATCGGCGTGCTGCTGTTCTTCCTGCCGTACACCTACGTGTACCACCTGGGGTACGACATGATTCGGGAAAAAATCCTGCAACGTCGCACACTGGCCCTTTAAACCCCGAACATCGGCGCTGTAACCGCCGGACACGCCCCCTGTAGGAGCCCGGCAAGCCGGGCTCCTACAGGGGGATGAGTGTGGCCACGAAATCGAGGAAGGCCCGCACCTTGGCCGCAGGCAAATGCCGCGACGGGTAGTAGGCGTACAACGGGAAACGCTCGTCGGGCCAGTCCGGAAACAACTCCACCAGGCCACCGGCCTTGAGCGCCGGTGCCAGGCCCAGGTCGAGCATCTGTGCCACCGCGTGCCCGTGTTCGCACACGCTGTACAGGGTGCTGGCGTCGTTGACCACCAGGCGCCCGCTGGTGCGCACGGTCAGCCGCTCGCCGGGGCGATGGAATTCCCAGGCGAACGGGCGGCCGGTTTGCGAGTCGCGAAAGTCCAGGCACATGTGCCCGTTTTCCAGCGCCTGCGGGTGAGCGGGGCGGCCGTAGGTTTCAAGGTAGGCAGGGGAGGCGACGGTGAGCACGCGCACTTCCATCAACTTGCGCGCGATCAGCGAGGAGGATTGCGGGATGCCAAAGCGAATCGCCAGGTCAAACCCGTCGGCCACCAGGTCGCCGAGTTGGTCGCGGGTGTGCAGGTCCAGTTGCAGTTGTGGGTAACGGCGCATGAAATCCCCCAGCACCGGGCCCAACACCAGCCGCGAAAAGTACGGGTCGATGTTCACCCGCAGGCGCCCGCGCACGGTGAGTGCGCTGTCGGCGGCAGCGCTGGCGGCCTCTTCGAGGCCGGCCAGCAGCGGGGCGATTTCCTGGTAGAAACGCCGGCCCTCGTCGGTCAATTGCACCGAGCGGGTGGTGCGGTCGAACAGGCGAATCCCCAGGCGTTTTTCCAGCCGGGAAATCGCCCGGCTGACCCCCGACGGCGTCATCTCCAGGCTGTCGGCGGCACGCGCAAAACTGCCCATGTCCACCACGGCCGCCAACACGCCCATGCCGCCGGCCAAGCCTGGATCAAAACTCATCGGTGATTGCCTGTCAGTGATCTGAAGGCATTGATGCTAGCGCAGAACGCTTACAGAAACATGCCGCCCGAGGCTTCGATGCGTTGCCCGGTGATCCAGTTGCTGCCATCGGCCAGCAGGGTCGAAATCGCTCCGCCAATATCGTCGGGCAAACCGGCGCGGCCCAGCGCGGTGTTGTTCGCCACCATGGCATTGACTTGCGGGTTGTCGCGCACCGCGCCGCCGCTGAAGTCGGTGGCGATGGCACCCGGGGCCAGGGTGTTGACGGTAATCCCCCGTGGCCCCAACTCCTTGGCCTGGTAGCGCGACAGCACTTCCACCGCGCCTTTCATCGAGGCATACGCCGAATACCCCGGCAGGCTGAACCGCGCCAGGCCGCTGGAGATGTTGATGATGCGCCCGCCGTCGCTGATCAGCGACAGCAGTTTTTGCGTGAGGAAAAACGGCGCCTTGAAGTGGATGGCCACCAGCTTGTCGAACTGCTCTTCAGTGGTCTCGGCAAAGCTGGCATGGGCGCCGATACCGGCGTTGTTGATCAGAAAATTGAAGTGATCCTGTGCGAACACGGCCTTGAGCACACGGCCGACTTCGCCGACAAAGTGATCGAAGGTGCCGCTTTGGCTCACGTCCAGCTGCAGCATGGCAGCGCGGCCGCCCAGGGCCTGAATCTGCTCGACCACCGCTTGGGCCTCGGCCGCAGCGCTGTGGTAGGTGCCGATGAT
Source organism: Pseudomonas sp. BIGb0164 (assembly GCF_024810135.1). Classification (NCBI taxonomy): domain Bacteria; kingdom Pseudomonadati; phylum Pseudomonadota; class Gammaproteobacteria; order Pseudomonadales; family Pseudomonadaceae; genus Pseudomonas; species Pseudomonas sp. BIGb0164. The sequence goes on along the minus strand of NZ_JANUEA010000005.1, from coordinate 393,544 downwards.
GTCGACGCCTTGTGCCGCCAGGTGCAGCGCGGCGCTTTTGCCCAGGCCACGGCTGGCGCCGGTGATGAGTGCGATTTTGCGGGTCATGGTGCAGTCCTCTGAATGATCGTGGGACTGAGTGTATTTGTCCGCCTGTAACGTGATAAACAGGGCTATCCCGGAATAACTGGCCGGCTGAGGCGAACAATCCATGAACAAACTTGAGCTGCTGCGCACCTTCGTGCGGGTCACCGAACTGTCGAGTTTCACCGGGGCTGGCGAAAGCCTGGGCCTGCCGCGTTCCACCGTGTCCGAGCATGTGCAGGCCCTGGAAGAGCTGGTCGGCGCGCGCCTGTTGCAGCGCACCACCCGCAAGGTGCAAGCGACCCAGGATGGTCGGGTGCTGTATGAGCGCAGCAAGGATCTGCTGTCGCACATGGAGGAACTGGAAGGCTTGTTTCGCCAGGACGAAACCCAACTGGCCGGGCGCATCCGCGTGGACATGCCCAACGTGATGGCCCGGGGCATGATCCTGCCGCACCTGCCGTCGTTCATGGAGCGCCACCCGCTGATCGAGATGCAGATCAGCAGTTCAGACCGCCAGGTCGACCTGATCGCCGAAGGGTTCGATTGTGTCTTGCGCGTCGGCGCCCAGCCCGATCAAACCGTGGTGGCCCGCAAGGTATGCAGCATGCTCATGGTCAACTGCGCGAGCCCGGCCTACCTGCAACGCTACGGCACGCCCTGGACCCTCGACGACCTGGCCGACCATCAACTGGTGCACTACGTGCGGCCACTGGGCGCACGCTCCGGGGGCTTCGAATACCTGCAGGGCAACAAGGTGCAGCGGGTGGCGATGGCCGGGCGCGTCACCGTCAACAGCACCGATGCCTACCAAGCCGCCTGCCTGGGCGGTTTTGGCATCGTCCAGGTGCCGCTGCTGGGGGTGCGCAGTTTACTGGCCAGTGGCGAGTTGGTGGCGGTGCTGCCGGAATACCAGGCGCCGCCGATGGATGTGTCGTTGCTGTATGCCGGCCAGCGCCATTTGCCCTTGCGGGTGCGGGTGTTCATGGAGTGGTTGACCACCACCCTGCAGGCCCATCTTTAACGGCGTGCCGACAATTGCTGCGGGGCCAGGAACGCATCGTGGAAGTAATCGCGGAACGCCTGCATGGCCGGGGTAAATGCACGTTCGCGATGCCAGGCCAGGCCGACGCTCATGGGCGTCACCGGGTCGGTGACGGTCAGCGTTTCGATGCGCTTGCCTTCCAGGGACCAGGGGCGGTGCACCAGATCCGAGAGAATCGCCACGCCGCTGCCATTGGCGACCATGCTGCGCACCGCCTCCACCGAGCTGGTGCGCAGGCGCACGTTTGGCGCTTGGCCGGCCTGTTCCCAATAGCGCATGGCGCTGTGTTCGGCCTCGTCGACGGTGAGCAGGATGTAAGGTTCCTGCGCCACATCCGCCAGGCTCACCGCATCGCGCTCGCACAGCGGGTGATGGCTGGGCAACCACAGGCGACGCTCGGAGTTGAAGAGGATTTCGGACACGATGGCCGGGTGGGTGAGGTTGGCGGTGAGCACCACGGCCATGTCGAACTGGCCGTCGAGCAGCCCTTGTTCGATGGCCTGGCGCTCTTGTTCGAAGACCTTGATGGTCACGTCCGGGTGCCAGTGTTCCATGCGTTGCAAGTGGTGCGGCAGGAAGTAACCCAACACCGTGTAGCTGGCGGCAACCCGCAGCACGCCGCTGGCGCGGTAGTCGGGCAGCGGGCTGTTCAAGGCGTCGTCCACGCTGCGCAGGATCACATAGGCGCGGTTGAGAAAGTGTCGCCCGGCGTCGGTGAGGTTCATGCCCTGGGCCGAGCGCACGAACAGTTGCACGCCGAGCATGGCTTCCAGCTCCTTGATCGCCGTGGTCACTGCCGACTGGGAGATGTTCAGGTGAATCGCCGCCTGGGAGATCTGGCCGATCTCGGCGGTGGCCACAAAATAACGGACTTGGCGCAGCGTCAGGGACATGCCGCATTCCTCGTAGGAGGGGGTGATGGTGGTATCTGATTTTCAGAAGATGGGTCATCTGATAATAGATCTTCCCAAGGGGTCAAGCTGCGGCCTACTTTTCCAGCATCACTTAGGCGGAGCGACTTCGATGCAGGCAGTGGATTTCAACTCGGACATGGGCGAAGGCTTCGGCCCCTGGACCATCGGCGACGGCGTCGACGCAGAGCTCATGGCCTATATCAGCTCGGCCAACATCGCCACCGGCTTCCACGCCGGCGACCCCGGCACCATGCGCCGCACCGTCGAGCGCGCCAAGCAACTGGGCGTGGCCATCGGCGCGCATCCGGGCTTTCGCGACTTGGTCGGCTTTGGCCGTCGCCACATCAACGCGCCGGCCCAGGAACTGGTGGACGACATGCTCTACCAACTCGGCGCCCTGCGTGAAATTGCGCGCGCCCAGGGCGTGACCCTGCAACACATCAAGCCCCACGGCGCGTTGTACATGCACCTGGCGCGTGATGAAGAAGCGGCGCGGTTGCTGGTGCAGAACCTGCAACGCATCGAGCCGACGCTGTTGCTGTACTGCATGCCCAACTCGGTGATCTGGCGCATCGCCAAGGAGCTGGGGCAGCCGGTGGTGCGCGAATTTTATGCCGACCGTGAGTACGATCTCAGCGGCTCCATCGTGTTTACCCGCAATGTGCGGGCGCTGGATCCTGCGACCGTTGCAGCACGCGTCCTACGGGCATGCCAGACCGGACTTGTACGCACCGTAGAAGGCGAAGACCTGTTCATCGAATTCGATTCCATCTGCCTGCACAGCGACACCCCCGGCGCGCTGGAGTTGGTGGAAGCTACCCGTGAAGCCTTGGACCGCGCCGGTATCGCCGTCAAAACACCCCAATAAGAACGATCTCCAATTTTTTTCGCCTGCCTTTCTACAATGATTCCAAGAGGAACAGACATGGCTGAAACGTCCCCCATCCGCTACAGCTTCGGCGGTGATGAACACCTGTTTGCCGAGGTCAGCGACAGCATGTCCCTGGAGGCCTTTTTCAAAGGCATGGCCGTGACCCGCGCCGTGGAGCGCCTGGCGCTGGAAGGCGTGCTGGACGTGTGCCTGGCCAACGCGTCGTTCCAGATCCGCTTCGACCCCGACCGCATCGCCCCCCATGTGCTGCTCGACGCGGTGCAAACCGCCGAGGCCCAAGCCGTGGCCGAACGCACCTTGCACACGCGCATCATCGAAATCCCGGTGCTCTACAACGACCCCTGGACCCATGAAACCCTGATGCGTTTTCGCGACCGCCATCAAGACCCCAGCGGCACGGACCTGGAGTACGCGGCGCGCATCAACGGCCTGGCCGATGTGGAGGCGTTCATTGCCGCCCACAGCGGTGCGCCGTGGTTTGTGTCGATGGTGGGGTTTGTGGCGGGCCTGCCGTTCATGTTCCAGATGGTCGAGCGCGAACGGCAATTGCAGGTGCCCAAGTACCTGCGCCCGCGCACCGACACGCCGAAACTCACCCTCGGTCATGGCGGCTGCTTCGGTTGCATCTACTCGGTGCGCGGGGCGGGTGGTTACCAGATGTTCGGCGTGACCCCGGCACCGATCTACGACCCGGCGCAGCAATTGGCGTACCTGAAGGAACACATGGTGTTCTTCCGCCCCGGCGACATCGTGCAGTTCAAACCCATGGACCGCGACGCCTACGACTTGGCAGTGGCCGAGGTGGACGCCGGGCGGTTCGACCTGCGTATCCGCCCGGTGGAGTTTTCCCTCGATGCGTTTCTCGCCGACCCCATCGGTTATCCCAAATCCCTGCAGGAGGCGCTGGCATGATCAAGGTGCTCAAACCCGGCCTCGCCACGTCCGTGCAGGACCTTGGCCGCGAAGGCTATTACCACCTCGGCATCCCGCCCTCCGGTGCGCTGGACCAATACGCCTTGAGCGCGGCCAACCACCTGGTGGGCAACCCTATCGGCGCGGCCGCGCTGGAATGCACCTTGATCGGCCCCGAACTTCAGTTCCAGCAAGACGCGCTGGTGGCACTCAGCGGCGCCTTGATGTCGCCGCGCCTGGACGGTGAAGTGGTGCACCAGGACACCGCCTTCCAGGTGCGCGCCGGGCAGGTGCTGCGCTTTGAATTCCCCAAGGCCGGCGCCCGTACTTACCTGGCGGTGGCCGGTGGCATTGACGTGCCGCTGGTGCTCGGAAGCCGCTCGACCTACACCCTCGGCGCCCTCGGCGGGTTTCAGGGGCGACGCCTGCAGGAAGGCGATGAATTGCCCATCGGCCAGGCCAGTGGCAACGGACGCGCCGGCAACAGTTTGCCCATGGCCTTGCGCCGCTCGGTGGGCGGTGACGTGACCCTGCGGGTGGTGCCGGGGCTGTATTACGAGCGCCTGACGGAGGGTGCCAAAGGCAGCTTTTTTGCCGAGCCCTGGACCGTGGGTTCCGAGGCGGATCGTATCGGCTATCGCTTCAAGGGCGGCAGTGCGCTGAGCTTCCAGCCACGGGAGCAGCCGTTTGGTGCGGGGTCGGACCCTTCGAACATCGTCGACAGTTGCTACCCGATAGGCTCGATCCAGGTGCCGGCCGGCTTGGAGCCGATTGTGTTGCATCGGGACGCGGTGTCGGGCGGGGGCTACGCGATGATCGGCACGGTGATCAGCGCCGACCTGGATTTGATCGGGCAGATGCAGCCGAACCAGCGGGCGGGGTTTGTGGCGGTGACGCTGGAGGAAGCGTTGGAGGCGCGGCGGATCTACAAAAAACGCTTAAAAGCGATGGCTGGACTCTTCAATCACTGACGAAATACATAACCAATGTGGGAGCTGGCTTGCCTGCGAAGGCGATCTTTCAATCAACAATGCTGTTGAATGTTAATCCGCTATCGCAGCGGTGCGGCGATCCGACAAGCCAGCTCCCACATTTTGGGGTGGTGTTGGGTCAGAACAGTTTGGTGAACAACCAGTACAGGCTGCCCGACAACAGGATCGCCGCCGGCAACGTCAGCACCCACGCCATCACCAGGTTACGGATGGTGCGCATCTGCAAGCCACCGCCGTTCGCCACCATGGTCCCGGCCACGCCGGAGGACAACACATGGGTGGTCGAGACCGGCAACCCGTACATGTCCGCCGCGCCAATGGTCAGCATCGCGACCATTTCGGCCGAAGCGCCTTGGGCATACGTCAGGTGAGTCTTGCCGATTTTTTCACCCACCGTCACCACGATGCGCTTCCAACCGACCATGGTGCCGAGGCCCAGGGCGATGGCCACGGCGATCTTCACCCACAGCGGGATAAAACGCGTGGAGTTGTCGATCTGGTCCTTGAACAGCTTGAGCTTGCCTTGGGTGTCGGCGTCGAAATTGCCGACCTTGTCCTTGTCCATCAGGCGGATGGTTTCGCTGGTCAGGTACATGTCGTTACGCACGTTGCCCACCGCTTCCGCCGGCACTTTGGCCAGGGAGCCGTAGCCTTTCACTTCATCACCGATCTGGCCGGCGAGGGCGGCGAGGGCCGGGACCAGCTCCGGGGTGGCTTCCTTGGTGCGCACGTAGGTCGAGAGAATCGGGCGCGGGTCACCGGGCAGCACTTGCGGTGCACTTTTCACCAAGGCCACTTGGGTCACTTCGGCCACGGCGGCAAACTGCAGCGACTGCTCGGCCGGCATGGTGCGGTTCAACGCGTAGGCCATCGGCAGGGTGCCGACCAGGATCAGCATGATCAGGCCCATGCCTTTCTGGCCATCGTTGGAACCGTGGGCGAACGACACACCGGTGCAGGTGGCGATCAGCATGCCGCGGATCCACCACGGCGGCGGGGTGTCGCCCTTCGGTGCCTTGTACAGCGAGCGGTTCTTCACAAAGGCGCGCAGGGCCAGCAACAGCAGGGCGGCAAACACAAAGCCGATCAGCGGCGACAGTAATAGCGCGTAGCCGATCTTGATCGCCTGGCCCCAATCCACACCGCTGGTGCCGTCACGCCCGTGCATCAACGCATTGGCCACGCCCACGCCGATGATCGAACCGATCAGGGTGTGCGACGACGACGCCGGCAAGCCCAGCCACCAGGTGCCGAGGTTCCACAGGATCGCGGCGATCAACAAGGCGAAGATCATCGCGAAACCGGCCGACGAACCCACCTGCAAGATCAACTCGACCGGCAACAGGGCAATGATGCCGAACGCCACGGCGCCGCTGGAGAGCAGCACGCCGAGGAAGTTGAAGAAACCCGACCACACCACCGCAAAGTGCGGCGGCAGCGAGTTGGTGTAGATCACCGTCGCCACGGCGTTGGCCGTGTCGTGGAAACCGTTGACGAACTCGAAGCCCAAGGCGATCAACAGCGCCACGCCCAGCAGCAGGAACGGGGTCCAGGTGGTGACCACCGTGCCCAGCTCGTGCATGTCGTGCATCAGGCTGTAGGCGGTGAACAACAGGCCCATGGCGAGCACGGCGAAGAAGATGATCACCGTCAGCAGACCGGGTTTCTTGTCCAGCCGGGGTTTGGGGTCGGCGGGTGAGGCGGTGTTGGAGGCAGTCAGGGAAGGGGTGGCCATGCCGGAGCATCCAGTGTGGGGAGGATGTCGTTCATGATCATTGCAGAATGTTACAGAGATGCTGCGGTATGTCAGTGTTTAAGGAATTGGGGGGTGCCACCTGTCCAATAAACACCGCAGAACCAATGTGGGAGCGGGCTTGCTCGCGAATACGGTGTGCCAGTCAACTTATCTTTAACTGACAGATTGCATTCGCGAGCAAGCCCGCTCCCACTTTTGACTGCATTCCAGGTCAGTAATCCTTGCGCTTGCGGAACGCCCAACGCCCGGCAATCAAGGTAAAGGTCGCCACCAACGCCACCAGGATCCAGAAACCTTCCGGGTCGGTGGAGAGCGGCACGCCGCCCACGTTCATGCCGAAAAAGCCGGCAATGATGTTGATCGGCAGCGCCAATACCGTCACCACGGTGAGGGTGAACAGCGTGCGGTTGCTTTGTTCGTTGAGGTTGGCGGCGATCTCTTCCTGCAACAGCTTGATGCGTTCGCCCAGCGCCATCAGGTCGTTGATGATCAGCGCAAACTCCTCGGTGGATTTGCGCAACTCCTTCACGTCTTCCTTTTGCAGCCACTGCGGCGGGCGGTTGAGCAGGCGCAGCAGCGAGCCCGGCTCCAGCGCCAGCAGGCGTTGCAGGCGCACCAGCACCCGGCGTGCGGCGCCCAGCTCAGCGCGGTTGGTGGACAGTCGTGAAGAGAGTAACTGGTCTTCGATATGGTCGACGCTGATGCTGGTCTTGCGCACGATCTGGGTCAGCACTTCGCCCTGGTCGCGCAGCAGGTGCACCAGCAGTTCCAGCGGCGAGCGGAAGCGTTCACCGGCTTTGACCGACGAGCGCAATTTATCCACCGAGTGCAAGGGTTGCAGGCGCGCGCTGACCAGCAAGCGGCTGCGGGCACACACCCACAGCGTGGAAATGTCCGACGAGACCATGCTGCTGAAGTTGAACACCACGTCGTTGACCACCGCCAGCAAGGCGGCGTCAACGTGTTCGATCCGGGTGGAGCGCGAGCCTTCGTGCAAGGCTTCGAAAAATTCGTCTGGCAGCGACAGGTGGGTCTTCATCCAGCGCTCGCAGGCGGCGTGGGCCAAGTTCAGGTGCAACCAGAGGAATTCCTCCGGGTCTTGCGGCGCCTGGAGGGCCGCCAACGCGGTGGCCGAATCGATCTGCTCGCCCTTTTCACCGGGCCGAAAACGGAAACCGTAAAGCAGGCCAAACAGATCGGGATCTTGATGGCCGTGGTCGATGCTGTGGTTCATGGAGGCTCGCAGAGAAAGCGCCTGTAGGACGTTTCACAGGTTCGCGTGGGCGAATCATTGCAAGGAGATTTGACAGTTTTGTGACGACTTGCGGTTTGTTTCGTTGCGGTGACATTTTGTTTACCGCAAGGCTTGGCGTGCCGAAGCCGCGCCTGATCAGGCGATCGGCAGGCTGAAGCTGAACACCGTGCCGTGCTGCTCGCTGGTAGTGACGCTCAACTCACCGCCGTGGGCATCGGCAATCTGCTTGACGATGTACAACCCCAGGCCCAGACCGGCCTGGGGCGTGTCGATGATCGGGCGTGAGTAGGGCTGGAACAACCGAGGCAAGGCCTGCTCGTTGATCTGCCCGGCGTTCTTCACTGTCAGGGTGAAGTGCTGGTGTTCGACCTGCGCACTCACGTACACCGGGCTGCGCGGGTGGCCGTGGTGAATGGCGTTGGCCACCAGGTTGGAGAGCAATTGCGCCAGCCGGTCACGATCGCCGTACACCCCGCGCAGGTCGCCGATATCGGCGTGGATCAAGCGTTGCGGGTGCACGCTTTGCACTTCGGCCACCACCTGGTGCAAGGCCTCTTGCAGGTCCTGGCAGTCGCTGCAATGCAGCGGCAGGCCGCTGCCCATGCGGCCTCGGGCAAAATCGAGGACGTCTTCGACCAACTGCGCCGCGCGTTTGCCGCTGGCGAGAATGTGCTGCACCAGCGGGTCGGTGGTGGGGTTGGGGTGTTTGCGCAGCAAGCGTTCGGCACCGAAGTTGATGGCGAACAGCGGGTTGCGCAGGTCGTGCCCGAGTACGGCAATGAACTGCTCGCGCAACTCGGCAGTGCCGCGCTCTTCCAACAGCTCGGCTTCAGTCTGTTGCTGGTTTTCTTCGGCTTCTATTTGCAACGAGAGCAGGCGGGCGAACGATTCCATGGTCGACTGGATCGTACTGCTGCGCAGTTGCGCGGGGTTGGGGTCGAGGGCGCAGATCGTGCCGAAGAAGCGTCCGTCGGTACGGAACACTGGCACGGAAATGTAGCTTTCGAACACGTAGAGACGTGGGGTGTGGTGATTGCAATAGACTGGGTCTTCACTGGCCTTGTCGATTACGACGGATTCGTGGGAGCTGCGGATTTCGTGGCAAATGGTGGTGGTCAGGTCCAGTTCGCTGCCGACGCCGAGCCCGAAGTCCAGCTTGTCGAGCACGGCGCAGGCGGTCCAGTGGTCGTCAGTGACCCGGGCCACGGCGGCAAAGCGCAAACCGGTCATGTCGCTGATGACCTTGAGCATCGCGGGCACGGCGCTGATGCGGCCAATGGTGGCGATGTCGGCGGCTTTCTGCCCCATGCAATACCTCCATGTGCAAGGCGGTGGTCTGTAGCAGGAAGTCTAACGACCTTGTGGGCGTAGGTGTCATTTTTGTAGTGAGCGGGCTTGCCCCGCGCTGCGGTGTGTCAGGTTGACCGAGGCGCGGTGTGTCAGGTAGATCGCGGCGCGGGGCAAGCCCGCTCACTACAGCAGGCATAAAAAAACGCGCCATTTGGCGCGTTTTTTTGAGGGGTAACTCAGGTGTCTTGCTTGTTTTCCAGCACTTCGCCGGTCTTGGCGTCGAGCTTCACGTCCCACTTCTTGCCGGTGGTATCGGTCAGGTCTGCTTCGTAGACCAGGCGACCGGCTTCGCGGTCCAGTTCGGTGTCGGTGATGGTGGCGCCTGGGTGTTTGGCCAGGGCGGCGGCGTTGAGTTTTTCAAAAGCCATCACGTCGCCAGACTTAAGCAGGCTTGGAATCTGGTCCGGGCGCACGTCGGCTTGTGCCAGGCCAGCAGTCAGGGTCAGGGCGGTGGCGGCGAACAGGGCGGTCAGGGTTTTCATGGTGTGTTTCCTTCTTCGGTGAGCTGTTTAAGTGGGATCAGGTTATCCAGCGCAACTTAATTCACCCTTAATTGATTCAAACCGTTGCGCCGTTTGTTCAAGCCACCGATTTTGCTGGCTTTCATGCTGGGGGCTCACTTGAAGGGAGACTCGGATGAAAACGTGTGTGAGCTGGATCTATGCGCCACTGTTCCTGTTGGGCTTTATCGGCCTGGGCCTCTATTGGCCAGGCTGGCTGGTGCTGATATTCGTGGCGGCGGTGGCCGTGTCATTTCTGGCCGAGCAATGGCTGCCCTATGAACCGCAATGGAACCGCAGCCTGGGCGATCGTCGACGGGACACGCTGCATGCATTGGTCAACGAAAGCCTGAACGCCGTGGGCCTGTTGATCCTGCCGGGGCTGACCGCGCTGCTGGCCTTCGACGGGATCTGGCCGCGTGGCTGGGCGCTGTGGGAGCAACTGCTGCTGGCGGTTGTGCTGGCCGACGCCGGCATTACCCTGATGCACTACGCCAGCCACCGCTTCGCCGCGCTCTGGCGGTTGCACGCGGTGCATCACAGCGTGGAACGACTCTATGGCTTCAACGGGCTGATGAAGCACCCCTTGCACCAGATGCTCGAAGCGACGGCAGGCCTGCTGCCGTTGATCTTGATGGGCATTCCGCTGGACGTGGCGCAGTTGTTGGCCCTGGCCATCGCCATCCAGCTGTTGTTGCAGCATTCCAACGTGAACATGCGCCTGGGGCCGCTGCGCTGGGTGTTTGCCTGGGCGCCGGTGCATCGCTTCCACCACATGAAATATGGCCGGGCCGGTGATGTGAATTTCGGCTTGTTTTTCAACCTGTGGGATGGGCTGTTGGGCACGGCGTTTTATCGCGAAGGTTATCGCATGGGGCCGGGCGACCTGGGCATCGGCAGCCGGCCGGATTTTCCGGTGGCCTATGGCGCGCAATTGCGTGACCCGTTTATGACGGTACGCAAGGGCAAGGAACCTGCGTTGCCGGAAGCGTTACGTTAAAAGCCGCACCTGCAACTGGCGCAACGAGGCACCGGCGGTGACGCCGAACAGCTGCTTCATGGTGCGCGAGAAGTGCGCCGAGTCGGCAAAGCCTGCACCGTGGGCGGCTTCGGTGAGGCTGCTGCCCGCCAACGCCAAGTGCAGGGCCACGCGCAAACGGCGCCACAGCACCAGGCGCCGCACCGGCAAGCCCAATTGCTGAGTGAACAGGCGTTCCAGCTGGCTCAGTGACAGGTGCGCCGCGTCGGCCAGGGCCTGAGCGCTGACCTTGCCCGTCAGATGCTGATCGAGGGTGTGCAGGGCGCGCGCCAGGCGTGGGTCGTCTAGCGGTTGCCGGGGGAGCTGGCGCAGGTGAGTGTCGAGCGTTTCCAGGGACGGCTCGGTGAGTTCCAGCAGTGACTGCAGGGGCTCGATCGCAAAGGCGACGGGTTCGGCGTACAGCACCAGCACTTCATCGTCGGCCTGGAGAATGGCGTGGGACTGGCGCGAAGGGATCAACAGGCGATGGGCCGTGATCACACGGCCATCAAGGCCGACCGTGAAAGGCCGGCCCGTGCAGAACATCAACTGATGGGCGTAGTGCCCATGGGGCGCAGTGCGCCCCAGCTGGCCGAGGATCAGGCCGTAGTCATGCCCCAGCCACAGGCGGCCTGACCATTCGGGCTTCACTCAGTAGCCATTGTCCTTGAGCAGGTCCTGCACGCTCGACGACGGCCAGCGCTTGTAGAACTTCAGCAGTTCGGCAGCGCGGTTGGTGAAGATGCCATCCACGCCGGCCTTCATGACTTTTTCGAAGTCCACGGGCTCATCCACGGTGTACACATGCACCAGCAGGCCCTTGTCGTGGGTCAGTTGGTTCATTTCAGGCTTCACCAGGTCGGTGTAGCTCTGGTCGCCATGGTTGGTCAGCTCGGCCGAGGGGCCGGTGCCGATCGCGCCCAGGCTCTTGGCTTCGTCCACCCATTTTTCGAACTCGGCGGCGTCCTTCGGCTCCTGCTTGGCGTAGTAGGCGGCCTTGGTCGCTTCGCCGGACTCGGCGAAGGTCTGGGTGGATTTAGGCTCGATGCTGCCTGCACCGACCCACAGCAGCAGGATTTTTGGGGTGTTGGGCATTTCTTTCTGCAGCTCTTTCAAGCTGTCTTTTTCAAACGTCTGCAGCACCACGCGGCCCTTGCCCTGGCCGACGCCGGTGTTGCTCTTGCCCAGCTTGGAACCGGCGGAGCTCAACCAGCCCTTGTCCAGCAGCTTGTTTTTCAGGTCGGCCTCGATGCCCGGGAATTGCTTGGGTTCCTTGGTCTCGATGTACAGGCCGGGTTTGTGCTGCGGGTTGCCTTCGGCGATCTTGATGATTTCGTCCAGGCTCTGGATTTTCAGGCCGACGAACGCCGGGCGGGCGCGGTCCGGGTAGGCGGCGTTGAACCAGCTGCCAGCGTCCAGGGTGCGCAGTTCGGCCCAGGTGAACTCGTTGGCGGGGGCGTCCTTGCGCTCCGGGAATTTGGTGGCCACGTCGGTGGTGCGTTGCAGGTTGTTGTCGTGCAGGGCGAACAGCACGCCGTCCTTGCTGCGTTGCAGGTCCATTTCCAGGTAGTCGGCGCCCAGGTCGCGTGCGACCTTATAAGCAGCGGCGGTGGACTCGGGGGCGTCGTAGGAAGCGCCACGGTGGGCAATAACGGCAGGGTAGGGAATGCCTTCGTTTGTCGCCAGTTCAGCCGGGCTGATCGGGGCTTCAGCCTGTGCCTGGCCGAGGCCGAGCATCAGCGCGAGCAGCAAGGCGCTCTTGGTAAACGTGACAGGCATATGCGAAGTCCTTTCGTGGAGGTAACTTTGAGAAGGCGTCCTTTTTAACAATTGATTGCGAAAGGCGCTATCACCAAACCGACATTAACGTGCGCGCGCTCCATTTTTCTCGGTTTTTTTATGCGGTGTTGCAGTAGGATTGGCCGAAGACGCCCCGTTAGAGGGCAGTCATTTCTGCCACGCGTGTAAACCATCTTTCCAGTCCCAGTGGGACTTTTCAGTGAGGTTTACCATGCGCATCACGTCCGAACTTATCTGCCAGGCCGCCGACGGCCTCCACGGCTTTGTCGGCCTGAACCGCAAGACCGGTCAGTACATCGTACGTTTCAGCGAAGACGCCTTCGGCATGGACGTCGCCGATGACGGCATCATCCCCACCGCCGAATTTGTGTGGCTACCGGCCGCCGATCACGCCATGACCCTGTCCCGGGAGCGCATCCAGCTGCTGATGGACCAAAACATCGACGACCGCATCAACATCACCGAGCCGTTGCGGGTGTACATGCGGCGGGTGGAGATCCCGCAGATCAGTGCGATGCGCAGCCTCGTCAGCTAGGCGTCACCTTTTTTCAGCCATGTGAAGGGCTAAATGTGGGAGCGGGCTTGCTCGCGAAGGCGCAGTGCCAGCCACTGAATAGTTGACTGATCCACCGCTTTCGCGAGCAAGCCCGCTCCCACAAAGGGTTGGCATTTCAATTTTGGAATGTGTAGGCGCGTTCGACTTTGCACACGCGGGTTTGAAACGCCGAGTACCAGGTGGCGCGGCCTTTTTCACGTACCACCTGGTGCTCGGCCTGCTGTTTCCACGCCAGGATCGCCGCCTCGTTGCTCCAGTACGACACGGTGATCCCCAAACCATCCTCACGCGCCGACTCCACCCCGAGAAACCCCGGCTGTTCGCGGGCCAGTTCCAGCATGCGCGCCGCCGCCTGGCCGTAGCCGTTATCGCCCTCGGTGCGCAGCGAGCTGAAAATCACTGCGTAGTAGGGCGGGGCCGGTGTGTGGGCGATCATGCTGACACCGCCTGGCAGGCCTTGAGCAGGGCAATCGCCAGCGGCGGTGTGATGCCTTTGAGCGCGGTGCGTTCGGGTTGGAACAGCGTGGCGACGAAAAACGGGTGGTCCAGCAGTTCCACGGCGCGCAGGTCACCGGCCGAGTCGTGCCCGCTGGGAATCAGGTCGCCCTCCAATAGTGCGGTGGTGAATTCGGGGTTCATGCCATAACGGCAACGATAGCCTTCATGGAGGTCGAGGGTGCCGTAGGCTTCGGCGATACGCGTGTAGGGCGCCAGGCGCACAGCGTCGGTCGCCTCCACCAGCGCGCAGGTCAACGGCACGATCACCGCGCGTTTGGCATCGGGCGCCAATTCGCCATGCTCGGCGTCCGCCCAGCCCAGTGCGTTGCGAGCGTATTCCAGTACCGCATGTTGAAAACCGCCGCAGGTACCGAGGAAAGGCCGCTTCTGTTCGCGGGCAAAACGGATGGCGCGCAAGGCACCGTCCGTGTCGCGATAGGGGCTGGCGGGCACGCACCAGAAGCCATCGAAACCGTGCAAGGGCGCAGTGGACGTCAGGGTGTCGGTGTCCAGCCACTGGAAATGGACGGTCACGCCCAGTGCTTCTGCGGCCAGCTTCAGCGCTAGGGGGATGGCCTGGTGCGCGGTGACGCTGGGGTCGTGGTCGCCGATCAAGGCGATGTGCAGGGTGGTGGCTTTCATCAGGTACGTCCCATGGCTTGTTGTGTCCTGGGGCGCACTATAGATTGGCGTTCATGCAATCAAAATTGGCGTTTGCCCACATGCTCAATGCAGCCGCGCACTATCAAATCGACTATCCCGACTTATCCTTGATCCTCGCCCTGGTGCGTGGCGGCACCTTGGCACGGGCCGCCGCGTTGTTGCGGGTGGACGTGTCCACGGTGTTCCGCGCGGTGCGGCGGTTGGAGGCTTCGCTGGGCCAGACGCTGTTTGAAAAAAGCCGCGCCGGCTACCTGCCTACGGGGTTGGCCAGCAGCCTTGCACAGCAGGCCGAGCGGGCGGAGCAAGCCCTGGAGGCAGCGCGTGTTGGTGTCGAGCAGGGCGGGGAGGTGATCAGCGGCACGGTGCGGCTGACGTGCACCGACTCGGTACTGCAGGGCTTGCTGCTGCCGGCACTGGCGCAATTCATGCCCGAGTACCCGGCGCTCACGCTGGAGCTGAGCACTTCCAACGACTTCGCCAACCTCAGCCGGCGCGATGCGGATATCGCCTTGCGCCTGACCAAGACCCCACCGGAGCATCTGGTGGGGCGGTGCCTTGGCGCCGTGGCCTATCAGGTGTGCGCCAGCCCGGCGTTTGCGCAACAACATGCGGGCCGGGAGTTGGCGGAACTGGCCTGGATCGCGCCAGATGATTTCCTGCCTGATCATCCTACGGTGGTTTGGCGCCGCGAACACTTGCCCGGTGTGCGTCCCAGTTATCGTTGCAACAGCATGTTGTCGGTGGCCGAGTTGGTGCGCGGCGGCATGGGAGTGGCCGCGTTGCCGGATTTTTTATTGGGGGATGACCTGCAACCGCTTGGCCCGGTATTGACTGGGCATGACACGGCGCTGTGGTTGCTTACGCGGCCCGATTGCCGGGCGCTGCGTTCGGTGGTCACCTTATTTGACGAGCTAGCCCGACATGTACGCTGCTCACTGTAGGAGCCGGCAAGCCGGCTCCTACAGGTGACGTTAGGGCTTGCGCACAAACTGCTCATGCATTTCGCAGGTCAGGGTCTCGATGCGTTCGGTCAGTTGCTTGGTCATTTCGGTCAGGCGGGTGTTCTGTTCCAGCAGTTCCAGCAACTGCTTGGTGGTCTGCGCTGCTTGGGCCTGGCGTTCGGTGTTGGCGATGGCCAGGGCTTCGCGGTGTTGCGCGTCGGCGTCGGATTGGGCCTTGTCGCGGGCGGCCTGGCGGGTCTGCGCCAGCAGGATCAGCGGCGCGGCGTAGGCCGATTGCAGGCTGAACGCCAGGTTGAGCAGGATGAACGGGTACACGTCAAAGTGCGTGATGCCGGTCATGTTCAGCACCACCCACAGCACCACGATCGCAGTTTGCGCGCCGAGGAAGGTGGGGGTGCCAAAGAAGCGTGCGAAGGCTTCGGCCTTGAGGGCGAAAGTGTCGTTGCCGAAGGTGGGCGCCAGGTGGGCGTGGCCTCGGTGGAAACGCAGGTGGTCGACGGGGGCGGTGTCTGGCTTGTCGGGGGTCATGGCGGGCTCGAATCCTTGGCGTAAGACAGTCAGCACTATAGACCGGGCCCCCGGGCCAGACACATGAAGATCGGGTCAGTTGCTGCCCCGTTCGTTGGCGAACGCGCTCACGGCCTGCACGGCCTCGCTGGTGCCTTCGCGGATCTGCAGGATCACCGTGCCGGCGCGGTTGGCCAGTTCCACGCCTTGCGCGGCGCGGTCGCGGGTGCCGTCCATGCTGTCGATGGCTTGGCGGGTTTCGTCCTGGATCATTGCGATCATGCTGGAAATTTCCGCCGTCGAACCGCTGGTGCGCGCCGCCAGTTGCCGCACTTCATCGGCCACCACCGCAAAACCTCGGCCTTGCTCGCCGGCGCGGGCGGCTTCGATGGCGGCATTGAGGGCCAGCAGGTTGGTCTGGTCGGCGATGCCACGGATGGTATTGACGATGGCGGTGATCTGCTGCGAACGCTCGCCGAGCTTAGCGATCAGTTGCGAGGAGCCGTCGATGTCAGCGGCAATGTCGCGCATGCCGCTGGCGGTTTGCTGGATCACGTCGGCGCCTTTTTCAGCGATGTCCCGGGTGTTGAGCGAGATGTGGTAAGCCTGGGCCGCGCTTTGAGCGTCGGCAGCATGTTGTTGCACGCGGGCCGTCACATCGGAGGCGAACTTCACCACTTTGCACAGGCGCCCGCTGGCGTCGTACACCGGGTTGTAGTTGGCTTCCAGCCATACGGTCTGGCCGTGTTTATCGACGCGCTCGAACTGACCGTTGAACAGCTCGCCCTGGTTCAAGCGTTTCCAGAACTCGGTATAGGCCGCGCTGTTGGCCAGCTCCGGCTTGCAGAACAGGCGGTGATGCTGGCCCTGGATCTGCGCCAGGCTGTAGCCCATGCGCTGCAGGAAATTCGCGTTGGCCGTGAGGATGGTGCCGTCGAGGTTGAACTCGATCACCGCCATGGCGCGGTCGATGGCACCCAGCTTGGCATTGGCTTCGCTTTCGGCCTGCAGACGCGGGGTGACATCCATGGCGTACTTCACCACTTTGATCACCTGGCCTGTTTCGTCGCGCACGGGGTTGTAACTGGCTTCCAGCCACACCGAATGACCGTCGCCGGCGACCCGTTCAAAGGTGCCGGACTGGAACTGGCCGTTGCGCAGCTGCGTCCACAGCAGGTTGTACTCGGCGCTGCGGGCAAAGGCCGGGGTGCAGAACATCCGATGGGGCTGGCCCAGGATCTGCTCGGCGCGGTAGCCCAGGGTCTTGAGGAAGTTGTCGTTGGCCCGCAGCACGTTGCCGTGCAGGTCGAATTCGATCACCGCCATGGAGCGCTCGATGGCCTCCAGCAGGCTGGCTTGTTGGGCATTGGCTTGTTGCAGGGTGTTGAGGGCTTTCTTGTGGGCGTTGAATAGCATATTCGAGGGCTCGGGCAACCACGCGACTTGAGGTATCCATGACGATCGCCTGCCCCCGTACGGCCCATGGCCTTACGGTTGACGTGCTCATTGCCAGCTTCCTTGTGCTGACAGAGGGGGTGGAACAACGGGGTGAGAGTCGCGCGAGCTGTCAGAAGTTCTGCCCCAAGGCGGGGCTTTCAGCAGAAGGCGACCAATGGCGGCATTATGCTATCGCCGTGGGTGCCAGTCGGAAAATTCAGACGAGGTGTTGTAGGACGACTCAGGCGGAAGTTGCGACCGCGTAGTCGCTGATGTTGACCCGGTTGCGGCCGGTGTCCTTGGCGGCGTACAGCGCGCGGTCTGCGGCGTTGAGCCACATGGCCGCGTCGCTGAAGAAGGGCTGGAAGTCCGCCAGGCCGATGCTCAGGCTTACCCGCAGCTCGGGGATCTGCGGGTTGCGATAGTTGCCGAATGTTTCGCGCATGTGTTCCATCACTCGTGCGGCTTCTTCCAGGGGCATTTGCGGAAGAATCACGCAGAACTCATCACCCCCGTAGCGCCCGGCCAAGTCGTTCTCACGCAGGTGCAGGCGTAACTCCTGGCTCAATTGGCGCAACACCGCATCGCCGACGATATGCCCGTGGGTGTCGTTGATCTGCTTGAAGTGGTCGATATCGATCAGGGCGATGGTGGCCTGGCCTTGTTGCTGCTGGCACTTGTGGAACTTGAGGTTCAGCAGGTCTTTCCAGGAACCGTGGTTGAGCAGGCCGGTGAGGCTGTCGATGCGGCTCAGGGCACTGAGGGCGCGCTTGTGTTCCGACAGCTTGATTGCCAACTGATAGCAGACCATGCCGATCGCCATCGGGTAGAGCGTCAGCATGGGCAAGCAGGTGTAGACCTGGGTCAGGCTGACATTGGGGTTGAACTTGAACCCGAACAGCGCGCAGGCCACGGCGATCCCCGCGCCCTGGGCCAGCAGCCCACGCAGGAACAGACGCTTGCCGCCGGCTGCAACGTTGTTCATGGTCATCATCGACAGAATGGTCACGGCCGTCAGCGGCGTGAACTGTGTGGCGGCGGTCCAGAAACCGCCGAACAACGAGTCATAGAGCAGGTTGCGTTGCTCGGCCTGGTAGGGAAATTCCGAGCGGGCGGCAATCTGGTACGCCACGTGGGCCCAGATGTAGCCATTGAACAGCAGGAACGCCCATACCCAGCCTGGCATCGCCAGGGGGTACAGCGCGCCGATGACACTGATGCAGCCGATACCCAGGCCGATGATCCTTGGCTTGTAGATACGCCTGGCAAATGAAAGCCCTTTGCCTCGTCTGTTTTCCATAGTGTTCCGGGTCAGCTCTTTTTTGCAGGTACGACAGCGTGCGTCAGCGGGTATAACCGTTGATCGGATAATAGGTGTGAATATTGTCAGTTATTCGCGAGGGAATAATCAGTGTCCTTCCAAGCCATTTGCGCTGCGCGATGGACGAATACGCAAAAAACGACCTGGAATGTCGTTCCTGCAACAGGATTTACAGCGGGGAGGGCGTGCGCACTTCGTAGCCGGCCAGGAACAGGTCGATCGCCGACTCAATCACGCTGGCCTGGGCGGCGGCGTCGAGGGGCGGCTGGCCCAGGGTGATCTGTGGCCAGAACGCGAACGCCTTGAGCAGGCTTTGAATCTGGTGGGCGGCGAAGGCCGGGTCGGTGCAGGTAAGGCGACCATCTTCCTGCGCAGCCCGCACCCATTGGGTAAAGCCTTCCTCGCGCTTGCTCAGGCGGGTGACCATGTCTTGCGCACGTTCGGGTGAATGGATGGTGGCGGCAATCGCGACCCGGGCCAGGTCGAGGAAGTTGGCGTCCGCCATCATCTGCATCTTCGCTTGCAGCAAACCGCGCAATTGGTCACGCAGGGAGCGGTCGCTGGTATAGCTGACGTCCAGCTGGGCGACGCTGCTGGCCCAGAGCTGGTGGAGGATTTCGGCGAACAGCTCTTCCTTGCTGGGGAAGTGGTTGTAGACCGTGCGCTTGGAAACGCCGGCCGTTGCGGCGATCTTGTCCATGCTGGTGACCTCGAACCCGTTCGCCCGAAACTCGGCGATGGCAGCGGCCACGATGGCTTCGCGTTTGCGGTCGGTGAGGCGTTGGGGGGCAGTCATGGATAACATTCGGCTCTGAGAGGAAATTACACTCGGTAGTTTACTTGCTCCGGCTTTTGTTGCAATCTAGAAACTACACTGTGCAGTGTAACTCATGCGCACAGCGTAATTTGTGAGCGGACCCCAGGAGTCACTCTGCAATGGCCACGATTTCAACCCGTCTCGACCCTTCGCCCGCCGCGCTCAAACCCGCCGAGCAGGACCAAGGGCATTTCACCAACAATGCCCCCGTGCAGCATGGCGGCTTTGGCAAGACGTTGCGCATTTTCTGGAACATGCTGTTCAACAAGCCGCGCACCACCCGGCCTGTGGGCAATATTCCGGTCCAACCCCTGACGCGCGAGCAACTGCTGGCGGCCCCGGACCACAGTGTGTTTCGCCTTGGGCATTCCACGGTGCTACTGAAAATGCGCGGCAAGTTCTGGGTGACCGACCCGGTGTTTGCCGAACGTGCCTCGCCCTTCAGTTGGGCCGGCCCCAAGCGTTTCCACCAGCCGCCCATCAGCCTCGAAGAGTTGCCAGCCCTGGAAGCGGTGATCCTTTCCCACAACCACTACGACCATCTTGACCGTAACGCCGTGATTCAACTGGCCGACAAGACCCGTTA
The DNA here is from genome assembly GCF_024810135.1 of Pseudomonas sp. BIGb0164. Classification (NCBI taxonomy): domain Bacteria; kingdom Pseudomonadati; phylum Pseudomonadota; class Gammaproteobacteria; order Pseudomonadales; family Pseudomonadaceae; genus Pseudomonas; species Pseudomonas sp. BIGb0164. Next base: position 373,700 of record NZ_JANUEA010000005.1, on the reverse strand, counting down.
CTTCCTGGCGCCCCTGGGCGTGGGCGACACCCTCGTCAAATGGGGCGTCGACGCCAGCAAGGTCCGCCAGCTGGATTGGTGGCAGGGCACCGAGGTCGACGGTATTCGTTTCATTGCCACACCGGCCCAGCATTTTTCCGGGCGTGGCCTGTTCGACGGCAACCAGACCCTGTGGTGCTCCTGGGTGATGATCGACGCTGCGCGGCGCATCTTCTTCAGTGGCGATACCGGTTATTTCGACGGTTTCAAACGTATCGGCGAGCAGTACGGGCCGTTTGATCTGACGCTGATGGAAACAGGTGCTTACAACGTCGACTGGCCCCATGTGCACATGCAGCCGGAGCAGACCCTGCAAGCGCACATCGACCTCAAGGGCCGTTGGCTGCTGCCGATTCACAACGGCACGTTCGACCTGGCGTTTCATGCCTGGCATGAACCCTTCGACCGCATCATGGCGCTGGCGTGGGAGCGCAACGTGTCGATCACTACACCGGCAATGGGTCAGGCGTTCAGCTTGAATCAACCTGAGCGCGGGCGGGCGTGGTGGCTGGAAGTGGACGCGCAAGGGGCTGAGGCACCTCTGGCAGGCTAAGCGCGTTTACGCAGGAAAAAAGGAGTTTTCAAGGTGTTGCAGACCTGCGACAGGTGCCGGAAGACGGTGCGATGATCCCCGGACGTTCAATGTCCGGGGGCTGGTTCTGATGAATGAAGAATGTAAGAAATATTGGCGAGTGGGTATGGCTTGTCCGCCGGGGCTACCCCTGTCATCGCCAGTGGAATCCTCGTTAACGACTCCAGAGGCGCTCGGCGCTTCAGGTGAAAGTGTCTGCCCACCCCGCATCGCATTTGGTACGCAGCCCAAGGGCGGCGTGCTCATTCCCGGATATGACGCGCCCGCGCTTCCCCTCAAGCCTCCCCGTGACCCATCGTTATCACTGATCGCCCTGAGTGGCGTTGACCCTTCCGGGCCGGTGATGGTGGAAGTGCCTCTAGTGCAGAACAACACGACCTTTACGGCCTCACAGGCCCTGGCAGGCAGGCGCTTGGGATTCGCCGACCGGTGGGTACGTGGTCATGAATATGAGCAGATCCAACACACTGCCGCCTTCCTGAAAGCGCTGGGCGTTTTGCGTCGCGCTGGGGCGCAACTGGTGGCCGTGCCTGCTCAGCGGCCCGACGAAACCTTGCGCGTTAACCAGCAGACTTACAACGAAATCGATGCCCATGTGAGCGAATATCGCTTGGACGCACTTGTGTCCGATAGCCATAACGCGGCGTTTCATACGGCCTGTTGGAACGGCTATCCGCGTGTTGGCGAACCCTTGGGTGAGGGGGAGATGTTGTGGTTCTACGGTACGCGCTGGTCCGCGGATGCGTTGATGGCGGTGATGCAGGCTTATCGCAGGGCTTGTTGTCTGTCAGAAGGTCGGGGATAGCGCACACACTGCAGTGAACAATCCCACTCAGTGGACTATTCGCGTCTTGCAGCTGGAAAGGAGAAGGCTTTTTAGACTGGCACCCGGACCCACAGGGGCCCTTCGTTGTTTCTTACCCTTCCCAAAAGGTGCTTCATGTTTGGAATTAGTCCTGTCGTTGTCGGTGCATTTGTTCACGTCGCTGCTCGTTCAAAAAGCCCCCTTACTTTTCCGGCGCCTCCCAAACCCGTGCCACCTGGAACCGAGTACGCCAGCGTAAGTGAGTTACGCGAGCAAATGAGCAAGCCAGGCGCAATGACTTCGGTTGATCTGGTCTACCACCTGCAGGAACGCATTCGTCAGCAAAACCCTGAGTTGAATGCCGTCATTGAGCTCAACCCCCATGCGCTGGAAGATGCGCGCAAGTTGGACCGTGAGCGTGCTGAGGGCAAGGTTCGCGGGCCTTTGCACGGCATCCCCGTCTTGATCAAGGACAACGTCGAGACAGAAAGCATGCAAACCAGCGCGGGGGCTTTTGGCCTGGTAGGTGAAGCAGCCGGAAAGAATGCACCGCTCGTCCAGTACCTGCTTGACCAGGGCGCGGTGATCATCGGTAAAACCAACCTGACTGAGCTGGCCGGGTTTCGCGGTGGTGCCGATGGCTGGAGCAGTCGTGGGGGGCAAACCCTTAACCCGCACCGCCGGGATGCCGATGTTGGCGGGTCCAGTTCCGGATCGGCCGCGGCCGTTGCCGCCGGCCTGGCGCCCATTGCGCTAGGGACCGAGACCAACGGCTCGATCATCGTGCCAGCGGCGCTCAATGGCGTGGTGGGGCTCAAGCCCAGCGTCGGCTTGCTGGACCGCAACGGCATTATCCCCGCCAGCCATCATCAGGACGTACCGGGCCCCATGGCGCGTTCGGTGTTCGATGTCGCGTTGATGCTCAACGCAATGTCAGGTCGTGACCCCAAGGATCCTGCCAGCGTTGGCGCCCCCGAAGGCATCGACTACACAAAAGCGCTCGTCCCGGGGGCCTTGATCGGCAAACGCATTGGTTATCCCGCCAACTTTATTGTGGAGGGCAAACCGGTACCGGTGGCTAACAGTGCACAGTTCACCCAGACCCTCAAGGTCCTAAAGGACGCAGGTGCAATCCTTATACCTGTGAATGTGCGAATAGCCGACAACTCCGGGTACGAGGATTTGCTGCTCTCGGATGTGAAAGAAGAGATGAATACGTATTTGAGGCAGCGCTCCGGTTTACCCGTCAAGTCGCTGACTGAACTGATCAAGTTCAACGACGAACGCGACGGGACAGAAAACGATCACCAGCCGACGCTGCGGCAGATTGATGGCTCGACCCTTACGCCTGAAGAGCGTGCTGAGAAATGGAGCGTATTGATCAAGGATTTTCGCGATACGGTGGATCAGCCGATCGAACAGGAAAAACTGGATGCCATGGTGGCCGATTTCGAAACCGGCACTTACTTTGGCGTAGCCGCAGCAGGGTACCCGGGCATTACAGTGCCTTCCGGCACCGATGAGGACGGACTGCCGACCAGCGCGTACTTCTTCGGTACCCGCTGGTCTGAGCCTGCATTGCTGGCCGTGGCCCATGGCTATGAGCAGGCTGCCAAGACTGCCTCCAAGCCAGGGCTCATATAGGTCAGATGTTTTCGAGCCCATAGCGTAGGGCCGGCCTTTGATGGGAAAGGTTCGGTCCCAGGGCCAGACGTGTGGATTCATAGGCGTCCCAGTCCTGGGTGTTTGGCAGCGAAGGAATGGTGACTTTCTCGCCCAGGGCCAGGCCGGCAAGAGCAGCGTCTACCAGGTTCTCGGCGGTCATGATCATGGCTTCGGGCAGGTTGCTGATCGGTAACCCGGCAACGTCCCAGAACTCGGTCGCCGTCGCGCCCGGCAGTACCACCTGAACGGTCACGCCCTTGTCACTCAGTTCATGGTCCAGGGATTCGCTGAATGCTTGCACGAACGCCTTGGAGCCGCTGTATACGCCATTGAGCAGCTTTGGCGCGACCGCAACAATGGAGCCGATGTTGATCAGGGTGCCGCGCCCCTGAGCCACGAAGTTGGCGGCGGCAGCCTTGGCCAAGCGTGTCAGAGCCAGGACGTTAAGCAGGATCATGGCGTCCATTTTGTCGGCATCCGACGCCAGCAGTGGAGCGGTAGCGCCGACCCCGGCATTGTTCACCAGCAGGCTGATGCGGCTGTCGTCCTGCAGGATCTGTTCGATCCGGGCGAGGTCGGCAGGCAGGTTCAGGTCGGCTGCGACTACCTGTATTTCTCGTTGGGTCTGCGCCGCCAAACGTTGCGCGAGCTGTTCCAGCCGCTGCCTGTTGCGCGCCACCAGAATAAGGTCGTAACCCTGACGGGCCAGACGGTCGGCATAGATAGCACCAATGCCGGATGAAGCGCCGGTGATCAGCGCAAAACCTTTGGATTGACTCATTGCAGTTGCTCCAGGATGACCGAGGAAGGAATTGGTCTTGTCTGGCTCAAGATTATGGGTGTAATGTTGTGGCCGCAATGTCGTATATCCCTCCTTTAAAGACATGGGGTTTGGCCATGGTGTCCGTCGGTATTCTGTTGTTTCCCGGGTTCCAGATGCTCAGCTTGAGCACCAGCACCGTGTTTGAATTTGCCAACCTGGAACTGGAGCGCCCGTTCTATCGCGTGGACCTGGTGTCGGAGTTCGGTGGGCCGGTCAAGAGCTCCATGGGCTTTGCCATTGACACCGTGCCCTTTGGGCAGCACCGCTATGACACGCTGTTGGTGGTGGGGGATAACGAAGTGCTGCAAGCGTCTGCAGGCATGCTCACCTACCTGCAGCACGCCATGCTGACCTCACGTCGCGTGACATCGGCCTGCACCGGCTCTTTCCACCTGGCGGCGGCCGGTTTGCTGGACGGGCGCAAGGCAACCACCCACTGGTACCACGCTCGCGCATTTCGCCAGGCATATCCCAATGTGAAGCTGGAAGAAGACCGGATCTTCACCGTCGACGGCCCGCTCTGGACCTCCGCTGGCTTGACCGCCTGCCTCGACCTTGCACTGGCCCTGGTCGAACATGATTTGGGTGTTGAAGTGGCGCGTGCGGTGGCCCGCAAACTGGTGATTTACCATCGCCGTGCGGGTGGCCAGTCGCAGTTCTCGGCGTTGCTGGAGATCGACCCAAAGTCCGACCGCGTACAAAGCGCCCTGGTTTACGCACGGCAACACCTGCAGGAGGACTTGTCGGTCGACCGCCTGGCCGAAGTTGCCCACTTGAGCCCACGTCAGTTCAGCCGCCTGTTTCATGCCGAAACCGGCCAGACCCCGGCCAAGGCAATCGAACGCCTGCGGATTGAAGCGGCGCGCCTGATGCTCGAATCCGGTGACCATCCCATCGACATCATCGCCCGTGACACCGGCTTCGGTGACCCGGAGCGCATGCGCCGTGCCTTCCTGCGTGCCTTCGGCCAACCGCCGCAGATGATGCGCCGGGCGTTGCAACTGCAGGCCTGAGAATGAAGCCCGGTTACGCGCCATTCGGTTGAGGGTTCTGGGGATCAAAAGCGGCTGTTGAGCCCATCAGTCGCGAAATGATGCCTTGGGCGGCAGGCTCGGTTGGCGCGCTGTCGAACCGGCGTGCACTCATTCCCCACCCCGGCGCAAACCCGGGAAAGAACACCAACCCTTCAGCCTCCAGGCGAAACGCCATGGCCAGGCGGGTGTCATCGTCCACATCACCCTGGCCTTCGAACTGTTGAACGGCACTCACCGGCACATCGGCCTGGCGGGCCAGGTCTTCACGGCTCCAACCCAGCATCGCGCGGGCCTGCACACTGTGCTTGGCGGTGAATTGGTGCAGGACAATCTGTTGTTCTACGAAAGAGCTCATTGCCAGAGAGGACATGGGGATTCTCCAGGAGTGGACGGGGAGGACAAACTATACTGTGTTTTTGTACAGTTGTTTTGACCGCTCATCAACTGGATTCTTAAAACCCCACTATTCCAGCCCTGGCGCCTCCCGGATGATCAGATGATCCAGGTTCTCGATATTGGCGCTGAACACACCAAACGTCTGCTCGGGGTTTTTCTTGCTGGGCACTTGCTTGAGCTCAGGTGTCACGCCGTAGAAAAAGCAGTAAAGGGCGCGCTCGCTGTCCACTGCTGCCTTGATCTGTTCCAGGAAGGCCGTGCGCTTGCGGTAGTTCTCGATGAGTTTTTTGCTCAGGTAGACATTCACCGAATAGGGCTTCTTGTCGAGCCATACCTTTTTTTCGAAGTCGATGCGAAAGCTGCTGGTGTAGTCCTTGATCGCCTTGATCTTGCCCCAGTAGATCAGCCCCTTGTTGTCTTGCAGGTATTCGATCTTCTTGAAAAACGTCCAGTAGGTGGCGGTGTGGTCGCCGATCTTCAACGGCATGGACTTGAGCTTGTCCTTGTCGTCGATGTTCGACACGTAGCATTCCACCGGGTGGGCGAACACGCTGGTCCTGTCGGGCGTATCACTGGCGTTGTGAGAGGTGGCGACGCGGTTTGAGGGGGCTTTCGTCGGCTCCTGTGGGGCGCTGCCCTCGGTGCCGGTCAGCGGTGCCTTGCGTTCGTACTGACGCCGGGTGAGCACGAATTCCGACGGGAAATTGTCCTCGCGTTCGTCATCCCCTTCACCCGTCGCCGTCTTGTGGCTGCTGGCGTAGCGGCAACCGTCGATATGCCGGGTATTGACCTTGTTCTTGAAGTGGGGTGTGCGCTGGTAATTGACGTTCTTGGCGTTGAATGTGCTCAAGGCATTGCCGGTGTCGAACGCCGCGCGGCATTCGTCGTTGGGGCACAGGAAGCGGTCCTTGTCGGAATCGAAAGCGGCGGTTTCGTCGAAATTCAGGTCTCGTACGTCATAGATCGACAGCTTGTCGTCGAGAGTCAGGCTGTAGGCCGTGTCGAATTTCATGGGGCTCGGGTCCGTGAGATGAATAGCCGGATACTACGCAAATTTTCGCGACCCTGGAGATCAAAAATGTGGGAGCGGGCTTGCTCGCGAAAGCGGAGTGTCAGGCGAAAAGTTGTGTACTGATGCGCCGCTTTCGCGAGCAAGCCCGCTCCCACATTAGACTTGAGGTGTGGCTGCTACACGCCGCCCGCTCAAGAAACACAACGTTCCACCCACTGCTGTGAGCCCGCTTAGCGCATAGAACATCGCCGTCGGCGCCGCATGGATCAACAGATACCCGCAAATCACCGGGCTCAGCGCCCCGCCAAACGCCGCCAGGTTCTGCGCGCCGTAATAACTGCCGCGCAGCGACTCGGGGGCGAGGGTGTCGATGAACAGGAATTCCGAAGGGAAGATGATCATCTCGCCCAGGGTGAACACGAACATCGCCACACACCACGACAGCAGGCTGTCGGCCTGGCTGAAGCCGATCAGCCCAGCGATGAACAGCGCGGTGCCCAGCAGGATCCAGTAACGCAACTGCTCACGCTTGAGAAAGCGGCCGATCTGGTATTGCAGCAGCATCACCGTGATGGCGTTGCAGGCGAGGATGGCGGACAGGATTTTCAGTGCATCGTCCGGGTTGTGAATCACCAGCAGGAACTGCGACAGGTACAGGGTGTAGCGGCCGTACACGATGGTGCTCAACAGGCTGCCACTGGTGAACAGGACCAGGCTGCGGTCGTTGCGCAGGGTTTTGAGGGTGGTCAGAAAACTCAAGGGTTTGGTGCTTTCATCACGCTGAGTCGGCGGAATGCCGATCATCAGGAACACGCTGACAAACGCGATGGCGCTGGACAGCATGAACGGCAGCAGCGGCATCTGCCCGGCAATCACCACACCCACCATGGGGCCGGTGGCGTAACCGATATTGGTGAGGGTGTAGCGCAGGGAAAACACCTTGGCGCGTTGGTCGACCGGCAGGTTCTCGCTGATGATCGCCTTGGAACCGATCAGGAACAGGGCAGACGCCGACTCGGTGATCACGAGCGTCAAGGTGGTGAGGTAGAGGTTGCTGGCAAAGGTCAGTAACAGAAAACCGATGGAGCTGGACAGCATCGCCAGGATCAGCAGCTTGCGCTTTTCCATGCGATCGATGACGTAGCCGCCATACAGGCCCATCAAGGTGGCGGTGAATACCGCGATGCCCATCAGCAAACCGATGTCTTGCTGGTTGAGGCCCAGGCGGTTGCTCAGCAGCAGGGTCATCAGCGGGCTGGTCATGGCCCGGCTGATCACGATGGTCAGCGAGCAGATCATCAGGCGGCGGATTACCAGGGAGTAGGTGGCCACGGTGGAGGCGAGCGTCCTTGTTATTTCTCAATACAACTCAAATCAGGAGTGAACACAGATCAACTGTGGGAGCTGGCTTGCCTGCGATAGCGGTGGATCAGGCAATGAATATGCAAGCTGACCTGCCGCCATCGCAGGCAAGCCCGCTCCCACATTTAGATCAGGTTATTGGCCGGAGTTGATGGTGATTTTTTCTACCGCACCTTGCTCCAGGTCCCACTTCTTCAGGATCTTGCCGTAGGTGCCGTCATCGATCATGCCCTGCAACGCCTCGCTGATCGCCGTGACCAGCTCAGTGTTGCTCTTCTCGATCCCAAGCCCAGTGAACTGCTTGGAAAGCGCCAGGCCCACCGGCTTGTATTTACCCTTGTCCAACGACATCAGGTACGGAATGGTCTCGCTGCCCTGCATCGCCGCGTCAAGGCGGTTCTGCTGCAACTGTGCCCGTGCGTCCGCCGAGCCTTCGGTGCCGATCACCACGATTGCCGGCTTACCGGCGGCTTCGCAGTTTTCCTTGCTCCACGCGGCAATTTCCGACGGCCAGGTGGTGCGACGGCTGGTGCCGACTTTTTTACCGCACAGGTCAGTCAATTCCTTGAGGTCTTCACGCTTGGCCAGGGTGTAGAGCTGCGGGCCGCTGGTGAAATAGTCGATGAAGGTCACCGCCTTTTGGCGCTCGGCGGTGTCGCTCATGCCCGACAACACGATGTCCACGCGCTTGGTGGTCAGGCCGCTGAGCATCTGCTCGAAGCCGGTTTCCTGCCACTTGATCTTCACGCCCAGGCGCTCGGCCAGGGCGTTGCCCAGGTCGAAGTCCAGGCCGGTGAGTTGGTTGGTGGCGGTGTCCTTGAAATCCATCGGCGGGTAGTTCGGCACGATGGCCGCGCTGATCTCACCCTTGTCCTTGATTGCCGCCGGCAATGCCGCGAAAACAGCGGAGGAGGCCATCAGGCCTGCGAGCAACGTTGGGATAAACAATTTTTTCATGGGGGCGTTCTCGTTTGTTTTTTAGTTAAGTGCGAACGGCAGAAATAAAGCTTTGGGTACGCGGGTTTTGTGGGCTTATTAGAATTTCTTCGGGGCTGCCGGCTTCCACAATCTGGCCGGCATCCATGAACACCATGCGGTTGGATACTTCGCGGGCAAAGCCCAATTCATGGGTGACCACGATCATGGTCATGCCCGTGGTAGCCAAATCACGCATCACCGACAGCACTTCGCCTACAAGCTCCGGGTCGAGGGCTGACGTGGGTTCGTCAAACAGCATCAACTTGGGGCGCATCGCCAATGCACGGGCAATCGCTACACGTTGTTGCTGGCCGCCGGACAGCTCGACCGGGTAGGCATTGCGTTTGTCCGCCAGGCCGACGCGTGCCAGCAGCTCCAGCGCGTCTTCGATGGCTTCCTTCGGCGAGCGCTTGAGCACCTGGCACGGACCTTCGATGATGTTTTGCAGGACGGTCATGTGCGGGAACAAATTGAAGCGCTGGAATACCATGCCAGTCGCCAAACGCTGGCGGGCAATCTGCGATTCGTTCATCTCATGCAGCTTGTTGCCGACGACGCGGTAACCCACCAGTTCGCCGTCGACCCATAGGCCGCCCTTGTCGATCTTTTCCAACTGGTTGACGCAGCGCAGCAGGGTGCTTTTACCGGAACCTGACGGGCCGATGATGCACATCACTTCGCCTTGCTCGACTTCGATATTGATGTCGCGCAGCGCGTGATACTGGTCGTAATACTTGTTCAGGTTGACGGCCTTGACGATGCTTCTCATGGGGCAAATCTCCTCAACCCAGGCTTACGAACGCTTGCCGGCGCCGCGGGCAAAACGACGCTCGAGGCGGCTTTGACCAAATGAAAGAACAGTCACCACCGCCAGGTACCAGATGCCGGCCACGATCAGCAGCTCCATGACCCGTGCGTTGGCGTAGTAGATGTTTTGTGCGTTGTGCAGCAGCTCCGAGTACTGGATCACGCTGGCCAGGCTGGTCATTTTCACCATGCTGATGAACTCGTTGCCTACAGGCGGAATGATCACGCGCATCGCCTGGGGCAGAATCACCCTACGCAGCGCCTGCAGGCTCGGCATGCCGATGGACTTGGCGGCTTCGTATTGGCCGGTGTCCACCGACAGCAAACCGGCGCGCACCACCTCGGCGGTGTAGGCGCCCTGGTTGATGCTCAGGCCCAGCAGGGCGGCCACGAACGGCGTCATCAGGTCGACGGTGTCGATGCTGAACAGGCCGGGAATTGCGATCACCGGGAAGATCAACGCCAGGTTGAACCACAGCAGCAGTTGCAGGATCAGCGGCGTGCCGCGAAACAGCCAGGTGTAGGTGATGGCCACATAGCGCAGGATCGGGTTGGCCGACATGCGCATGATCGCCGTGATCACCCCGATCACCACGCCCAGCGCCATGGCCAGGATCGACATGACGATGGTGTTCACCAGGCCCCACAGGATGGCCTCAGACGTGAGGAACTGCCCGATGTAGGACCATTCGATCTGGCCGTTGGCGAATGCGCGCAACAGCGCGGCCAATACGATCACGATCAGCGTGGCGAAAAACATCCGCCCGTAATAGCGACGCGGCACGTGCTCGTACTGCGTGATATCGAACTGGTTCTCGGACAACTTGCGCTCGGCTTCCAAGCGCTCTGCCGGGGTTTGGTTCATGGTGATTCTCCAAAAAGCGATTACCGCTGTACTCGGTGTAACGGTTGAAACCCGATCCAATGTGGGAGCTGGCTTGCCTGCGAAAGCGCCCGACCAGCCACCTCAGCACCTACAGGCTTAAATGCGAAATCCCTGATAACTCTCTGTCCATTTCTGCTGTTCGGCCAATGCCATTTTCAACCGCTCAATCTGCTCCTTAACCCGCTCCGGCGCCGTCCCACCCCACCCACTGCGCGCCGCAATCGCCGCTTCCAGGGTCAGGCAATCCCGCACCTCGGGCGTCAGCCGCGCATCCACCTCCGCCAACATCGCCGGCGAGGCTTCCCACAATTCAATTTCATGCTTCTCACAGGCCTGCACCAAGGCGCCTGTAATCTCATGGGCTTCTTTAAACGGCACACCACGGGTCGCCAACCAATCCGCCACCTCAGTCGCCAAGGTGAACCCCATCGGCGCCTGACGCCGCAGCTCTTCCACCTGCACCTTCATGGTCGCAACCATCCCGGCCATCGCCGGCAGCACCAGCAGCAGGGTGTCTACGCTGTCCAGCACGCTGTGCTTGTCTTCACTCAAGTCGCGGTTGTAGGAGAGTGGCAACGACTTGAGCGTCGACATCAACCCGGTCAGGTTGCCAATCAACCGTCCAGCCTTGCCCCGCGCCAGTTCGGCAATATCCGGATTCTTTTTCTGCGGCATGATCGAGCTGCCCGTAGCGTAGGCATCGTCCAACACCACCCAACGAAACTGGCGCGACGACCACAGGCAAAACTCTTCAGACAAGCGTGAAATATTCACCCCGAGCATGCCCGCCACAAACAAAAACTCCGCCACATGGTCACGGCTAGCGACTGCGTCGATAGAGTTTTCGCACGGGCCGGTGTAGCCCATTTCCTTAGCCGAGTGTTCCGGCTGGCGCGCGATCGCCGACCCAGCCATCGCCGCCGCACCCAACGGCGACAACGCCGTACGCGCATCCCAATCCACCAGGCGCTGCACATCGCGCAACATCGACTGGGCATGGGCCAGCAAGTGGTGGGCGAACACAATCGGCTGCGCCTGCTGCAAGTGAGTGAAGCCCGGGCAGATGCTCTCGATATGCTGCTCAGCTTGCTCCACCAACGCCTGCTGCAAACCCAACACCTCGGTGGTGATGGTGCGCGCATGGTCACGCAGGAAAAGGCGCAGATCATTGGCGGTCTGGTCGTTGCGCGAACGCCCGGCACGCAGCTTGCCGCCCAGGGCGCCGAGGCGCTCGGTCAATACGCGTTCGATGAAGGTGTGCACGTCCTCGTCATCCTGCGTCGGATGCAGGTTGCCGGCGGCGAAGTCGTTGCCGATACCGTCCAGGGCCTCCAGTGTGCGCAGGGTTTCCGACTCATCCAGCAAACCGGCGCGCTGCAGCTCACGGGCATGGGCGCGGGAGCCGGCCAGGTCGTAGGGCGTCAGGCGGAAATAGCGCTCAGGGCAACGCGACAGCGCGGCCAGTGCAGCAGACGGGCCGGTCTTGAAACGAGCGCCCCAAAGGCGGTCGGTGGGCTGGGACATGGGTGTTCCTCACGCTTGTTTTTAGAAGAGTCGGAGGCAGTCAAAACGTAAAAAGTCCTGATCGTAGTGTCAGGTTTTGCAGGGCGTTAAATCAGCCTCTGTGTGCTGTTCAACCCGCTATATTCAAGGTTGCCAAGGGCCGATGTTTACGGCCATTATCGCCGCCTGGCTATGTTCAAGGATTGGGTTAAAGCCTGTTGAATATGGCACTTGAGGTCAACGCGTATTATGGAAACCCCACTTTCCACTTCTGGAAACATACCGCCCAAACCCGGCACACGCCCGCCCCTGCAACTGAGCGGGCTGGACTTCAAATTGCTGCGCGTGTTCATGGCCGTGGTCGAAGCCGGCGGCTTCAGCGCCGCGCAAAACGAGCTGAACGTGGGCCTGGCGGCCATCAGCAAACAGATCTCCGACCTGGAAATCCGCATCGGCATGCGCCTGTGCACACGGGGCCGGGAAGGTTTTGGGCTGACCGAAGAAGGCAAGCTGGTGTATCAGGCGTCCATCGAGTTGTTCACCTCGGTAGACAGTTTTCGCGACAAGCTTAGTTCGGCGCAAAACGAGCTTATTGGCGACCTTAGTGTGGGCGTTATTGATAACACCATGTCCGACATTAACTCCCCGCTCATTGCGGCGCTGGGGAAATTACATAGCGAATCGCCGAAAATTAGATTGCGCCTACATGCCTCTCAGTTAGACGAAGTTGAGCGTGGCGTAGTGGAAGGGCGCTTGATTGTCGGCATCGTGCCCGTGTACCAGCGTCGTGAAGAATTCGACTATTTCCCGCTGTACGAGGAAAAAGCCCACGCCTACTGCGCCGTAGGCCATCCGCTGTTCAATGCGAGTGAAATCACACCGGACGTGCTGCGCCACTACGAAGTGGTCAACCATCGTTACGCGATCCATCGCGACAAGGCCAACTTTGTCACTTACGACAGCCAGTCCGCCTCGGCGTCGCAAGTGGAAGCCGTCGCCATTCTGATCCTCACCGGTCGGTTCCTCGGTTTCCTGCCCGAGCACTACGCAACCCCCTTGGTCAGGGAAGGGCGCCTACGCGCACTGTGCCCGGAGCAGGTGCACCTGAGCACAGTCTTCAACCTGATCCTGCGCCACAACGCCCCGCGCAGCCCGATGGTAAAAGCCTTCGCCACAGCCTTGGGCGTAGACCTCAAGGCAGCGACATGAACGCCGCCGAACACCGGTCAACAGGCTGACAAAGCCCAAATGTGGGAGTTGTCGAGCCCCAGCAAGGCTACGAAGGAATCGCCTCGGTCCACCTGCTGAAACCATGCCTCTGCATCAACCCCTAGCACCCCATGCTAGTGCGCTACCCAGCCCGACACCGATCAAAAGGTGGGAGCTCTCGAGCCCCAGCGAGGCAGCGATGGGATCGCCTCGGTCCACCTGCCAACCCCACCCACCCGCATCACCCCTGCAACCGGGCCCGCTTCTTCTTCGAATGAAAATGCCGAAAATGCGCATCCTGCGCCGCCGCCAACAACTCCCGATCCCCACGGGTATCGCCCCAGGCCCTCAGTCGATACTCGCCCAAATCCCCATACACCGCCTCAAGCCGTAGCACCTTGTTCTCGCACCGGCAATTATTCCCGGTGAGCTTGCCGGTCAACACCCCGTCTACCACCTCAAGCTCAGTGCCAATCAACTTAATCCCCAGCCGGTTCGCAAACGGCTGCAACACCAACGCCGGCGACGCCGAACACAGCGTCACTACCGCCCCGGAAGTCACCTCATCGGCCACCGACTGCAAACCGCTCGGGCGCATCAATTTGTTCCAGTACGCCTGGCAGTACGCCTCAGCCTTCTGCTGAACCCACGCCTTCTCCACCCCCGTCATAAAGGTGCGGATCAACTGCGCCTTCAACTCATCCCGGCTGATCTGCCGCACCAAAAAACGCAGCCCCGGCACCGCCAGCTTGAGCATCCGGCCATAGAACTCACCGGGGCCGAAGGCGAATTTGAGGAAGGGCACAAAACTGTCGTGGTGGGTCAGGGTGCCGTCGAAGTCAAAGACGGAGAGTACTTTGGCGTCAGCGGGGCCGGCTTCGAGCATGTCTGGGTTCACGGGTTGGCCTCGGTCCTATCTAATCAATGGGGTGATGCATCAGCTGTGACAGCAAGAGTTTACTCGCGTATCAATCTTCCGATTTTCGAGTAAAGCCCAGCGGTGAACGCCTCCCGATCGCTCGACCGGTGACAACGCTGATGGCAATTGGGGCACAAGGCTACAGCATTGGTGATGCGATCCGAACCCTTCTGGGCGAGGTGCTTGACGTGATGTACTTCAAGAAATGGCTGGCCATCGACCTCAAACGGCGCATTGGTGTTGCAGCCTTCGCAAATGCCCTTGGCTTCTTTTAGCACCCAGGCGCGCACCTTCGGGTCGCGAACGAAGGAGGTGGTCACGGTGGCGACCTTCTGCGGCTGCACGATGCCGTCAGGTACTTTATGGAAGGTTTGCTTCTGTAGCTTGGACGCGCGGCGGATGAGCGTTTGCTCATCGGCGGTTTGGGCGGTGTCATCCGATTCAAAAATACCCTGGGCATTGAGCGCCTGTCGGATGCGCAGCTCAACGCCTGTGCCCACGTTCTTCGCAGGTTTGTAGCCTACGATGCGCTCCAACCCCATCCGGTCGAGCACGGTGGAAATATTTTGCATGCGAAACTCAATAGAACCTTTCGCCCGACCCGCCACAGGACCTTCGCGTAGCAGTCGGTTTTCATGGGCTTTATTGAAAGGCTGGTTGTTCTGCTCCCACGCCAGCATCTTCAAGTAGGCCGCTACCGCCGCTGCTAGCTCAGCGTCGCTCCAATCCGTTTTGTCTTTCGTAATATCCATACAGCCGCCGAGGGTAGAAAACCCTCGGACGATACTGAGTGGCCATTATGGCGTCTACGAAATTTCCTACTGCGAATGAGTGGCTGTCCTACATCTTCAATTTTTACCATAAAAAAACCCCGGGAGTATTCCCAGGGCTTTTTAGTGTTTCAGAGCATGGAGGTATTAGTCCCAGCTCAACGCCCCGCCAGTCTGATACTCGATCACGCGGGTCTCGAAGAAGTTCTTCTCTTTCTTCAGGTCCATAATCTCGCTCATCCAAGGGAACGGGTTGGTCGTCCCTGGATACTCTTCCTTCAACCCAATCTGCGACAAACGACGGTTGGCGATGAACTTCAAATAGTCTTCCATCATCGCCGCATTCATGCCCAGCACCCCACGAGGCATGGTGTCACGCGCATATTCAATCTCCAGCTGAGTCCCCTGCAGGATCATCTGGGTCGCTTCTTCTTTCATCTCGGCATCCCACAAATGTGGGTTTTCGATCTTGATCTGGTTGATCACATCGATACCGAAGTTCAGGTGCATCGACTCGTCGCGCAGGATGTACTGGAACTGTTCCGCCACGCCGGTCATTTTGTTGCGGCGGCCCATCGACAAAATCTGGGTGAAGCCGCAGTAGAAGAAGATGCCTTCCAGGACGCAGTAGTAGGCGACCAGATTGCGCAGCAGTTCTTTGTCGGTGTCGACGGTGCCGGTTTCGAACTTCGGATCGGAGATCGAGCGGGTGTACTTGAGGCCCCAGGCTGCCTTTTTGGCGACCGATGGAATCTCGTGGTACATGTTGAAGATTTCGCCTTCATCCATGGCCAGGGATTCGATGCAGTACTGGTAGGCGTGGGTGTGGATCGCTTCTTCGAAGGCCTGGCGCAGGATGTACTGGCGGCACTCCGGGTTGGTGATCAGGCGGTACACGGCCAGCACCAGGTTGTTGGCAACCAGGGAGTCGGCGGTGGAGAAGAAGCCGAGGTTGCGCATGACGATGCGACGTTCGTCGTCGGTCAGGCCTTCGGGGTTTTTCCACAGGGCGATGTCGGCGGTCATGTTGACCTCTTGCGGCATCCAGTGGTTGGCGCAGCCGTCGAGGTACTTCTGCCAGGCCCAGTCGTACTTGAAGGGTACGAGTTGGTTGAGGTCGGCGCGGCAGTTGATCATGCGCTTTTCGTCAACGGCGACGCGGGCGGAGGCGCCTTCGAGTTCGGCGAGGCCTTCGGCGACGTCGAGGCTGTCGAGGGCGGCCTTGGCGCGCTTGATGGCGGCGGAGTCACTGGCGGTGACGGCGCGGGCTTCGATGGCGGCAGCGGCGCCGGCACCGTCGAGGCGGTCCATGTTGGCTTCGGTGGCGTGGCCGGCGTTGGCGCCTTTGGTGGCTACTTCGCCTTCTTCTTCTTCTTTGTCGAATTCGTCCCAGCTCAGCATGACGTGTCGTCTCCTGCGTGAGGGCTCAAAGGTGCCCGTGTGAAACCGGATGGTTGGGTGTTCACACGGCCCTGAGGCCGCGGTGGATCTTAAGGAATCGTTTGTTGCAACAGCTCGCGCAGGCAAATAAACGGAATTGGGTTACGGGTTCTGCGTGAGGCTTGAGGTGCGGAGCGCTAGGTGCATGCTCCAGCGGAGGCCTCAGGTCTGGCTCTTCATCCCAGTGTAAAGGGATATTGCAGGCCCGATTTACCCGCGCATTATAGGGAAAAAATCGGGTTTGTGTTGCGGCGGATGGTCTCGGATCACAGACAAAAAGCCTGCTATTTGAGCCAGAGTGAGGGTTTACAGGGGTTTGGTGGGGTGACAGGCGGTGGAGGTATTTTGTTGAGCCTGGAGGAGGGGGTGTAGCTGATTGCATCGGTGTGGCGGCTACCGCCATCGCAGGCAAGCCAGCTCCCACATTGGGATAGGGGAATTCAGGGGGAGGGTTCTTGGCCGCAAGAACGATTTCTTGCGGCGGCCAAGATCCGGGTTTACAGCGAACTTGAGAAGTTGTTATCCGTTAGAGCAACCATTGCCCATGACTTGGTATTTAAGAATATGTCGTTGGCCTTGCGAGTCTTCATATTCCATTTGTACCGGTACAACTTCGCAGACTTCTGGAACCGTACTCATGGACACTACTTTGGCAACGTCCAGGTGGGTGCTGTAAGTGTAGTCTTCAACAATCGGGGTATTGCGGCCAGCTACGTCAGTCGCGGCCTCGTCGGCCAGGGCGGCGGTGGCGCACAAGCTGCTGAGGGCCATAACTACTAAAGCTTTCATTTCTCTATTTACCTTATTGAGGTCGAAGTGGGTCACGGGGCCCTTGTGAGGCCACGTGTGTAACTTGGGGTTGGAAAGTTCGGATTAACGTTGCCTTCGTGGGGGCTGTTACGTTGTTAATCACAGTGTCGCGTTGACGGAATGAATTTTAGGCTCCCGGGTTATATTCATATACCCGTGCTTTTGATAAACACTATTGGCGGTTTTTGTAACAATCCCGTGGTAAAGCTTTTTTCATCAAGGCGCAAAGCGCCACGGGCTGCGGGCCAGAGCCGTGAACGCACATAGCAGGGCAAAATGTAGGGGCTTGTTACTACCATCGTCGAATGGTTCTATGGGGCAGCCCCGGCTACAACGGGGCATACAAAAACAACTATTGTCACCGAGGTAAGAAAGATGAGTGCGGCTTCCCTGTACCCCGTTCGCCCCGAAGTAGCAGCCAACACGCTGACCGACGAGGCGACCTACAAGGCCATGTACCAGCAGTCGGTGGTCAACCCCGACGGTTTCTGGCGCGAGCAAGCCAAGCGCCTTGACTGGGTCAAGCCTTTCACCGCGGTGAAGCAGACCTCTTTCGACGATCACCATGTCGATATCAAATGGTTTGCCGATGGCACCCTGAACGTTTCCTACAACTGCCTGGACCGTCACCTCGCCGAGCGCGGCGATCAGGCAGCCATCATCTGGGAGGGCGACGACCCTTCCGAAAGCCGCACCATCACCTACCGCGAATTGCATGAAGAAGTCTGCAAGTTCGCCAACGCCCTGCGCGGCCAGGATGTGCACCGCGGCGACGTGGTGACTATCTATATGCCGATGATCCCCGAAGCCGTGGTCGCCATGCTGGCGTGTACCCGCATCGGTGCGATCCACTCCGTGGTGTTTGGTGGCTTCTCGCCGGAAGCCCTGGCCGGTCGCATCATTGACTGTCGATCGAAGGTGGTGATCACGGCCGACGAAGGCATCCGCGCCGGTAAGAAAATTCCGCTCAAGGCCAACGTCGACGACGCCCTGACCAACCCGGAAACCAACAGCATCCAGAAAGTCATCGTGTGCAAGCGCACCAATGGCAACATCAAGTGGAACCAGCACCGCGACATCTGGTACGAAGACCTGATGAAAGTGGCGGGCACCGTGTGCGCGCCTAAAGAGATGGGCGCCGAAGAAGCGCTGTTCATCCTGTACACCTCCGGCTCCACCGGCAAGCCGAAGGGCGTGCAACACACCACCGGCGGCTACCTGCTCTACGCGGCCCTGACCCATGAGCGCGTGTTCGACTACCGCCCGGGCGAAATCTACTGGTGCACCGCCGACGTCGGCTGGGTCACCGGCCACACCTATATCGTCTACGGCCCGCTGGCCAACGGCGCGACCACCTTGCTGTTCGAAGGCGTGCCGAACTACCCGGACATCACCCGGGTGGCGAAGATCGTCGACAAGCACAAGGTCAACATCCTCTACACCGCGCCGACCGCCATCCGCGCGATGATGGCTTCCGGCACCGCGGCCGTGGAAGGCGCCGATGGCAGCAGCCTGCGCCTGCTGGGGTCGGTGGGTGAGCCGATCAACCCGGAAGCCTGGGACTGGTACTACAAGAATGTCGGCCAATCCCGTTGCCCGATCGTCGATACCTGGTGGCAGACCGAAACCGGCGGCAACATGATGAGCCCGCTGCCAGGCGCCCATGCGCTCAAGCCGGGGTCGGCGGCACGGCCGTTCTTCGGCGTGGTGCCGGCGCTGGTGGATAACCTGGGCAACCTGATCGAAGGGGCGGCCGAGGGTAACCTGGTGATCCTCGATTCGTGGCCGGGCCAGGCGCGTACGCTGTACGGCGACCATGACCGCTTTGTTGATACTTACTTCAAGACCTTCCGTGGCATGTACTTCACCGGTGACGGTGCGCGTCGTGACGAGGACGGTTACTACTGGATCACCGGGCGTGTGGACGACGTGCTGAACGTGTCCGGCCACCGCATGGGCACCGCCGAGATTGAAAGCGCCATGGTCGCCCACCCGAAAGTCGCCGAAGCGGCGGTGGTCGGTGTGCCCCATGACATCAAAGGGCAGGGCATCTACGTGTATGTCACCCTCAAGAACGGTGAAGAGCCGAACGAAGCGCTGCGCCTGGAGCTGAAAAACTGGGTGCGCAAGGAGATCGGGCCGATTGCCTCGCCGGATGTGATCCAGTGGGCACCGGGCTTGCCGAAGACGCGTTCGGGGAAAATCATGCGCCGTATCTTGCGCAAGATCGCCACGGCGGAATATGACGGGTTGGGCGATATCTCCACCCTGGCCGATCCGGGCGTGGTGGCGCATTTGATTGAAACGCACAAGACCATGAACGTCGCGTAAAGCGAGGCTGGTCAGATAAAGCCCCATTCGGTGTAGGCCGGATGGGGCTTTTTTGTGAGGCGCGGTTCGATACCACTGAAGAAACCGGGTCATTGTGGGAGCTGGCTTGCCTGCGATGAGGGTGTATCAGGCATAGGTGGGCTAACTGACAGATTGCCATCGCAGGCAAGCCAGCTCCCACAGTTGGCGTGCATCTCAAATCAAGGTCGGTGGGCTGTCTGACGGCGTTACTCAACGCAGAGGCCAATAAATATCGGTTTCCCTTGTGGGAAGTTTCTGAATGTTACCGCGCCCCCTGAATGTGTAACCCTACGCCCAAACATGAGGCAATGTGCTACGCCAGTGCCCCGAAAACCCCCGTTCCAGACACCCCCAGAAATAAGATTAAACGCCAGACTTGCCGTGCTAGAAGGGTTTGCGAATAATAGGCCCGCAATTTGCAGCATCAACAGGTTTAATATCTTTTGTCTCTGCATAAAATCCAGGGACTGTCAATGTGCTGGAACCGCTTTCTCAGTGCTTCTGTAAATTGTTGTCGCATTGAGGAAATATCGGCTTCCGGCCTGTCGTTAGAATGCCGATCACTCGCTCGTCGTCGCAGGCGTATAGCCCGCGTAGGACGCAGCACCGCTATTCGGTTTCACTTAAGTCGCATCGTGGGCCCCGGCTCATACTGCTTTTTGCCCTATACCGATGGAGTCCCAAGATGAAGAAACTCGTGCTGTTGGGCGCCCTGGCGCTGTCCGTGCTGTCCATGCAGGCTTTCGCTGATGAGAAGCCCCTGAAGATTGGTATCGAAGCGGCTTACCCTCCGTTTGCCTCGAAGGCGCCGGATGGCAGCATCGTGGGTTTTGACTACGACATCGGCAACGCCCTGTGCGCAGAGATGAAGGTCAAGTGTGTATGGGTCGAGCAAGAGTTCGACGGCCTGATCCCGGCGCTGAAAGTGCGCAAGATCGACGCGATCCTGTCGTCCATGTCCATCACTGAAGACCGCAAGAAGTCCGTGGACTTCACCACTCGCTACTACCTGACCCCGGCGCGCCTGGTCATGAAGGAAGGCACCACCGTCAGCGACAGCCTGGACGAACTCAAAGGCAAGAAAATCGGCGTGCAACGCGGCTCGATCCACGATCGTTTCGCCAAGGAAGTCCTGGCTCCGAAAGGCGCCACCGTCGTGCCTTACAGCTCGCAGAACGAAATCTACCTGGACGTGGAAGCCGGTCGCCTCGATGGCACCGTGGCTGACGCGACCCTGCTGCAGGACGGCTTCCTGAAGACGCCAGCCGGTAAAGGCTACGCGTTCGTGGGCCCACAGTTCACCGACGTCAAATACTTCGGCGACGGCGTAGGCATCGCGGTGCGCAAAGGCGACAAGGCCGAGCTGGACAAGATCAACGCAGCCATCGCGGCGATCCGTGCCAACGGCGAATACAAGAAAATCCAGGACAAGTACTTCGACTTCGATATTTACGGCGCTGACCCTAAGTAACTCGTCGCAGCTGTCTGTCCGCAATGGCGCAAGCAACAGAATTCCTGAGGTTTGCGCCATTTTTTCATCCCCCTTTTCGAGGACCTGAATCATGTTGAAAGGCTACGGGGCCGTCATCCTCGATGGCGCATGGTTGACGCTTCAGCTCGCCTTGTCGTCCATGGCCTTGGCCATTGTTCTGGGTCTGATCGGGGTCGCGTTACGCCTGTCGCCGGTGCGCTGGTTGGCCTGGCTGGGTGACCTGTATTCCACCGTGATCCGTGGGATCCCGGACCTGGTGCTGATCCTGCTGATTTTCTACGGCGGTCAGGACCTGCTCAACCGCGTCGCGCCGATGCTCGGCTACGACGACTATATCGACTTGAACCCCTTGGCCGCCGGTATCGGCACCCTGGGTTTCATCTTTGGCGCCTACCTCTCGGAAACCTTCCGTGGCGCCTTCATGGCCATTCCCAAGGGCCAGGCCGAAGCCGGCATGGCGTATGGCATGAGCCCGTTCCAGGTGTTCTTCCGGGTGATGGTGCCGCAGATGATTCGTCTGGCGATCCCCGGGTTTACCAACAACTGGCTGGTACTGACCAAGGCCACCGCGCTGATCTCGGTGGTGGGCCTGCAAGACATGATGTTCAAGGCCAAGCAGGCGGCAGACGCCACCCGCGAGCCTTTTACCTTCTTCCTCGCAGTGGCGGCGATGTACCTGGTGATCACCAGCGTTTCGTTGCTGGCCTTGCGTCATCTTGAGAAGCGCTACTCGGTAGGCGTAAGGGCGGCTGATCTATGATCTTCGACTACAACGTCATTTGGGACGCCATGCCGCTGTACCTCGGCGGCTTGTTGACCACCCTGAAACTGCTCGCCATCTCGCTGTTCTTCGGCCTGCTCGCCGCCTTGCCCCTGGGCTTGATGCGTGTGTCCAAGCAGCCGGTGGTCAACGGTGCAGCCTGGTTGTTCACCTACGTGATCCGCGGCACGCCGATGCTGGTGCAGCTGTTCCTGATCTACTACGGCCTGGCCCAGTTTGACGCGGTGCGCGAAAGCTTCCTGTGGCCGCTGCTGTCCAGCGCGACGTTCTGTGCGTGCCTGGCGTTTGCGATCAACACCAGCGCCTACACCGCCGAGATCATCGCCGGCAGCCTCAAGGCCACGCCCAATGGCGAGATCGAAGCCGCCAAGGCCATGGGCATGTCGCGCTACAAGCTGTACCGCCGCATCCTGCTGCCGTCGGCCCTGCGCCGCGCACTGCCGCAGTACAGCAACGAAGTGATCATGATGCTGCAGACCACCAGCCTGGCCTCCATCGTCACCCTGATCGACATCACCGGTGCCGCGCGCACGGTGAACGCCCAGTTCTACCTGCCGTTCGAAGCCTACATCACCGCCGGCGTGTTCTACCTGTGCCTGACCTTCATCCTGGTGCGCTTGTTCAAGATGGCCGAAGGCCGCTGGCTGAGCTACCTGGCCCCACGGAAGCATTGATATGGAACGTATCGATCATCGGTTGCCCTGGGGTCACCTGGGCTGCGAGCGCCAGCTGAGCGTGTTCCGTTTCGGCAGTGGCGAGCGCAAGGCCTATATCCAGGCCAGCCTGCACGCCGATGAATTGCCCGGTATGCGCGCCGCGTGGGAGCTGAAAAAACGCCTCACCGAGCTGGAACAGCAAGGCGCCCTCAATGGCGTGATCGAGCTGGTACCGGTGGCCAACCCGATGGGCTTGGGGCAGTTGCTGCAAGGCAGCCACCAGGGCCGTTTCGAGATCGGCAGCGGCAAGAATTTCAACCGTGATTTCGTCGAGTTGAGCGAGCCGGTGGCCGAGTTGCTCAAGGGCAAGCTGGGGGATGATCCCCATGCCAATGTGCGCCTGATCCGCCAGGCGATGAGCGATGTGCTCAACGCCTTACCGGCGCCGAGCAGTCAGCTGCAAGGCATGCAGCGCTTGTTGCTCAGCCACGCCTGTACCGCCGACGTGGTGCTCGACCTGCATTGCGACGCCGAAGCCGCACTGCACATGTACGCGCTGCCCCAGCACTGGCCGCAGTGGCGTTCGCTGTCGGCGCACCTGAATGTCAAAGTCGGCCTGCTGGCGGAAGACTCCGGCGGCAGCTCGTTCGATGAAGCTTGCTCGTTGCCGTGGTTACGCCTGTCCCAGGCGTTCCCCGAGGCGCAGGTTCCATTGGCGTGCCTGGCGACTACCCTGGAACTGGGTGGCCAGGCGGACACCGGGCGCGACGAGGCGATCTTCCACGCTGAAGGCATCCTCGCGTTCCTGGCCGAACAAGGCTTGATCAAAGGCGAATGGCCCGCACCACAATTTGAACCCTGTGAAGGCTTGCCCTTCGAGGGCACTGAATTGCTGTTCGCCCCTCACGCCGGGGTCATCAGCTACCTGCGTAAAGCCGGTGACTGGATCGAAAAAGGCGAGGCGATTTTTGAAGTGATTGATCCTCTGACCGACCGCGTGAGCATTGTCTGCGCGGGCACGTCCGGGGTGTTGTTTGCCGTTGAACGGCTACGTTATGCCCAAGCGGGTTTCTGGCTGGCCAAGGTGGCGGGGCGCGAAGCGCTGCGTCACGGGCGCTTGCTCAACGACTGACCACCTGTTTTTGTGAGAACCGACCGCATGTACAAACTTGAAGTCCAAGACCTGCATAAACGCTATGGCAGTCATGAAGTGCTCAAAGGTGTGTCCCTGGCCGCCGCGGCCGGTGATGTGATCAGCATCATCGGTTCCAGTGGTTCGGGCAAAAGTACCTTTTTGCGCTGCATCAACCTGCTGGAGCAACCCCACGCCGGCAAGATTCTGCTCAACAACGAAGAGCTGAAACTGGTGGCCAACAAGGACGGCGCCATGAAGGCTGCCGACCCCAAGCAACTGCAGCGCATGCGTTCGCGCCTGTCCATGGTGTTCCAGCATTTCAACCTGTGGTCCCACATGACCGCGCTGGAAAACGTGATGGAAGCCCCGGTGCATGTGCTGGGTGTGTCGAAGAAAGAGGCCCGTGAAAAGGCCGAGCATTACCTGGCCAAAGTCGGCGTGGGTCATCGCAAGGATGCGTTCCCCGGCCACATGTCCGGTGGCGAGCAGCAGCGCGTGGCGATCGCCCGTGCCTTGGCGATGGAGCCTGAGGTGATGCTGTTCGACGAACCCACCTCGGCGCTCGACCCGGAGCTGGTCGGCGAAGTGCTCAAGGTGATGCAGGACCTGGCCCAGGAAGGCCGCACCATGGTGGTGGTGACCCACGAAATGGGCTTTGCCCGTGAAGTGTCGAACCAGCTGGTGTTCCTGCACAAAGGCATCGTCGAAGAGCGCGGCAACCCGCGTGAAGTGCTGGTGAACCCGCAGTCCGAGCGTTTGCAGCAGTTCTTGTCCGGCAGTTTGAAATAATCAAGGCTGCTTTTGTGCACTGAAGTAGTGCATGCTTCACAGCTTTGAAATTGACCTCAATCCCCTGTGGGAGCTGGCTTGCCTGCGATAGCGGTCTATCAGAAACAGATGTGCCCACTGACCGACCGCTATCGCAGGCAAGCCAGCTCCCATATTGGATCTCCACATGTTTTGAGATTTGTGTTCGTTTACCGGCTAGCATTGGCCTTTGTCTTCATTACCGTTACTCGCTTCGGATAGCTCCCCATGACCGCCCATCGAATTGGTTTCCTGATTTGGCCCAGCACAAAAGCCCTGACGCTTGCGCTGGCTGAGGAGGCCTTGCGCGTTGCCCAGCGGGTGCATCCGGAAGTGGTCTACGAGCTGTCATTCCTGCTCGCCGAGCCCGCCACCGAAGGCGCCTGGCAACTGCCGGGCGAGCCATGGGCCGGCAAGCTGGAAGGGTTCCAGAAGCTGTTCCTGCTGGCGGACGAACCGCCCACCGTCATCGCTTCGCAACTGAGCACCGCCCTCAAGCAGCTGGTGCGCGCCGGTTGTGTGATCGGCGGCCTGTCGGCGGGGGTCTACCCGCTGGCCCAGCTCGGCCTGCTCGACGGTTATCGCGCCGCGGTGCACTGGCGCTGGCAGGACGATTTCGCCGAACGTTTCCCCAAGGTCATCGCCACCAGCCACCTGTTCGATTGGGACCGCGACCGCCTCACCGCCTGTGGCGGCATGTCGGTGCTCGACCTGCTGCTGGCAGTACTGGCCCGTGACCATGGCGCCGAACTGGCTGGCGCCGTCTCCGAAGAACTGGTGGTCGAACGCATCCGCGAAGGCGGCGAGCGTCAGCGTATTCCGCTGCAAAACCGCCTGGGTTCCAGCCATCCCAAGCTGACCCAGGCGGTTCTGCTGATGGAAGCCAATATCGAAGAGCCGCTGACCACCGACGAAATCGCCCAGCACGTGTGCGTGTCGCGACGACAACTCGAACGCATCTTCAAGCAATACCTCAATCGCGTCCCCAGCCAGTATTACCTGGAACTGCGCCTGAACAAGGCCCGCCAGATGCTCATGCAAACCAGCAAGTCGATCATCCAGATCGGCCTGTCCTGCGGCTTCTCCTCGGGGCCGCATTTCTCCAGCGCCTACCGCAACTTCTTCGGCGCCACCCCCCGCGAAGACCGCAACCAGCGCCGCAGCAGCAGCCCGTTCGAACTGTCCTCGGTGCCCGCCGAGCGCGGTTGAGCCGGTTCACTCCTCCTGTGGTTGAGCCTGGGGAGACGGCAGTGGATTGCCGTGTTCGTCTTGAGTGGCTTCGATCACCTGGAACTCGTTGCCCGTGCGCTGGAAGTAGCGCCTGAGCAAGTCCAGGCTTTCGGGCGACAGCGGGTTGCCGCTCAGGTCGCTGTCATCGTGAAACACAGGAATCATTTCCAGCAGGTCGGGCGGAATCTCCGTAATCAGGTTGTCACTCAGGTCCAGGGTTTGCAGTTCGGTCAGTTGGAACACCCCTGCGGGCACCGTGCTGATGTGGGTGGCGCGCAAATGCAGTGCCACCAATTGGCTCATGCAGCTGACGTCAGGAGACAACGTCAGCGGGTTGTCGCAAAGGTCGAGAAACTCCATTGCGCTCAAGTCCGCGATGGCCCGTGCACTGTCTGCTGTCAAGGTGATTGCACACTCGTTCATTTCCAGGCTGGAGAGCTTGGGCAGGTTGAACAGCGCAGTGGGCAGGGTCTGCAGCTGGCAGCGGCGCACATTCAGTGTCTGCAAGTTGGGAAAGCAACGCAGCGTGCCGTCCAGCGACGTGGTCGTGCCGTCGCCGTTCATTTCGAACCGTGAGATATGTTCAAGCCGTGCACTCAGCTGTGGCAACGCGCCCATGATCGGTGTATCGAGGTTCAGGCTGTGGGTGAGTTCATCGTCGAGGCTTTCATCGTCTTCTGCGCTTTCGCGGCGCCATGCCTGCTCCAGCAGTGTTTTGAAAGCACGTCGTTGCAATTGCTCCCGGGCTTGTGTGTCCTCATCCAAGGGGATGTCCAGGATGGGATGGCGTTGCGGAACGTCCAGGACCCAGTGCTCCAGGTCCGTCGTCAGTTGTTCATACTCGGCTTCCAGGTGCGTCAGGTAGGCGGCGACCTCATCCATGTGCCCGGGTAGCGTGAAGACAAACCGGTCCGCTTCTTTTTCCAACAGCAGCGGGTACAGCGCCTCGACCCTTTCACGTTCGGTCGTCGGGCTTTGGGCGTTGAAGAATTCACCGGTGCGTTGGCAGTAGGCCTTGATCAGGTCCAGGCTGCGGCGCGACAACGGGTTGGAATAGAGGTTGAAACGGTAGGTGGCGCTGACAGGCAGCGTAAAGCTGGCCTCGGGCAGTTCGGTAATGGCGTTGTGGCTGAGGTTGATGGCCATCGGGCGGTCCTGGGTCAACAAGCCCGGAGGAACTTGTCGCAGGCCGTTGCCTTGCAGCGAAATATCCTTCAAGTGGGCCAGGCGCTGAAAGTCCACCACCAGGCCCAGAGGGTTGTAGGACAGGTCCAGGTGCTCCAGGCGCGTCATCCCCGCGAGTGCATTCCTGCTGGTCTGCGACAGTGTGATGCCGCAGCGCGTCAGGCCCAGGTGCGTGAGCTTGGGCAGGTCGAACACCGAGGCGGGAATGTCCCCCAGCTGTGCGTTCTGGATACTGAGAATGTCCAGTGCAGTGAAGCTCTTGAGAAAGGCCTCCGGCTGCATGGGGGCGCCGTTGCCTTCAAGGCTCAGGTAACCGATGTGGTTGAACTGTGCGCTCAGTGTCGGCAGGTCGCCGGCCAGGGCTGCGGGCAAGTTCAAGGCATGGATCAAGCGCGTATCCTGGGGTGTTTCCCGGCGCCAGCTGTTTTCCAGCACGCGGTGCAGCGACTGACGCCTGGCGTGTTCCAGCCCGGAGAGTCCCGGAGCACTCGACCAGCCTGTCAATTCGCTCTGCAAGGTCTTCAGCTCGTCTGCCAGCCGTGCCAGTTCGCGCCGCCCGGCTTCGATGTCGCCCGGCAGGCTGAAGATGAATTGATTGAGGGCATCATGACTGAGCGAGGGATACAGCAGGCGCGCGTCTCGTTGGTCAACCTCGGCAGCGTCGGCCTCCCAGTGGATGCCATGCTGTTGGTAATAGGCTTTGATGCGCTCCAGTGTGGGCTGCGTAAGCGGGTTACCCGAAAGATCGAAACGTTGGCTGGCCGCAGGTGGCAGTTCAAACAGGCTCGGCGGCAGTTCGCGCAGTTGGTTGCCGCTCAAAAAGACAGTCTCCAGGTCGGGCAGGTTGAGCAGGCCCACGGGCATGTGCTCAATGCCCGTCTCGGACAGGTCCAGGTCTTGCAGGTCACGCATGGCTTGAAGGTCTGGCACTTGCCCCAAGGGGTTCTGATGCAGGTTGAGCCCCTGCAGGTCGCTCAGGGCGGCCAGGCGCGCGGCGCTGGCGGTGCTGAGGGTGATGCGACAGTTATCCAGGCTCACGATGCGCAGATGGGGCAGGTTGTTGATTGAGGGAGGGAGGTCGCCGAGGGGGATGTCCCTGA
This sequence comes from Pseudomonas sp. BIGb0164, assembly GCF_024810135.1. Lineage (NCBI taxonomy): Bacteria > Pseudomonadati > Pseudomonadota > Gammaproteobacteria > Pseudomonadales > Pseudomonadaceae > Pseudomonas > Pseudomonas sp. BIGb0164. Next base: position 345,912 of record NZ_JANUEA010000005.1, on the reverse strand, counting down.
TTTCGAGGTGGCGCAGGCTTGGAAAGGCCTCGATAAAACGCGCAACCCCCAACGTGCCGTCGGCGCCGATCAACGTCAGGGAGGAGACGTGTATCAGCGGGTGATCGAGCGTCGGCAGTTCGCCGAGGATCGGCCACCTCAAACGCAGCGTGAAGCCGTCGCGCGCCGGGTCCTCGTAGTAGTTGTCAGCCTCGGTTTCCCGACGCCAGCAGCGCCGCAGTTGCTCGGCGATATGCGCGCGGTTTTGTCGCTCATAACGACGCCGGCTCGGGCTCAGCGGTGTGCCAGTGTCGGGATGTTGCGAGGGCAGGGTGCGTTGCCAGGTGGCCAGCGACGTGTCCAGGTCCTGATATTCGGTTTCCAGCAAGGCGAGTGCCGCGCTGGCGTCGCCGGGAGGCGCGGCCAATTGGTCGATCAACTGCTGCGCTTGTTGCTCGTTCAGAATCGGAAACAGGCTGCGAGCGCGTTGCAACGGCGTCGCAGGCTGGGCCGGGGCAGCAGGTTCTGCGGTGTAGCCCTCGGTGTTGCCGAGCAGGCGCAGGGTTTCGAGGTGCACAGGGCGCGATTGAGGGGTGTCCATCTGGGCACGTACCACTTCGCGTGGCAGCGGCTGGTGTGCCAGGCGTCTTCGCAGCTCGGGGCTGTCATGGATGTCGATGTTCAACGCCTGGCGTTGCTTATCAGGCAGGGCGTGGAGGATCGCGCTGTACAGGTCGGTTTCCCCGGACAAGGTTTGGCTGCCGTCATGGGGCACGTACAGGCCGGAACCCAGGCGCACCAGTGTGCGACGGATCGGGGCATCAGCCGGGCCGATGCTGTTCCACAAGGCCCCTTCGTGGCGGTGGTGGCGTGCGTCCAGCCGGACTTGATCCGACCAGCCAGGTTGCAGCCGCAGGGAGTTGAGGATCAGCCGATCGCTGTCGACACTGCGTTGTGAGGTGAGATACAGGCCCTCATAGGCCCGATTGAGGCGCACCTCATCCAGGGCTGCCTGGGCCAGCTCCGCCAGGCGCGCAGGCGTGCGGCGTTGGTCGAGGATTTCGAGTTCAGCACCGCTGGCATCGCCTGCCAGTCGCTGCGCCACGCTGACGGGTAGGCCGGCCGTGGTGTGCTGAATCTGCCGCGCGTCAGGTGTTGGCACAGAGGGCAGGGCGCCATAGCGGGAGTCGAACAAGGCCGCACGTTGGTGTTCGGCCCTTTGCGCCAGTGTTTGACGCAGTTGCCGGCTGCGAACGTCCAGGCTCAACTGCGGGTCGCCGATGCGTTCGTCGAATTGAACGCGTAGTTCATCCGGGGTGAGGCTCTGGAGGATGGTCTTGAGCAAGTCGCCGTTTTTCAACTGCGCTTCATGGATTTGCACCCGGGGTTTGCGCGTGTCACCAAAGGACCAGGTGACCTGGCCCCGGCTGTCAAGAAACAGCAGTGACTTCTCTTTCGGCCAGTTGCCGTAAGTGGTCAGCAGTTGCAATGTGTCCTGGGGGTCGATGCTGCCGTATACCGCCGGGTCGTCGCTGCGCAAGCTGTCGATCAGGCGTGTGAGGTCACGGTCTATGCGCAGGCGTGCAAGGCTGTCGTCCAGCAAGGGCGGCAGGGGCAGGCTGTTGACGTGCACCTTGCGCAGGGCGTCTTCCTGTACGCCACTGATGCCCAGGGCCTGTTCACGGTCTGCCAGGCTCAACCCCTCGGCATTGTGGCCCAGGCGCTGCAGCAGGGTGCTGCGGTCCCATTGCAGGGGGCGCTCCAGTTCGGTGTGCCAGATGCCTGCGCCGTTATGCCGAACCAGGGGTTGATAGGCCTCTGGGCGTGTGGGGTGTTTGAGGCGGTAGTGCGTACTGTGTTCAACCGGTTCCACGGCGTACAGCTTGTCATCCAGGGGCAGGATCAATTCGCCACGCACGGTGTGCAAACCGTGTTCGTTGATACCCAGGCGAGGTGGCACGCTGAGGTCGCGTTGATAGGCGCTGAGGTCGGGTTTCCAGTAACGTCTGTTGCCGTTGGCGAGGGTCACCGGTTTGAAGCGGTCGATGAACGCCACCACCTGTGTCGGTAGCACCTTGCGCAGTTCGGCGATGCCGATCGTGCTGCCCACGCCGAAGGCACCCAGTTCCACCAGGGATTGCAGCACACCCATCAAGTGGGTGAAGGCCTCCCGCGTAGTGTTTTCTGCCCAGTCGATGACGCCCTCGAATACCTCGTCGAGCAGTTGATAAGCCATATAGCCCAGCATCAACTCTCCCAGTCCCGGAATAAACGGGGCGACTATCAGTAAGGCTGCGTTGAGGATGGACGACGCGACATTGACGAACGAGTCCCACAGCGCCCAGCGGGCATTGCGGTCGACGTCGGCCGTCGACACGGCCTGGGTTCGCGCATCGTTGAGAATCTGGTTGAGCCTTTGCTGATAGGCGTGTTGCCACGGCTCACCCTGGATCACGTCTGCGGCAAAGCGCAGCCTGGGGTCATCGGTCGGCTGATTGCGCCACGGCGCCAGGTTGCTGCCACGCTCGGGCGGGTGCCAGGTGACTCGGCCCAGGCGCTGGCTCAGGTCGGCAAAAAAGCGCCCACGCTGGTCATGGGCGACGAAACGGCTGAAAAAAGCCTGGTAGTCGGTGCTGCGCAACTGCTGCGTGAGGGCCTGCTTGAACGCCAGTGGCGATGCATATTCCTTGAGCGGATGCTGCGGGTCGTCCGGTATATAGGCCAGCAGGCGCTGCACGGAGCGGGTGTGTTCCAGGTCGGGGGCGAGCAGCAGGATGCCGGTCAGCGGCACGTCCATCATCGTTAAAGCGTGGCAGCGCAGCGCCAGGTTGCCCAGCTTCAGCGTGGGGCGACCTTCCAGCAGTTCTTGCACCTGCTGTGCAAAGTCGTCACCGATGTCGCCCCGCGCACGGGCCAGTTGCAGGGCCGCCCGCAAGGCCGCTTTCTGGCTGACGGTGACCTTATGCTCAAGCACCGCTGCGCTGACAGGTTCGTCGAGGCCCAGTTGCTCGCGCAAATAGCGTTGGTAGCGCGCGCCGATATCCAGTTCGCGGCACAGGCGGGTGAAGATGCTCACACTGATTTTTTCGCGGATCCCGGGCAGCGTGTCGAACTGGCCGGTATCGGAGGGTGTGGTGATGAACGTCGAGGCGGGTTCGAAGGCGCCTTCAAGGGTTTCGTCGTGTTCGAAGTTATGCAAGGCCGCGTCCAGCAACGACACGGTCCAGGTGCGCGCAGCCCCGGAAGGGATCGAAAACCAGGGGGTGTGCTGGGGGATGTACAGGCGCAGAAACACGGTTTCACTGTTGAGGTTCAGGCCGTGGCGCGTTTTCAGGGCCTCTTCAAGTACCTGACGGGCAAAGTCCTTGGGACCTTTGACGTGTTTGAGTGCGTCATCCACTGCATTTTGAGCGTTCCAGTGCTCCGCGTTCAGGCGCTTGAGCGCGGCGTTGGCGGGCAACGGCCGGGGTTGGGCGCGGGCCAGGGCGTGCTGTTTGGCGCTGGAGGCCTTGCCTATCCAGCTTGGGATGGCGTTTCGGAGAAGCTGGTAGTGGCTGTCGGGCTGGCGGGAGGAGGAGGGTGTGCTCATGCTCAATCTCTGATGGCAGGAAAGCACATCAGTAGATCAGCGTGTTTCACCCCGTCGGCTCTAGATAGTTAGTTTAAACTGCGCCATTGCGATGGTATTTGTCGCATTGGCGTAAACCCGCCAAAATCGCGGGTTGGCGCTATAAGAAGTTGTCGCTTGGCGACAAGGCTGCACTGAAAACTGTCCTTACAATCCCTGCATCGCCCGCCAGTTCCAGGCAGGCGTTCCTCTTCAGGAGACTACGATGTCCGTTGAGCAAGCCCCGGTGCAACGTGCCGATTTCGACCAGGTCATGGTGCCTAACTACGCACCTGCCGCCTTCATCCCCGTGCGTGGCGAAGGTTCTCGTGTATGGGACCAGGCGGGGCGCGAGCTGATCGACTTTGCCGGCGGCATCGCGGTCAACGTGTTGGGCCACGCCCATCCGGCGCTGGTCGGCGCGCTGACCGAACAGGCCAACAAGCTGTGGCACGTCTCCAACGTCTTCACCAATGAGCCGGCCCTGCGCCTGGCCCACAAGCTGATCGACGCCACCTTTGCCGAGCGCGTGTTTTTCTGCAACTCCGGCGCCGAGGCCAACGAGGCCGCGTTCAAGCTGGCCCGTCGCGTTGCGTTCGACCGCTTCGGTACCGAGAAGTACGAGATCATCGCCGCGCTGAACAGCTTCCACGGCCGTACCCTGTTCACCGTCAACGTTGGTGGCCAGTCCAAGTACTCCGATGGTTTCGGCCCTAAAATCACCGGCATCACCCACGTTCCTTATAACGACCTGGCGGCGCTCAAAGCCGCTGTGTCGGACAAGACCTGCGCCGTGGTGCTGGAGCCGATCCAGGGCGAAGGCGGCGTGCTGCCGGCCGAACTGGCTTACCTGCAAGGCGCCCGTGAACTGTGTGATGCCAACAACGCGCTGCTGGTGTTCGACGAAGTGCAGACCGGCATGGGCCGCAGCGGCCACCTGTTCGCCTACCAGCATTACGGCGTAGTGCCAGACATCCTCACCAGCGCCAAGAGCCTGGGCGGCGGTTTCCCGATTGCGGCCATGCTCACCCGTGAAGACCTGGCCAAGCACCTGGTGGTCGGCACCCACGGCACCACCTACGGCGGCAACCCGCTGGCGTGCGCGGTGGCAGAAGCGGTGATCGACGTGATCAACACCCCTGAGGTATTGGCCGGCGTGAACGCCAAGCACGACCTGTTCAAGGCGCGCCTGGAACAGATCGGCAAGCAATACGGCATCTTCACCGAAGTGCGCGGCATGGGCCTGCTGCTCGGTTGCGTGCTGAGCGATGCGTACAAGGGCAAGGCCAAGGACGTGTTCAACGCGGCCGAGAAAGAAAACCTGATGATCCTGCAAGCCGGCCCGGACGTGGTGCGTTTTGCCCCAAGCCTGGTGGTGGAAGAGGCGGACATCAAGGAAGGCCTGGACCGTTTTGAACGTGCTGTGAAAGCGCTGACGCAAGCTTGATACACCGTTTGGCGTCCGAACGATCGGGCGCCGAACACACATTCAAAAGGCCGGACTGGATCAAATGTGGGAGCCGCTTGTGTGGCGAGGGAGCAAGCTCCCTCGCCACACAAGCCCGCTCCGAATCAGAATCTGTCCGGCATTTTTTCCTCTGCAAGTTTTCGAGTTAAGGAGTGACACCATGCTGGTGATGCGCCCCGCGCAAATGGCTGATCTGGGCGAGGTACAGCGTCTGGCTGCGGACAGCCCGATTGGTGTCACCTCCTTGCCGGACGATGTGGAACGCCTCAGCGACAAGATCGCCGCCAGCGAAGCGTCCTTCGCGGCCGAGGTGAGTTTCAACGGTGAAGAAAGCTATTTCTTCGTGCTCGAAGACACCGAGAGCGGCAAGCTCGCCGGCTGCTCGGCCATCGTCGCTTCGGCCGGTTATTCCGAGCCGTTCTACAGCTTTCGTAACGAGACCTTCGTGCACGCCTCCCGCGAGCTGAAGATCCACAACAAGATCCACGTGCTTTCCCAATGCCACGACCTCACCGGCAACAGCCTGCTCACCAGTTTCTACGTGGTGCCCGAGCTGGTCGGTTCGCCGTGGTCGGAACTCAATTCCCGTGGCCGCCTGCTGTTCGTCGCCAGCCACCCCGAGCGCTTTGCCGACTCGGTGGTGACCGAGATCGTCGGCTACAGCGACGAGAACGGTGACTCACCGTTCTGGGACGCCATCGGCCGCAACTTCTTCGACCTCAACTACGCCGCCGCCGAGCGCCTGTGCGGGCTGAAAAGCCGTACCTTCCTCGCCGAGCTGATGCCGCATTACCCGATCTACGTGCCGCTGCTGCCGGACGAAGCCCAGGAAGCCATGGGCCAGGTGCACCCGCGTGCGCAGATCACCTTCGACATCCTGATGCGCGAAGGCTTCGAGACCGACCACTACATCGACATCTTCGACGGTGGCCCGACATTGCACGCACGGGTCTCGGGCATTCGCTCCATCGCCCAGAGCCGCGTGGTGCCGGTGAAGATCGGCGAGATGGTCAAGGGGGCCGGCCGCCAGTACCTGGTGAGCAACGGGCAGTTGCAGGATTACCGTGCGGTGATGCTGGAGCTGGACTACGCGCCGGGCAAGCCAGTGACCCTGGACCTGGCCGCCGCCGAGGCCCTGGGTGTTGGCGAAGGCGCGAGTGTGCGCCTGGTCGCGGTTTAAAGAATTGAGTGTCGCGGGTGGCTGCCAGGCAGCGGCCCGTCTGAGGAGATAGCATGATCGTTCGTCCCGTACGCAGCAGCGATTTACCGGCCCTGATTGATCTGGCGCGCAGCACCGGCACCGGCCTCACCACCTTGCCGGCCAACGAAGAGCGCCTGACCCATCGGGTTGGCTGGGCGGAAAAAACCTTTCGCGGCGACGCCGGGCGTGGCGATGCCGACTACCTGTTCGTGCTGGAAAACGACGAAGGCCGCGTAGTGGGCATTTCCGCCATCGCCGGTGCCGTCGGCCTGCGTGAGCCCTGGTACAACTTCCGGGTGGGCCTGACCGTCAGCGCCTCCCAGGAACTGAATATCTACCGCGAGATTCCGACGCTGTTTTTGGCCAACGACCTCACCGGCAACTCCGAGCTGTGTTCGTTGTTCCTGCACGCCGATTACCGCACCGGCCTCAACGGCCGCATGCTGGCCAAGGCACGCCTGCTGTTCATCGCCGAATTCCCGCAGCTGTTTGGCAACAAGATCATCGCCGAGATGCGCGGTGTGTCCAACGACGCGGGGCGTTCACCGTTCTGGGAAAGCTTGGGCCGTCACTTCTTCAAGATGGAATTCAGCCAGGCGGATTACCTCACCGGCGTGGGCAACAAGGCGTTTATCGCCGAGTTGATGCCGAAGTTTCCGCTGTACAGCTGCTTCCTGTCCGAAGACGCGCGCAACGTGATCGGCAAGGTGCATCCGGACACCGAGCCGGCGCTGAGCATGCTCAAGAGCGAAGGTTTCAGCTACCAGGGCTATGTCGATATCTTCGACGCCGGCCCGGCCGTGGAGTGTGAAACCACCAAGATCCGTGCGGTGCGCGACAGCCAGTCGCTGGTGTTGGCCATCGGCACGCCGGGGGACGACGCCACGCCGTTCCTCATCCACAACCGCAAACGCGAAGAGTGCCGTATTACCGCCGCACCGGCCCGCCTGGCAGCGGGCACTTTGGTGGTCGATCCGCTGACCGCCAAGCGCCTGCAACTGGTGGTGGGTGATCAAGTGCGTGCCGTACCGTTGTCCGCTGCTCGGGAGTCCAAGTAATGAATTCGCTGTATATCGCAGGTAGCTGGCTGGCTGGCCAGGGTGAACTGTTCGAATCGCGCAACCCGGTGACCCAGCGGGTGCTGTGGGCGGGCAATGGCGCCACGGCCGAGCAGGTTGAATCCGCCGTGCAGGCCGCGCGCCAGGCATTCCCGGCCTGGGCCAGGCGCCCGTTGGAAGAACGCATCAGTGTGCTGGAAACCTTCGCTGCTACCCTGAAACAACGCGCCGATGAAATCGCCTATTGCATCGGTGAAGAGACCGGCAAGCCGCTGTGGGAGTCGGCCACCGAAGTCACCAGCATGGCCAACAAGATCGCCATCTCGGTGCAAAGCTACCGCGAGCGTACCGGCGAGAAGAGCGGCCCCCTGGCCGACGCCACTGCCGTATTGCGCCACAAGCCCCACGGCGTGGTGGCGGTGTTTGGCCCCTACAACTTCCCGGGTCACTTGCCCAACGGGCACATCGTGCCGGCGTTGCTGGCGGGTAACACCGTGCTGTTCAAGCCCAGCGAGCTGACCCCCAAGGTTGCCGAACTGACCGTGCAATGCTGGATCGAAGCCGGCCTGCCGGCGGGTGTGTTGAACCTGCTGCAGGGCGCGCGGGAAACCGGTATCGCCCTGGCGGCCAACCCGGGTATCGACGGGTTGTTCTTCACCGGTTCCAGCCGTACCGGCAACCATCTGCACCAGCAATTTTCGGGACGTCCGGACAAGATCCTGGCCCTGGAGATGGGCGGCAATAACCCGCTGGTGGTGGATGAAGTGGCTGACGTGGATGCGGCGGTCTATACCATCATCCAGTCGGCGTTCATCTCGGCAGGCCAGCGTTGCACCTGTGCGCGCCGCCTGCTGGTGCCGGAAGGCGCGTGGGGCGATGCGCTGCTGGCGCGCCTGGTGGCGGTCAGCTCGACCATTGCAGTGGGCGCGTTTGACCAGCAACCCGCGCCGTTCATGGGCTCGGTGATTTCCCTCGCGGCAGCCAAGGCACTGATGGAAGCCCAGGAATTGATGTTGGCCAACGGCGCGGTCGCGTTGCTGGAAATGACCCAGCCCCAGGATCAGGCGGCGTTGCTGACCCCAGGCATCATTGACGTGACCGGCGTGACCGAGCGTGAAGACGAAGAGCTGTTCGGCCCGCTGCTGCAGGTGATCCGCTACACGGGTTTCGAAGCGGCGATTGCCGAGGCCAACAACACGCAATACGGCCTGGCGGCGGGCTTGTTGTCGGACTCCGAGGCGCGCTACCAGCAGTTCTGGCTGGAAAGCCGGGCGGGGATCGTCAACTGGAACAAACAGCTGACCGGCGCCGCCAGTACCGCGCCGTTTGGTGGGGTAGGGGCCTCGGGCAACCACCGCGCCAGTGCGTATTACGCGGCGGATTATTGCGCGTACCCGGTGGCGTCGTTGGAGACCCCAACCTTGGCGGTGCCAGCAACCCTGACCCCTGGCATTACGCTGATCTAAAGGTGGGGCTGATTTGTGTGGGAGCAGGCTTGCCTGCGATTGCATCACCCTGGTCCAACTGACGGACCGAGGTGTCTGCATCGCCGGCAAGCCAGCTCCTACAGTTGATTGGGTTTACAGATAGAGAGTTGCGGTGATTTAAGCGTCGCAGCTGATGCCTATAAAAACAGATGTTCGTGGAGCCTCGCCGATGAAATCCTATGAAGTCAATTTTGACGGTCTAGTGGGGCCGACCCATAACTATGGCGGTTTGTCCTTCGGCAACGTCGCGTCCCAGAGCAACAGCCAGCAGCATTCCAACCCCAAGGAAGCGGCGTTGCAGGGCCTGCAGAAAATGAAAGCCCTGATGGACATGGGCTTTGTGCAAGGCGTATTGGCGCCCCAGGAACGTCCTGATGTGGCCGCCTTGCGCAGCCTCGGTTTCAGCGGCAGCGACGCCCAGGTGATCCAGCAGGCCGCCAAGCAAGCCATGCCGCTGCTGGTGGCGAGCTGCTCGGCGTCGAGCATGTGGGTGGCCAACGCCGCCACGGTCAGCCCGAGTGCCGACACCTTTGACGGCCGCGTGCATTTCACCGCCGCCAACCTCAACTGCAAATACCACCGCAGCATCGAGCACCCGACCACCAGCCGCGTGCTGGGCGCGATGTTCGCCGATGGGAAGCACTTCGCCCATCACGCCGCCTTGCCGGCCGTGGCGCAGTTTGGTGACGAAGGCGCCGCCAACCACACGCGTTTCTGCCGTGAGTACGGCGAGGCGGGCGTTGAGTTTTTCGTGTTCGGCCGCAGTGCGTTCGACCCGCGCTACCCGGCGCCGCAGAAGTACCCGGCGCGCCAGACCCTTGAAGCGTCCCAGGCCGTTGCACGCCTGCACGGGCTCAAGGACGACGGCGTGGTCTACGCCCAGCAGAACCCGGCGGTGATCGATGCCGGCGTGTTCCACAACGACGTGATCGCGGTGGGCAACGGCGAAGTGCTGTTCTATCACGAGGACGCGTTCCTCAATACCGAACAGATGCTGGGCGAACTGCACGCCAAGTTGGGCAAGCTGGGCGGCAACTTCCAGTCCGTTTGCGTGCCGCGCGCCCAGGTCAGCGTCGAGGACGCCGTGCGTTCGTACCTGTTCAACAGCCAGTTGCTCAGCCGTGCCGATGGCTCGATGCTGTTGATCGTGCCGGAAGAATGCCGCGCCAACGAGCGCGTCTGGCAGTACTTGCAGGGCCTGACCGCTTCCGGTGGGCTGATCCGCGAAGTGAAGGTGTTCGACCTCAAGCAAAGCATGCAGAACGGCGGCGGCCCGGCGTGCCTGCGCTTGCGCGTGGCGTTGAATGAAACGGAACTGGCGGCGGTGAATCCAGGGGTTATCATGACGGCGCCGTTGTACGAAACGCTGACCCAATGGGTAGGCAAGCATTACCGGGACAGCCTGCGCGAAAGCGACCTGGCTGACCCGCAGTTACTGCTTGAATGCCGGACGGCACTGGATGAACTGACGCAAATCCTTAAACTGGGCTCGGTTTATCCTTTCCAGATCAATTAACGCCATACGGCTGAGAACTATAGTTATGACCACCGACACCCTGAAGCTGATCCTTGAAGACACCGACGGCACCCAGCTGGAAACTTCCTGCACCCGCGTCGCGGTGGTGTGGCAGGGCAAGGAGATCTGGATCCAGCACGACGGCCGTGGCCAACTGCTGATCGGCGTGGACGTGGAAGAAGGCGACGCCGAGTACGCCAACCTGCTGATGCGCCCGCTGGCCACCAACCTGATGAGCCTGCAACTGGAAATGGAACCGGCCGACGTTGAAGGTGACGACGACGATCACGTCCACGGTCCAGGCTGCAACCACTAAGGAAGCTGCTTATGCTCGCCCTCGGCAAACTGCTTGAACTGACCCTCGCCGGTCGTGAACCGGCGCAAAAAATTCAACTGACTGTCGACGGCGTGCAGATGCGCTGGCTCAGCGAGGGCGCGCTTGAAGTACGCCCGCCGCAGGGCCGTGACAACGGCAGCGACTTGCTGCTGTCGTCTGGCATCCATGGCAACGAAACCGCGCCGATCGAACTGCTCGACCGCCTGTTGCATGGCATTGCCCGTGGGGAGATCAAGCCCCGCAACCGCATCCTGTTCCTGTTCGGCAACCCCGAGGCCATGCGTCGCGGCGAGCGTTACCTGGAACTGGACGTCAACCGGCTGTTCAACGGGCGTCACGAACAAAACATCGGCCCGGAGGCCATGCGCGCCGCCGAGCTGGAGCAACTGGCCCGCACCTTCTTCAGCCTGCCGGGCCGTTCGCGCCTGCATTACGACCTGCACACGGCGATTCGTGGTTCGAAGATCGAACAGTTTGCGCTGTACCCGTGGAAGGACGGGCGCCAGCATTCACGCCGCGAACTGGAACGCCTGCGTGCCGCCGGCATGGAAGCGGTGTTGTTGCAGAACAAGACCTCGATCACCTTTACCGCATTCACCTACGAGCAACTGGAGGCTGAAGCCTTCACCCTGGAATTGGGCAAGGCGCGGCCGTTCGGGCAGAACCAGGGCGTGGACGTGTCCCGCCTGGAAACCCGCTTGAAGCAGATCATCGAAGGCACCGAACCTGAGGTGTCCAGCCTGGATGGCCTGCAACTGTTTGCCGTGTCCCGTGAAGTCATCAAGCACAGCGATGCTTTCCTGATGCACTTGCCGGCGGATGTGGAAAACTTCTCTCCGCTGGCCAAGGGGTATCTGCTGGCGGAGGACGTGGCCAAGACCCGCTGGGTGATTGAGGAGGAAGGCGCGCGGATCATCTTTCCCAACCCGAAGGTCAAGAATGGCCTGCGGGCAGGGATTCTGATTGTGCCTTGCTCGGATGCGGCGCTGGGCTAGTCGCCTTTCTTGCTCGAAAAGTAGCTGCTGCGCAGCGGCAGTCCGAACTCCTTGCGAATGCCATTTTCGGTGAAGGCTTCGGGGTTGGTCTGTGTGGGCGGCGTCGCAGGGTTGAAGTCGAAGTCAAAAGGCTCCATGGCAATGGGCAGGCCCACGGCCTGACGCTCTCGGTTGGGCGTCTGTACGGTTTTGCTCCCTTCTGTTTCTGCGGTCTCGCCAGGGACTGCGGTGCCGGTCACAGCGTTGTAGGCGTGACACAGCTCGTGATACAGCCCGATGATCGGCAGCAGACCTGACGGGCTGAAGTTCGGGTTGTATTTCACCAACCCCCCGTAGGCCGGGGTGCCAGGTTGACCGCTGCGAAGGACGGGTTCCTCTGTTGTGGAGGACAGCGTGAACGACGCGTTCGCCATTTCAAAGAACTCAATTCGCACCGGTTGCCCGCCCTTTCGTGCCGCAGTATCCAGCGCCAGCAACAGCTGTTGCCCATTGGGTGAGAGGCGAAACAGTGCAAGGTCTGCCTCTACGCGCGCGATGAAATCCGCCGTGCCCTCGACCCGTACGCCGGTTTTACCGGCGTCACTGGCAGCCACCAGCGTGTGATTGACGGCATGGGGATCGTCAGGCATCAGCACCGCCATGATCTGTTCGACACTGGGTAAAGGCAGGGTGTTGAGTTTTTCCAGCATCCACTCACGGCGTTGAGCATTGCTGATGGCGACCATTTTCGTATCCGGCTGGCTGTATACCGTGTCGATCGGTTTTAGCCGACTGACAAGGTCATGCCCCTGGCCGGGGTAGATGACATGGGTGCCAGTGCCGGCATTGATGGCGTCGTTGCCGTCACCCCCACTGAGAATGTTATGCCCGCTGCCGCCGGTGATGACATCATCGCCGGGGCCGCCGTCGATGAAGTTCAACCCGCTGCCTGCTTGAACACGGTCGTCGCCCAGGCCGGCATAAACCCGGGTGTTCTCAGCGCTGGAAATGTGGATGCTGTCATCGCCGCTGCCGGCGTCCAGGTTGCAGATGCCCGAGGTGACTTTAACGGTATCGTTACCCTCGCCGGTCAAGAGGGTAGTATGCCGACCGCCGACATTCAGGTAGTCATCTCCGGAACCTGAGTTGATAACGACGGGGTTTTCTATGCCATCGTCCAGGTGCAACGTGTCTGCGCCCTCACGGGTAGTGAGGATGAGGGTCTGTTGTCTGGATGAAGGGATGATCCGGTAGAGCGTGTTGGCCACATGGAGATGTAACTGATCGCCCTCGGTGGTGAGCCAGAGCGAGTTTTGCTCGGCCTTGAAGGTAAACCGCAGCAGGTCGTCCAGCGGGGGCTTGCGGTTAAGCGTGCGCAACCTGACGCGCACGACGTTCAGGTGATTGTCCTGGTAGACCATTTTTTCCGACGATAAAGGCAGGATGGGCTCCAGTCCCAGGTCGTTGAGGGACGGGCAGCCACCGTATATGGCATAGGTGTCGCTGGGGGTGTCAGGCACAAAGTGGGGGCGAGTCATGGTCGTGCAGGCCTCATGTGAGTGGCGGGCTGGGGATCAGCCGGTGGCTCACTAGACCGCATCTACCTGGAACGTCGGTGGTAGATGCTTCAATGAAAACGCCCCGGTCACGGGGGTGAGCGGGGCGTTTTTGACGCGGCCTGGATTCAGACCGCCAGCTTCTGCTCGCTGCGGCGGATTGCACGTACCTTGTGCAGGGTATCGGCACAGGTGCGGGCGGCTTCCTGGCCCTTGTGCACGAAGTGATCGAAGAAGAAGGTGTGGTGTTCGCTGCCCGCGTGGAAGTGGTGCGGGGTCAGGGACACCGAGAACACCGGTACTTCCGTTTCCAGCTGCACTTGCATCAGGCCGCTGACCACCGATTGGGCGACGAATTCGTGGCGGTAGATGCCGCCGTCCACCACCAGCGCGGCGGCGACGATACCGGCGTAACGACCGGTCTTGGCCAGCAGCTTGGCGTGCAGGGGCATTTCAAAGGCGCCGCCGACTTCGAAGAAATCGATGTCCGATTCCTGGTAGCCCTGCGCGATCATTTCGGCGAGGAAGCCTTTGCGCGATTGGTCGACAATATCCTTGTGCCAGCAGGCCTGGATAAACGCGACGCGCTCGCCGTGGTGGTGCTTGATTTTGCTGTCGATTGCGGTGGGTTGCATGTTCTGACTCCTGTTTAAGAAAAAAACAGGGCGTTATGAATCGAATGGGATTTAAGGGTACGGACAGCTTCGTCATGCAAGCATGAGGTCGGCGCGCGGCCCTTAGGTGCCAATCCCGTTCTCTCTTCATCCGGACTATGACCGTCGGCCCCGGGATCACACCGGGTCTGCTGACCTTGTCGCCGTCCTGCGCGAGCAGTTCGAGGCGCCAAGCGCTCGCGGGCTATGCACATTGCGTGCAATTACCGCCGGTGGGGAATTGCACCCCGCCCTGAGAACGTTGCCGCCAGAACCCTGGCGGCGGAGAGTTTTTAACACGGTTTTTCAAAAACTGCACCACCGCTGTATCGATAAGCTATATCGGTTTGTTTGGTTGGTATTCGATTGAAGGGGTTTGGGGCTTGATATTCCGTGGCTTTGCCCGCAGTAATCTGTTTCAAAAGGAACTTACTCATCCCTCAGAGGCTTGTTTCATGTCTGTGATCGACCTGCGCAGCGACACCGTGACCCAACCCACCCCCGGCATGCGGGACGCCATGGCCAATGCGGCCAGCGGTGATGACGTGTACGGCGAAGACCCCAGCGTCAACCATCTGGAAGCCGAACTGGCCAAACGCCTGGGGTTTGCTGCCGCGTTGTTCGTGCCCACCGGCACCATGAGCAACCTGTTGGCGTTGATGGCGCACTGTGAGCGTGGCGAGGAATACATCGTCGGCCAGCAGGCCCACACCTACAAGTACGAAGGTGGCGGCGCGGCGGTGCTCGGTTCGATCCAGCCCCAGCCACTGGAAGTGCAGGCGGACGGCTCGCTGGACCTGGACCAGGTGCTGGCGGCGATCAAGCCTGATGACTTCCACTTTGCCCGCACGCGTCTGCTGGCGCTGGAAAACACCATGCAAGGCAAGGTGTTGCCGCTGGAGTACCTGGCGAAGGCGCGGGCGTTTACCCGTGAACACGGCCTGGCCCTACATTTGGATGGCGCGCGGCTCTACAACGCGGCGGTCAAGCTGGGCGTGGATGCGCGGGAAATTGCCCGGCATTTCGATTCGGTGTCGGTGTGCCTGTCCAAGGGCCTCGGCGCGCCGATTGGTTCGGTGCTGTGCGGCTCCACGGCGTTGATCGCCAAGGCGCGTCGCCTGCGCAAGATGGTCGGCGGTGGCATGCGTCAGGCCGGTTCGCTGGCGGCAGCGGGGCTGTATGCCCTGGATCATCAGGTGCAGCGTCTGGCCGAGGACCACGCCAACGCCCAATGGCTGGGGGATGAACTGCGCAAGGCCGGTTTTGAGGTCGAGCCGGTGCAGACCAACATGGTCTACGTGCAGATCGGCGACCGGGCGCAGGCCCTGAAGGCGTTTGCCGCCGAGCGCGGCATCACGTTGAGCGCCGCACCGCGCCTGCGCATGGTCACGCATCTGGACGTGAGCCGGGCGCAGATGGAGCAGGTGCTGCAGACATTTGTCGAGTTTTCCCGAAAATGACAGTGCAGACCGTCTAATTGACTGTTTCTATCGCATAAACACGCTGTACCACCGGCAAAGGGCCGATATAATGCGGCCCTTTGCCGTCGCTCCGTCTGATGATGTTGCGCACTGGCCTTTGGCCGCAGCCTCCGTGGAAGAACCTAATGAAAAGCGCAGAAATCCGTGAAGCCTTCCTTCGCTTCTTCGAAGAGCAAGGTCACACCCGTGTAGCCTCCAGCTCCTTGATCCCAGGCAATGACCCCACCCTGCTGTTCACCAACGCGGGCATGAACCAGTTCAAGGACTGCTTCCTGGGTCAGGAAAAACGTGCCTACACCCGTGCTGTCAGCAGCCAGAAGTGCGTGCGCGCCGGTGGTAAGCACAACGACCTGGAGAACGTCGGCTACACCGCCCGTCACCACACCTTTTTCGAAATGCTCGGCAACTTCAGCTTTGGCGACTATTTCAAGCAGGACGCGATCAACTTCGCCTGGACCTTCCTCACCGGCGTGCTGAAGCTGCCGAAGGAAAAACTCTGGGTGACCGTCTACGCCAGCGATGACGAAGCCTACGACATCTGGACAAAGCAGGTTGGCGTACCGGCCGAGCGCATGGTGCGCATTGGCGATAATAAAGGCGCGCCGTACGCGTCCGACAACTTCTGGACCATGGGCGACACCGGCCCGTGCGGTCCTTGCACCGAGATCTTCTACGACCACGGCGCCGACATCTGGGGCGGCCCTCCGGGTTCGCCGGAAGAAGACGGCGACCGTTACATCGAGATCTGGAACAACGTGTTCATGCAGTTCAACCGCACCGCCGATGGCGTGCTGCATCCACTGCCAGCGCCGTCGGTGGACACCGGCATGGGCCTGGAGCGGATCAGTGCGGTGATGCAGCATGTGCATTCCAACTACGAAATCGACCTGTTCCAGAGCCTGCTGGCCGCGGCTGCCAAGGCCATCGGTTGCGCCAACGAAGAGCAGGCGTCGCTCAAGGTGGTGGCTGACCACATCCGTTCCTGCGGTTTCCTGATTGCCGACGGCGTGCTGCCGTCCAACGAAGGTCGTGGTTATGTGCTGCGCCGCATCATCCGTCGCGCCTGCCGCCACGGTAACAAGCTGGGTGCCAACGGCAGCTTCTTCTACCAGATCGTCGCGGCCCTGGTGGCCGAGATGGGCGACGCGTTCCCTGAGCTGACCCAGAACCAGGCGCACATCGAGCGCGTGTTGAAGGCCGAGGAAGAGCAGTTCGCCAAGACCCTGGAGCAGGGCCTGAAAATCCTCGAGCTGGACCTTGCCGGCCTGCAGGGCACCGTGGTGCCGGGCGACGTGGTGTTCAAGCTCTACGACACCTATGGTTTCCCGATGGACCTGACCGGCGACATCGCCCGTGAGCGCAACCTGACCCTCGACGAGGAAGGTTTCGAGCGCGAGATGGAAGCCCAGCGCGTGCGCGCACGTTCGGCCAGCTCGTTCGGCCTGGACTACAACAGCCTGGTCAAGGTTGACGTGGCCACCGAGTTCACCGGCTACACCGCCACCCAAGCCTCGGCCAAAGTGGTTGCCCTCTATAAAGAAGGCCAGTCGGTCGACGTCTTGAATGAAGGTGACGACGGTGTTGTGGTGCTGGACCAGACCCCGTTCTACGCCGAATCCGGTGGCCAGATCGGCGACTGCGGGTTCCTCAAGGCTGCTTCCGGCCGTTTTGACGTGCGCGACACCACCAAGACCGGTGGTGCGTTCCTGCATCACGGCGTGCTGGCTTCGGGCAGCCTGACCGTAGGTTCGCCGGTAGACGCGCAAGTGGACGCGGACGTGCGTCACGCCACGTCGCTGAACCACTCGGCCACTCACTTGCTGCACGCTGCACTGCGCCAGGTACTGGGCGAGCACGTTCAGCAGAAAGGTTCGTTGGTGGACAGCCAGCGCCTGCGTTTCGACTTCAGCCACTTTGAAGCGATCAAGCCTGAGCAGATCAAGGCGCTGGAAGACATCGTCAACGCCGAGATCCGCAAGAACACCGCAGTGGAAACCGAAGAGACCGATATCGAGACCGCCAAGGCCAAGGGCGCCATGGCGCTGTTCGGCGAGAAGTACGGCGACAGCGTGCGCGTGCTGAGCATGGGCGGCGATTTCTCGGTGGAACTGTGTGGCGGTATCCACGCCAACCGTACCGGCGACATCGCCTTGCTCAAGATCATCAGCGAAGGCGGCGTGGCCTCTGGTGTACGTCGTATTGAAGCAGTGACCGGCGCTGCGGCCCTGGCTTACCTCAATGCGGCCGAAGAACAACTCAAGGAAGCGGCCAGCCTGGTCAAGGGCAGCCGCGACAACCTGATCGACAAGCTGTCCGCTGTGCTGGAGCGCAACCGTGCGCTGGAGAAACAGCTGGAACAGTTGCAAGCCAAGGCAGCCAGTGCGGCGGGTGACGATTTGTCTGCTACCGCGCTGGACGTCAAGGGTGTGAAAGTCCTGGCTGCGCGCCTGGATGGCCAGGACGGCAAGGCGTTGTTGGCCTTGGTCGATCAGTTGAAGAACAAGCTCGGCCGCGCAGTGATCCTGCTCGGCGGTGTCCATGAGGATAAGGTCGTTCTGGTTGCCGGTGTAACCAAGGACCTGACTGGCCAACTCAAGGCCGGTGATTTGATGAAGCAAGCCGCTGCGGCAGTGGGCGGGAAGGGCGGTGGTCGTCCGGACATGGCGCAAGGCGGTGGTGTAGACGCAGGCTCCCTGGACGCGGCCCTGGCCCTGACCGTGCCGTTTGTCGAGGCAGGCATTTAAGGCACTGTTAATGAGCCCATGGTCTAGTCATGGGCTCGCTGCGGTGCTGGAAGATTTGTTTATTGGGCGCCCCTTTACGGGCTGAGGCGGCTTAGAAATGGCTTTGATCGTACAGAAATTTGGAGGCACCTCGGTCGGCTCTGTCGAAAGAATCGAGCAGGTCGCCGACAAGGTTAAGAAATTCCGCGATGCCGGCGACGACCTGGTGGTGGTGCTGTCGGCCATGAGCGGTGAGACCAATCGCCTGATCGACCTGGCCAAGGCAATCAGCGGTGATCAACAGCCGCTGCCGCGTGAGCTGGATGTGATCGTGTCGACCGGTGAGCAGGTGACCATTGCCCTGTTGGCCATGGCGCTGAACAAGCGTGGCGTGCCCGCGGTGTCCTACACTGGCAGCCAGGTACGTATCCTGACCGACAGTGCGCACACCAAGGCGCGCATCCTGCAGATCGACGATCAGAAGATTCGTGCGGACCTGAAGGAAGGTCGAGTGGTCGTTGTCGCCGGTTTCCAGGGCGTTGACGAGCAAGGCAACATCACCACCCTCGGGCGTGGCGGTTCGGACACCACTGGCGTAGCGTTGGCAGCGGCCCTGAAGGCCGATGAATGCCAGATCTACACCGATGTCGACGGCGTCTACACCACTGACCCGCGTGTGGTGTCCGTGGCCCAGCGCCTGGACAAGATCACCTTTGAAGAGATGCTGGAAATGGCCAGCCTCGGTTCCAAGGTGCTGCAGATTCGCGCGGTGGAGTTCGCCGGCAAGTACAACGTTCCGCTGCGCGTATTGCACAGCTTCAAAGAGGGTCCGGGCACCCTCATTACTATTGATGAAGAGGAATCCATGGAACAGCCGATCATTTCCGGCATCGCTTTCAACCGCGATGAAGCCAAGCTGACGATCCGTGGCGTGCCAGACACCCCGGGCGTGGCCTTCAAGATCCTGGGCCCTATCAGTGGCGCGAACATTGAAGTCGACATGATCGTGCAGAACGTTTCGCACGATAACACCACCGATTTCACTTTCACCGTGCACCGCAACGAGTACGATGCGGCGGAGCGGATCCTGCAGAACACCGCGCGCGAGATCGGCGCACGTGAAGTGGTCGGCGACACCAAGATTGCCAAGGTGTCGATCGTGGGTGTGGGCATGCGTTCCCATGCCGGCGTTGCCAGCCGCATGTTCGAGGCCCTGGCCAAGGAAAGCATCAACATCCAGATGATCTCCACGTCTGAGATCAAGGTCTCGGTGGTGATCGAAGAGAAGTACCTGGAGTTGGCTGTGCGCGCCTTGCACACCGCTTTTGAGCTCGACGCTCCGGCCCGACAGGGCGAGTGATGCAGTGCCAGGAAGGCGCGGTTTACCGCGCCTTTCCTTTTTTTGTGGGGCGCATGTTCTTTTGCGTGGGCTCGACAATACTTAGGCGGGTAGGGCTATGACCTTTTTGGTTGTAGGTCGAAGGCCTTTTTTTTGCAGACTGTTGTTCCTGAACTGAAATGCGTGAGGAGAAAGGTATGCTGATTCTGACTCGTCGGTGCGCAGAAAGCCTGATTATCGGTGATGGCGAAATCACCGTGACCGTGCTCGGCGTCAAAGGCAATCAAGTACGTATCGGGGTTAATGCTCCGAAAGAGGTAGCGGTCCACCGCGAGGAAATCTACCTGCGGATCAAGAAAGAGAAGGACGAAGAACCAAGCCTTTAATTTTTATCGTTTTTTATGTTTGCAAACGGGGATGAACGTGGTTAATATACGCCCCGTGTTGCGGAGAGCTGGCCGAGTGGCCGAAGGCGCTCCCCTGCTAAGGGAGTACACCTCAAAAGGGTGTCGGGGGTTCGAATCCCCCGTTCTCCGCCATTATTTGCTTAGTACGTTGCAATCTGGTTTTTTCGCTAAGTTGTTGAAATTAAACGAAAAAATAGCTTTACATAGAGATTGAACGGCCTATAATGCGCGGCAACAAATGCACTCGTAGCTCAGCTGGATAGAGTACTCGGCTACGAACCGAGCGGTCACAGGTTCGAATCCTGTCGAGTGCACCATTTAAGAGTTAGTTGCAGCGATGCAGGTAGCTTGGCTTCAACCAGTTGTGATCTGGTCTAAAAACACAATCTGCACTCGTAGCTCAGCTGGATAGAGTACTCGGCTACGAACCGAGCGGTCACAGGTTCGAATCCTGTCGAGTGCACCATACAAACAAAAAGCCCGCCGAGTGCGGGCTTTTTGCCGTCTGGGGTTTGTGTAGGACTTCATCTTTTTCTCCTGCCTTCATGTGTTTTCCTTCTCCGCTACGTCGTCGCAGTTCATAGATGCAGCCGATGCTCAGCTTTGGCTCGCAAGCGCTTGTTCTTTCCAGTTTTTTGACGTTAAAAGCGCGCGCAGCGTGTATCATTGCGCCCGTCAGCCCCGCCGGGGCTTGTGGAATACCTCCATGGACTTACCCAGTAGTTACTCAGTACCCCGCTTTACCAATCATGAATTGACTGATTGATCCTTCCGGCGTGCCCCGCTGCTGGGAGTGGAGTTCGCCTATGACCGAAGTAGAAGTAAAGAAAACACAAGAAAGCCTGCAGGATCGTCTGGCTCAAGTCATCGAGCTGCTGCAGCGCCAGCGCGTGGTCGAAGACCTCACGCACCGCCAGGAAGGTCCGAACCACGACCGCGTCGAAAACCTGGTCCATCGGCAAAACCTCGTCGAGCTGCAACGCAAGCTTGATGACCTGCACTCCGCCGACGTCGCCTACATTCTTGAAGCCTTGCCGCTTGATGATCGACTGACTCTCTGGCAGTTGGTCAAGGCGGACCGCGACGGCGACATCCTCCTCGAAGTATCCGATTCGGTTCGCGAAACCCTGATCGCCGACATGGACGATCACGAGCTCCTGGCTGCCGCCAAGGAGATGGACGCTGACGAACTGGCAGACTTGGCCCCTGAGCTGCCGCGTGACGTTGTCCATGAGCTGATGGAGGCCCTCGACGGCCAGCAGCGTGAGCGCGTGCGTTCCGCCTTGTCTTACGACGAGGATCAGGTTGGCGCCCTGATGGACTTCGAGATGGTCACCATCCGTGAAGACGTCAGTCTGGAAGTGGTTCTGCGCTACCTGCGCCGCCTCAAGGAGCTGCCGGGGCACACCGATAAGCTGTTCGTGGTCGATTACGAAGGCATCCTCAAAGGTGTGCTGCCGATCAAGCGTCTGCTGGTCAACGACCCCGAGAAGAAAGTGGCGGATGTCATGGCCAGTGATCCGGTGAGTTTCCACCCGGACGAAGACGCCTATGATGCCGCCCAGGCCTTCGAGCGTTATGACTTGATTTCGGCCCCGGTGGTCGACAAGAACGGCAAGCTGATCGGCCGACTGACCATCGACGAAATGGTCGACCTGATTCGTGAAGAGAGCGAAACCGAAGTCCTCAACATGGCGGGTCTGCGTGAGGAGGAAGATATCTTCGCCTCGGTCTGGCGCTCGCTGCGTAACCGCTGGGCGTGGCTGGCGATCAACCTGATCACGGCGTTCATCGCGTCTCGGGTCATCGGCTTGTTCGAAGGCTCGATCGAGAAATTGGTGGCCCTGGCGGCGCTGATGCCGATTGTGGCCGGTATTGGGGGTAACTCGGGTAACCAGACCATCACCATGATCGTGCGGGCCATGGCCCTGGACCAGGTGAACACCGGCAATACATCACGCCTGATGCGCAAGGAGTTGGCGGTTGCGTTGATCAATGGCGTGGTGTGGGGCGGGGTGATCGGTATCGTGGCCTACTTGCTGTACGGCAGTTGGTCGCTTGGCGTCGTCATGACCGCCGCCATGACGCTCAACCTGCTGCTGGCCGCATTGATGGGGGTGTTGATCCCCATGACCCTGGCGCGCCTTGGGCGCGACCCTGCAATGGGTGCCAGCGTGATGATCACGGCCATGACCGACAGTGGCGGCTTCTTCATCTTCCTGGGCCTGGCCACGATCTTCCTGCTTTGATCCCTCAAGGCAAACCAGCTCCCCGCAGGAGCTGGCTTGCCAGCGATCGCATCCCTTCGGTCCAGCTGACGGACCCCGTCGCCTAGATCGCCGGCAAGCCGGCTCCTACAAAAAAACGCGCAAAAAAAAGCCAGCACATGGCTGGCTTCGGCTTTCAGTTGCAGATCAGTCGGCTTCTGCGGCCGCTTCAACGTCGTGCGCAATAAGCGAGACGAGAGCATTTTGCTGGCGGTGGGAGAGCTGACGAAAACGCTGCAGCAGTTCGCGTTCATGCAGTGACAGCTCGGGGCTGTCCAGGCGCATGCTCAACTCTTCGCCCAACGCACCTTCCTGAATGAGGCTCTGTTCCAGGCGCGCGATGATTTCGGAGTTCATGCTGCGGTGATGATTGCGAGCCACCTCGGCAATGCGTTCCCGCATTCCGTCTGGCAGACGTACGACGAACTTGTCAGCCGTACGGCTGGAATAAATTGCCTGTTTCAATGGGCGCATATATTTAACCGGTTAGTTCAGGGGAGCGGTTTTTGGAATTGGCCGCAAGATGAGTGTTAAGACAAGACTCACGACCAAAGTTCAACCCGAATTGCAAAGAGGCCGCATCATGCCTCAGATTTGACAGTTCCTTGGCGTCAATTCTGTGACAAATATTGAACTGCCTAAAGGCTTTATGCCAGCACTGATTTGCATTTTTGCGGACTGGTTGGAAAACTTTTCCACGAGTGATTCCGCAAGGGAACTTCCCGTAAGTCCAGGCCACCACAGGGTTTGAGGCCGCACATCCTATAGCAATATGGCCTTTTGCCCTTAATTTTAAGACTAGTGGCAATTTGCCGATTTACTAGGGCTAGGCGACATAAGGTAGCGGTGGGGGGGCTGCAGGAGGTGTCAGCGCAACACCGGGTCAAATTTGAATCGGCGGCCAACGATGAGCGATAGCACCAGCAGGCTGGCAAATACCCCGGTAGCGATGAATGCAGTGGTCTGCCCGTCCTGGGCGGATGTGTTCAGGCCAAAAATGCCTGCGCCGAGGG
Organism: Pseudomonas sp. BIGb0164; assembly: GCF_024810135.1. Classification (NCBI taxonomy): domain Bacteria; kingdom Pseudomonadati; phylum Pseudomonadota; class Gammaproteobacteria; order Pseudomonadales; family Pseudomonadaceae; genus Pseudomonas; species Pseudomonas sp. BIGb0164. The sequence continues at coordinate 322,846 of NZ_JANUEA010000005.1, read as the reverse complement.
TCAGGCACAGCAACAGCCAGGCAGGTTTGTTCATGGCCGCCACCTCAGAAAATCCAGTGTTCGGAGGCAGGTGTCTCCTGGGTATTCACGCGAATCGGTGATTGCGCACCGGGCGTCATCACAGCCAGTTGTGGGCGCTGTTGCAGGTGATGAGGCACCGCCTGGCTGATTTGCTCTGCGTCTTCGGAGTGGGCGGATTGGAAATGAAACATGACCAGTGCCGCCAAGGCTGCAGCATTAAGGGTCAACAGAAGGGCGCTGTTCATGTTCTTGTGCTCCGCAGTGGCTGGGCCGGATAAGTTTTGTAGGATATGTATTGCAGGCCTCGTGCCAACCTTTTAAGTTAATAAAATCAAATGGTTAGGCGTAATTTAAAGTGCGGGCTCGTTGCATTTTGCAAGACGGGCAATTCGCAGGATTGCATTTTGCACGATGCCGCCAAGTGCCCGGCATTGCTGGGTGAAACGTGGATCTATTGGCTAAGGTGCGGCCTACACTCAAAAAGCCTACGGACGACATGACAAACGCCAACCTGGCCGTTAACATGCACGCCGTCCGTCGCCGCCCGCTTGGTAGGCGCCTGTCATTTGTCCCAGTAGCTCAATTGGATAGAGCATCCCCCTCCTAAGGGGAAGGTTGGCCGTTCGAACCGGCCCTGGGACACCAGATTCAAAGCCCCGCTCAGACTGTTCTGGCGGGGCTTTTTTGTGGGCGGGCGCCCACATCGCGTCGAACCTTGCGGGCGATCAGGGTTCACAGCCAATGCGCTATGTATTTGTTGCAACCGGTGTACCTCCCGGGCGATCAAGCAGCGTCTGAGCTATTAAGCAAAAAATTCCCCGGAAACAGCCGATACCGCCTGTCCGGATCCGGCAACCCCGGACTATCATGCCGATAGCCCTGTCTCTCACTGCAAGGAGCCGCTCGGAACGCCGATGCGCCAGATCTGGAAATCTTTTCGAGCCCTTTATTTCGCCTCCTTGATGATGCTGATCGGCTCCGGCCTGCTCAGCACTTACCTGGCCCTGCGCCTGGCCGCCGACCATGTCGACAGCCTGTGGGTGGGTGCGTTGATGGCCGCCAACTACTTTGGCCTGGTGCTGGGCGGCAAGATCGGGCACCGCCTGATCGCCCGGGTCGGGCATATTCGCGCCTACGCCACCTGTGCCGGCATCGTCGGTGCGGCGGTGCTCGGCCACGGGTTGATCAACTGGCTGCCGGCCTGGATCGTGCTGCGTACGATCGTGGGTCTGGGGATGATGTGCCAGTACATGGTCATTGAAAGCTGGCTCAACGAGCAGGCAGACGCCAAGCAACGTGGCGTAGTGTTCAGTGGCTACATGATTGCGTCCTACCTGGGCCTGGTGCTGGGGCAATTGATTCTGGTCATGCACCCCCAGCTTGGACTTGAACTGCTGATGCTGGTCGCGGTGTGCTTTGCCCTGTGCCTGGTGCCGGTGGCCATGACTCGACGCATCCACCCCGCGCCGCTGCACCCGGCGCCGATGGAGCCGCGTTTCTTCATTAAGCGGGTACCGCAGTCGCTGAGTACGGTGCTGGGAGCAGGGGTGATCGTGGGTTCGTTCTACGGTTTGGCGCCGCTCTATGCGTCACAGCAAGGGCTGACGACCGAACAGGTCGGCCTGTTCATGGGCTGCTGTATTTTTGCCGGCCTGCTGGTGCAGTGGCCGTTGGGCTGGTTGTCGGACCGCTATGACCGGGCTTTGCTGATTCGCTGCTTTGCGTTGTGCCTCGCGGTGGCGGCATTGCCCCTGGCGATCCTGTCGCAGGTGCCGCTGGAGGTATTGTTCGTCGCCGGTTTCCTGTGTTCGCTGGTGCAGTTCTGCCTGTACCCGCTGGCCGTGGCGTTTTCCAATGACCACGTCGAAGGTGATCGCCGGGTGTCGCTGACCGCCATGTTGCTGGTGACCTACGGCATTGGCGCTAGCATCGGGCCGCTGCTGGCGGGTGTGGCGATGAAGCTGTTTGGCAGTCACATGCTCTATGCGTTCTTCAGCCTGTGTGCGTTGATCCTGGTGTGGCGTATCCGGCCGAAGGCGGTGACCAACTTGCATCAGGTGGACGACGCGCCGCTGCACCACGTGGCGATGCCTGACAGCATGTCCAGCTCGCCCCTGGTGGCTTGCCTTGACCCACGGGTGGATGAGGCGGTGGTGCAGGAACAGATGCAGGCCACGCCCGTGGATCCCGCGCCCGAAACCGATCCGGCGCCGGTGGTGGATGAGTCCGTTGTCGAAGGGCCGCCGCCGCCTCTGGACCCGGATGACCACCCTCACGACCTGAGCCGCGCGCGGCCCTGAAAGCAAAAACGGGCAGATCCCATCAGGATCTGCCCGTTTTTTATTGCGCTCGAAAAAGCTTAGAAGTCGTCGTCTTTATCGAAACGACGCGCTTCGCGCTGCAACTGGTACACGAAGCGCTCAACCTGGCGCTGCACCAGGCCGCTCATGTTGTGGAAACGCACGCCGGCAAAGGTGGTGTTGATCTTCTCTTCGAAGTGCAGGTAACGCAGCTCTACTGAGGTGGTCATGCTGCCAAAGGGCAGGGCCGCGATAAAGCGGTCGTAGACCTGGCCCAGTTGCAGGCGCTCGGAGATATCGCCTTCAAAGCGCAGTTTGCAGCCGGTGGCGGAGATGTCGAGCAACTTGCCGCTGATCGGCGCCTTGAGCTTCTCGCCACCCAATTCGATATTGACCAGTTGGGCCAGCTTCAATGCGGCGCGGAAGGCATTGCGACGCTGATGGTAGACCACCTCGTCGGGCATACTGCCGGTGTAGATGCGATGGCCGTCTTTTTCGCTGACGGTCAGGGTGCCCTTGCTTTCCCAGGCAACACGCACGCCGTCATGGAAACCCTCGATGCGGAACGGTTCGCCATTTTCGAGGTGGCGCTCACCGTCGCGCGGGATCATTTCGTCCAGGGCCAGCGTCCCGCTGTCCCGGTCAACGTCCACCAGGTAGCTTTGGAAGCGCTGGCTGCGTTCATGGAAAGTGATGATCAACGGATCATGGCTTTCTTGCAGCATCCGCAAAGTGCCGGCGATTTCCAGAGGCGTGGTGAGGACCTTGGGTGGCTGCGGGGCATCTTCCGCATTGAGGGCGTTGAACACGGTTCTTCCATCTCCAGACAAAATACGACTTCACGCAAGAACAGGCATTTTGCCAGCATGTAGCGCGCCTTGGATAGGGCGCGCTGAAAACCGGCGTCAGGCTTGGCTGCGAGTGCTTGGCTTGACCAGGCGCGAGGTGGAGCCTTGGGCGTTGTAGAGGGCCGGAGGCTCTCCGCCGTGGAGTATACGCAACTGGTTGGCGGTCGTGGCTTGCTGAAGCTGGATCGACTGACCGTTGAGCAGGTTGGCTTCCTGGCACTGGGCGAGCAATAGATTGAGGGCGTTGCTCTGTGCCAGCAGTTGGTCGCCGACCGAGGAGTGACTGGCCAGCTGTGCGAGGCCGTCGTGATCAGCCGGCAGGCCCAGGCTGATGAGAATCTGGCTGCGCTTCTTGCCATGCTGTTCCAGCAGCACAATCAGCGACTGCTTGCGTGCGAGGATTTCCTCCAGCAAGCGCATGTCCCGGCCGTACAAGGCCAGGGACTCTTCTTTGAGCAGCTCGAGCAAATGTTGCGTCGGCGCCAGATCGTCAATGATCAGTTGAAGCAAATGTTCGTCGTGGTGCATGGCTGGCCTTGGGTTTTAAGCGTCCAAAAGCCCTGCGCAGGCCTTTGCCTAGCGCTCGGCTTCGAAGTTAAGCAGCTTGCTGGCTACACGGTTGCTGTCGACTTTATAGCTGCCATCGGCGATCGCCTGTTTCAACTCGGCCACACGGGCTTTGTTGACTACCGGTTGATCGCGCAGCGAGTCAGTGACCTTCTGCAACTGTTGAGCCTCATTGCTCAGGTGTACCGATTCCCCGCTTTGGCTGGCACCGGCCTGCTCTGCCTTGGCGGGCAGGGGCTGGGACTTGGCATCTACGCTGTCCTTGGCACCGCTGGTGCGCGTAGAACCGGGCAAAGCCTGGGCGTTATTCAAACGGCTGAAATCAATGACCATAATAAAAAACCTCTGGGTATTTGGACGCTTGCCATGTTTTCGGCCATACCCGGACAAACTTTAGGCTCGATTGACAATAAACCTGTTTGCGCGAACGTCTGGCGCACAGTGTAGGAAAAGCTGGCGTCCGATACCAGTGATCTATAAAGCCACCTCGACTTGACCGGGGGCTGTCACCCGCGCCTTGATCACGCGGTTGGAATTCAGGTTTTTCACGCGGATCTGCTCGCTCATGCCGCCGTTGGACAGCGCCTCCCCGGGCATTTTCACGTTCAGCGCGCCGCTGCTGGCAGAGATGACCACTTGGTCGCCCTTGCGCACAACCTCGGCCTGCTCCAGATGCACCAGGGTTATCACCTGGTCAGTGACCATTGGTCGGGTCAATTTCTGCCCGATGGCCTGGTCCAGCGAAGTCAGGTAGCCCTGGTTGATCAGGCTGATATCCCGTTCACGTAGGGCGACGTCCTGGTCACCAATGATGCCGGTGCGCTTGAGCGGGCGGGTCACCACCACCACGTCACGGAACAGCTTGACCTGCGCCGGCACGAACACCGTCCAGGGCGACGCACCTTCACAGCGTACTTTTACCGTCACGCGGCCAATCGGCTGGGCCGGGCTTTCCAGGGTGGCTGTCAATTCCTTGTCGCACGCCGGCATGCGCAGGCGGGGGTCCAGCTGGTTGACCTGGATTTCGTAGCGCCCGGGCGTCTGGGTGGTCGCCAGATAATCTTCTACAGTGAACTCAAGAAAGCCCTGGGTGACGCCGATAAGTAGATCAGGCAAGGTGACGTTATCTGCGCGGGCCGTGGCCCCTGTGCCCATGGCAAGCAATGCCAGCGACGCACATAGGAAGCTGCGTAGTCGCTGCGGAGCAAGGCGTCGGGAAACTGTCGTTTTAAGGTTCATGACCAATAAAAAGCAAAGCTCGTGCCGTTTAATGTTGGGTACGCGTCGTACCCCTTAGGTTTTAGCGTAGGAGTCTGGGCATGGCAGGTGTAATGGATTCAGTAAACCAGCGCACACAGCTGGTAGGGCAGAATCGCCTGGAGTTGTTGCTTTTTCGCCTGGACGGCAAGCAGCTATATGGCATCAACGTGTTCAAGGTGCGGGAAGTGCTGCAGTGTCCCAAGCTGACGATCATGCCCAAGTCCAGCCCGGTGGTGTGTGGCGTTGCCAACATCCGCGGGGCGACGATCCCGATTCTTGACCTGGCCATGGCCACCGGTTCTGCCGGCTTGCAGGACCGTGAGAGCCCGTTCGTGATCATCACCGAGTACAACACCAAGACCCAGGGCTTCCTGGTGCGCTCGGTGGAGCGCATCGTCAACATGAACTGGGAAGAGATCCATCCGCCGCCCAAGGGCACCGGCCGCGATCACTACCTCACGGCGGTGACGCGGGTCGACAACCAGTTGGTGGAAATCATCGACGTGGAAAAGATCCTCGCCGAAGTGGCGCCGACCTCGGAGAACATCTCGGTGGGTGTGGTCGATGCCGAAACCGCGCACAAGGCTGTATCGCTGCGGGTGTTGACCGTGGATGACTCCTCCGTGGCGCGCAAACAGGTCACTCGTTGCCTGCAAACCGTCGGGGTGGAAGTGGTCGCGCTCAACGACGGCCGCCAGGCCCTGGATTACCTGCGCACGCTGGTGGATGAGGGCAAGAAGCCCGAAGAAGAATTCCTGATGATGATTTCCGACATCGAGATGCCGGAAATGGACGGCTACACACTCACGGCCGAGATACGCAACGATCCGCGCATGCAAAAACTACATATCATCCTGCATACTTCGTTGTCGGGTGTATTCAATCAGGCGATGGTCAAGAAGGTCGGCGCCGATGACTTCCTGGCCAAATTCCGCCCTGATGACCTGGCATCCCGGGTAGTCGACCGGATCAAGGCAGCAGATCACGGCTAGGGGATTTCCCCTGGCGGTCACACGATTTAAGAGGCGGTATCATTGTCTACGGGTAATTTGGATTTCGAACAGTTCCGGGTCTTCCTGGAAAAAGCCTGTGGCATATTGCTCGGTGAAAACAAGCAGTACCTGGTATCCAGCCGTCTCAACAAACTGATGGAACAGCAGGGCATCAAGTCGTTGGGTGAGCTGGTCCAGCGAATCCAGGGTCAACCGCGCAGCGGGCTCAAGGAGATGGTGGTCGATGCCATGACCACCAACGAAACCCTGTGGTTTCGGGATACCTACCCCTTCGAGGTGCTCAAGAGCAAAGTGCTGCCCGAAGCCATCAAGGCCAGCCCGGGCCAGCGCCTGCGCATCTGGTCGGCGGCGTGCTCCTCGGGGCAGGAGCCTTACTCGATCTCGATGGCTATCGACGAGTTCGAACGGACCAACATGGGCCAATTGAAGGCCGGTGCGCAAATCGTTGCCACCGACCTGTCCGGCACCATGCTCACCAACTGCAAGACCGGCGAGTACGACAGCCTGGCCCTGGGCCGTGGTTTGTCCCAGGAACGCCTGCAGCGTTACTTTGACCCGAAAGGGGCAGGGCGCTGGGCGGTCAAGGCGCCGATCAAGAACCGGGTGGAGTTCCGCTCGTTCAACCTGCTCGACAGCTACGCCAGCCTGGGCAAGTTCGACATGGTGTTCTGCCGCAACGTGCTGATCTACTTCTCGGCCGAAGTGAAGAAAGACATCCTGTTGCGCATCCACGGCACGCTCAAGCGCGGCGGCTATCTGTTCCTCGGTGCTTCCGAGGCGCTGAACGGTCTGCCTGATCATTACCAGATGGTGCAGTGCAGCCCGGGGATCATCTACCAGGCCAAGTAAGAGTTACGCGGTTAACAATGTGGGAGCGGGCTTGCTCGCGAATGCGGTTTGTCAGTCAGATATAAATTGACTGACCTGCCGCATTCGCGAGCAAGCCCGCTCCCACATTTGTTTTGCGGCAAGGTAAATGAAGGCGGCAACTCACCATTGCCGCTTTACTGGCGCCACGCGGAAACCCGTTGCCGCTTTTCTGGCATTGCCACCGGCAAACCCCTCGCAAACCCTTGAGTTACGGCCTTTTCGTTAATTGGCATGCGCCTTGCTATAACCCAGTTACGAAAAGCAGGTCAGCCTAAAGGTTTCCGCCATGAGCATCAGCTTCGATAAAGCGCTCGGTATCCACGAACAAGCCCTGGGCTTCCGCGCCCAGCGTGCTGAAGTCTTGGCCAACAACATTGCCAACGCCGACACCCCGAACTACAAGGCTCGGGATTTGGACTTCTCCGCCGTGCTCGCTGCACAGCAGGACAAGACCAAGAACGGCACCTTCGCCTTGAACGTGACCAATACCCGTCACATTGAAGCGCAAGGCCTGGGCAATGGTGACGAGTCGCTGCTGTATCGCACGCCGATGCAGCCGTCGATCGACCAGAACACCGTCGACGCCCAGCTGGAGCAATCGGCCTACGCCGAGAACTCGGTGAACTTCCAGGCCAGCTTCACCCTGCTCAACAGTAAATTCAAAGGGCTGATGTCAGCCCTGCGTGGAGAGTAAGCCATGTCCCTAGCCAGTGTTTTCAATATTGCCGGCAGTGGCATGAGCGCGCAGACCACGCGTTTGAACACCGTCGCCAGTAACATCGCCAACGCCGAGACCGTGTCTTCGAGCATTGACCAGACCTACCGCGCCCGTCACCCGGTGTTCGCCACCATGTTCCAGGGCGGCCAGAGCGGCGGCAGCGATTCGCTGTTCCAGAACCAGGATGCCGCCGGCCAAGGCGTGCAGGTGCTCGGCGTGGTTGAAGACCAGAGCAACCTGGAAGCCCGCTACGAGCCGAACCACCCGGCCGCGAACGAAAAAGGCTACGTGTACTACCCGAACGTCAACGTGGTCGAGGAGATGGCTGACATGATCTCTGCCAGTCGCTCGTTCCAGACCAACGCGGAAATGATGAACACCGCCAAAACCATGATGCAGAAGGTCCTGACCCTGGGTCAGTGATAAGGGGCGCCAAATAATGGCCATTGTTGATACCACTTCTACCAACACGGCGGTTCAGGACCTTTTCAACTCGAAGGTCAAGTCCGCGACAGACAACAGCAGCGTCGGTGATGCTTCCAAGGCGGCGACGGGCAACCAGTCGCTGGGCAAGGACGCATTCCTGCAACTGCTGGTGACCCAGCTCAAAAACCAGAACCCGCTGTCGCCTCAGGACAACGGCGCGTTCGTGGCGCAACTGGCGCAGTTCAGCAGCCTGGAAGGGATCAACACCCTGAACGATTCGGTGAACGCGATCTCCAGCAACTTCAGCTCGTCGCAAGCGCTGCAAGCGTCGTCGCTGGTGGGGCGTTCGATCATCACCCAGACCGACAAGGCCATGGTTGATACCAGCAAGAGCATGACCGGTTCGGTGGCGGTGACGGCGGCGACGGGTAACGTCTCCGTGAAGATCACCGACAAGGACGGCAACGTGGTGCGCACCATCGACATGGGTGCCCAGAGCGCTGGCGATGCGAGCTTTATCTGGGATGGCAAGAACGACAAGGGCGAAGTCGCCCCTGCCGGTACCTACACCTTTGCCGCCACCACGAAGAACGACAAGGGTGACTCGGTTGCCTTGGCCACTTCGCTGCCGGCAACCGTTACCAGCGTGACGCTGAGCAAGACCGGCGGCGAAATGCTGTTGAACCTTGCAGGCGGCATGGGCAGCGTCAAGCTGTCGCAAATTCAGACTATCGGTACATAGAGCCGGCTAAATACGGCAGAAGGAGAGAAACATGTCTTTTAACATCGGCCTGAGCGGCCTCTATGCGGCCAACAAACAACTGGACGTGACCGGCAACAACATCGCCAACGTCGCGACCACGGGCTTCAAGTCGTCCCGTGCGGAATTCGCGGACATCTACGCGGCCTCCAAACTGGGCACCGGCCAGAACAGCATCGGCAACGGTGTGAACCTGGCGGCTGTGTCCCAGCAGTTCACCCAGGGTGACGTGAACAACAGTGGCGGCATCCTGGACATGGCGATCCAGGGCGGCGGCTTCTTCGTGCAGAAGGCCAGCGACGGTTCGCTGGAATACACCCGTAGTGGTGCCTTCCGTGCCGACAAAGACGGCTACATCACCAACAACACCGGCACCTCGCGCCTGCAAGGCTACGCGGCGGACGCCGATGGCAATATCATCAAGGGCGGCCTGACCGACCTGCAACTGAACCTGTCGAACCTGCCGCCGAAGGCGTCCACCAAGGTGGATTCCACCAGTAACCTGAACTCTTCAGAAGCGGTGATCAACCAGACGACCAAGCCGTTTGACCCAAGCGACACCAGTACTTTCACCACCCAATACAGCACCACCTTGTACGACAACCAAGGTAACGCTCACCCGATGGTGCAGTACCTGGTCAAGACCGACAGCAACGTCTGGAAATCCTACACGCTGATCGATGGCCGTAACCCGGACGGCACACTGCCAACGGGCACAGGCGCAGGCACTGCGCCACCTGCTGCGACGACGCTGACCTTTGATGGTTCCGGCAAGCTCACCAGTGTTGCTGGGACAGGCGTGACCGGTAATACCCTGACCATCACCGGCTGGGTGCCGGGTACCGTGACCAACGGTGTGTGGAAGGCAAACGGTGCGACTGCCAACCCTACCGGCATCGCGATCAACATGGGCAACATCACCCAATACAACTCGGCCACCTACCGCAACCCGCCGACCACCGACGGTTATGCGACTGGCCAGATCACCGGCCTGAAAATCGACGGCAGCGGCGTACTGTTCGCCACGTTCAGCAACCAGCAGAGCAAGGCCATTGGCCAGATCTCCCTGGCCAGCTTCAACAACGAACAAGGCCTGCAGCCAGCGGGCGGCACCACCTGGAGAGAGACCTTTGCATCGGGCCAGCCGGGTTACGACACTCCGCAAGCCGGCACCCTGGGTTCGATCGTGGCCAACTCCCTGGAGAACTCCAACGTTAACCTGACCAACGAGCTGGTGGACCTGATCAAGGCCCAGAGCAACTATCAGGCAAACGCCAAGACCATCTCCACCCAGAGCACCATCATGCAGACCATCATTCAGATGACCTGATGAGTTAACGCTCCACAAAAAAGCCCCTCACTCGAGGGGCTTTTTTGTGGCGGCTATATTCATAGCCGACATCGGCGACCTTGTAGTGAGCGGGCTTGCCCCGCGTTGGGGGGCGAAGCCGCCCTAAACCCAAGCACCTCGGTCTTTCCGAGACACCACGGCGCTCTGGTTGGGGCGGCTTCGCCGCCCAGCGCGGGGCAAGCCCGCTCACTACAGGTGGACTTCTGCCCGGAAGAGATAATCGCCAGGCAAAAGAAAACCCCCGGCAAACCCAGGGGGCTTGGCGGGGGTTCTTAGATAGGCGCCTTTACGCGCCTACCGGCTCAGCTTATTGGCAAGCTTCGCAATCCGGCTCGTCGATCGCGCAGGCCTTAGGCACAGGGGCCGGACCGGCTGGAGCGGCGAGAACCGAGTCGTCACCGTGGTTGCCGCCGCTGGAAACAGCGTTCAGCTTACCGGTGTTGATGGTCGACTTCTCGGTGCTGGTCGCAGCCAGGGCACGGAGGTAGTAAGTGGTTTTCAGGCCACGGTACCACGCCATGCGGTAGGTCACGTCCAGCTTCTTGCCCGAAGCGCCGGCGATGTACAGGTTCAGGGACTGGGCCTGGTCGATCCACTTCTGACGACGGCTGGCGGCGTCAACGATCCACTTGGTGTCCACTTCGAAGGCGGTCGCGTAGAGCTCTTTGAGTTCTTGCGGGATGCGCTCGATCTGCTGCACGGAACCGTCGTAGTACTTCAGGTCGTTGATCATGACCGAGTCCCACAGGCCACGGGCTTTCAGGTCGCGAACCAGGTACGGGTTGATCACGGTGAATTCGCCCGACAGGTTCGATTTCACATACAGGTTCTGGTAGGTCGGTTCGATCGACTGCGACACGCCGGTGATGTTGGCGATGGTGGCGGTCGGTGCGATGGCCATGATGTTGGAGTTACGAATGCCTTTCTGCACACGGGCACGTACCGGTGCCCAGTCCAGGGATTCGTTCAGGTCAACGTCGATGTACTTCTGGCCACGGGCTTCGATCAGGATCTGTTGCGAATCCAGCGGCAGGATGCCTTTGGACCACAGCGAACCCTGGAACGTCTCGTAGGCGCCGCGCTCGTCGGCCAGGTCGCAGGACGCCTGGATCGCGTAGTAGCTGACCGCTTCCATGGACTTGTCGGCGAACTCGACCGCAGCATCCGAACCGTAAGGAATGTGCTGCAGGTACAGCGCGTCCTGGAAGCCCATGATGCCCAGGCCAACGGGACGGTGCTTGAAGTTGGAGTTCTGCGCCTGTGGCACCGAGTAGTAGTTGATGTCGATCACGTTATCGAGCATGCGAACCGCGGTGTTGACGGTGCGTTGCAGCTTGGCGGTGTCCAACTGGCCGTTGACGATGTGGTTCGGCAGGTTGATCGAGCCCAGGTTGCAAACGGCGATTTCGTCCTTGTTGGTGTTCAAGGTGATCTCGGTGCACAGGTTCGAGCTGTGGACCACGCCCACGTGCTGCTGCGGGCTGCGCAGGTTGCACGGGTCCTTGAAGGTCAGCCATGGGTGGCCGGTTTCAAACAGCATGGACAGCATTTTGCGCCACAGGTCTTTGGCCTGGATGGTCTTGAACAGCTTGACCTTGCCTGGGTACTCGGTGAGGGCTTCGTAGTACTCGTAGCGCTCTTCGAAGGCTTTACCGGTCAGGTCGTGCAGGTCCGGCACTTCGGATGGCGAGAACAGGGTCCACTTGCCGTCATCGAAGACACGCTTCATGAACAGGTCAGGGATCCAGTTGGCGGTGTTCATGTCGTGGGTACGACGACGATCATCACCGGTGTTCTTGCGCAGCTCGATGAACTCTTCGATGTCCATGTGCCAGGTTTCCAGGTAGGCACACACCGCGCCTTTGCGCTTGCCACCCTGGTTCACGGCTACAGCAGTGTCGTTCACCACTTTCAGGAACGGCACAACGCCCTGGGACTTGCCGTTGGTGCCCTTGATGTACGAACCCAGTGCGCGCACCGGTGTCCAGTCGTTGCCCAGGCCGCCGGCGAATTTGGACAACATGGCGTTGTCGTGGATCGCGTGGTAGATGCCCGACAGGTCATCCGGCACGGTGGTCAGGTAGCAGCTCGACAGCTGTGGACGCAGGGTGCCGGCGTTGAACAGGGTCGGGGTCGACGACATGTAGTCGAAGGACGACAGCAGGTTGTAGAACTCGATCGCACGGTCTTCTTTCTGCTTCTCTTCGATCGCCAGGCCCATGGCCACGCGCATGAAGAACACTTGCGGCAGTTCGAAGCGGATACCGTCCTTGTGGATGAAGTAACGGTCGTACAGGGTTTGCAGGCCCAGGTAGGTGAACTGCTGGTCGCGCTCGTGGTTGATGGCCTTGCCCAGTTTTTCCAGGTCGAAGGTGGCCAGGACCGGGTTCAGCAATTCGAATTCGATACCCTTGGCGATGTAGGCCGGCAGGGCCTTGGCGTACAGGTCAGCCATCTCGTGGTGAGTGGCGCTGTCGGCGACTTTCAGGAAGCCCAGGCCTTCGGCACGCAGGGTGTCCATCAGCAGGCGCGCGGTCACGAACGAGTAGTTCGGCTCGCGTTCAACCAGGGTACGGGCGGTCATCACCAGGGCCGTGTTGACGTCGGTCAGGGCCACGCCGTCGTACAGGTTCTTCAGGGTTTCGCGCTGGATCAGGTCACCGTCGACTTCTTCCAGGCCTTCGCAGGCCTCGGTGATGATGGTGTTCAGGCGGCCCAGGTCCAGCGGAGCAAAGCTGCCGTCGGCCAGGGTGATGCGGATCGATGGGTGAGCTTGTACGGCAGCTTCTTCGGCCGGGGAGCGCACGGCACGTTCCTTGGCGCGCGAGTCGCGGTAGATCACGTAGTCGCGGGCTACTTTCTGCTCGCCGGCACGCATCAGGGCCAGTTCTACCTGGTCCTGGATTTCTTCGATGTGGATGGTGCCGCCCGACGGCATGCGACGCTTGAAGGTCGCGGTGACTTGTTCGGTCAGGCGGGCAACGGTGTCGTGGATGCGCGACGAGGCAGCAGCGGTGCCACCTTCAACTGCAAGAAACGCTTTGGTGATGGCGACGGTGATTTTGTCATCGGTGTAAGGAACGACAGTGCCGTTACGCTTGATCACTCGCAATTGGCCGGGTGCGGTGGCGGACAGATCCAGGTTCGAATCGGCGGCCTGCGGCACGGAGCCTTGCGGGTTCTCGCGAGTTGTGTCGGTTTGCATGGGGGGTTGTCTCCACATTCTATATTTATTTGGGCACCATCACGGTGCCCACCGTTCCGTCCTGAAGCACTTACAACAGGCCAAGGGCCTGGCATAACAACTTCGGGACAGGAGGAAGGGAGCTGTTCGCGCCGCTTCCATGCCGAAGTCTTCGGTTCGGGGCTGAAAAGCCCTTGACCGTATTCCTGGTGGGTGACAGTTGCCCGCTTCAAGCACTGCAACACCCGTACCGTTTTCTGCCCGTTGGGCTGGAAAACGCTTGCCATCCGCGTGCGCGGTTTGGGCTTTCAAAAAATGCTTTGGTTCAACCAAACGGGCGCAAGAAACCGCTTGAATTTCTTGTCTGATCTGTGTTTGGTTTTTCGCTTAAAACCCTACATGTAGGGTTTTTTTAGCGCCGAGGTACAAGATAATGCGTTTTCGGGGGCTTAGCAACGCACTACCTGTGGATAACGCTGTGGGTAAAATGTGTATGAAACGTGGAACACCCGTGTAGGCCGCACTACTGCTGGATTCGGCCGTTTGTCACTGAATATTCCAAGGTAAAAACAGCCGGTTGGATTTTTGAGGGCGCGAACCCTATCACAAAAAAAAGCGATCACCGAATGGATTTCCAGGCTTGTGTCAGGGGGCTGGCCCGTGGCTACAATCGACATCCTTTATGCCCTCAAAACATTACAAATAAGGTAGGCCGGGCGAAGATCAAACCTGTGGGAGTTCGCTTCCACACGAAAGAATCTCTTATAAAAACAAGGAGCCCCCGTGGAGCAAGAAGCCTGGCAAATACTGATCGTCGAGGACGACGAGCGACTGGCCGAGTTGACCCGGGATTACCTGGAGAGCAACGGCCTGCGCGTTTCGGTGGAAAGTGACGGGGCGCGGGCGGCGGCACGCATCGTCGCCGAACAGCCGGACCTGGTGATCCTCGACCTGATGCTGCCCGGGGAAGATGGCTTGAGCATCTGCCGCAAGGTGCGCGAACGCTACGACGGGGTGATCCTGATGCTGACCGCGCGCACCGACGACATGGACCAGGTCCTCGGCCTGGACATGGGCGCCGACGACTACGTGTGCAAACCTGTGCGCCCACGCCTGTTGCTGGCGCGTATCCAGGCTTTGCTGCGGCGCAGCGAACCGGCCAGCGTGGAAAACCAGCGCCGCCTGCAATTCGGCCCGTTGGTGGTGGACAACGCCCTGCGCGAAGCCTGGTTGCATGAGGGCGGTATCGAATTGACCAGCGCCGAATTCGACCTGTTGTGGCTGCTGGTGGCGAATGCCGGGCGCATCCTCTCCCGCGAAGAAATCTTCATCGCCCTGCGTGGCATTGGCTATGACGGCCAGGACCGCTCCATTGATGTGCGTATCTCGCGCATCCGGCCCAAGATCGGCGACGACCCGATCCATCCACGCTTGATCAAGACCATCCGCAGCAAAGGCTACCTGTTCGTCCCCGAAGCCGCCGCTGACCTGTCGCTGTGAACTCGATCTTCCTGCGCATCTATGGCGGCATGTGCGCCGCGCTGATCCTGGTGGCACTGCTCGGTGTGCTGGCCTTGCACCTGCTCAACGAGGTGCGCAGCGGCCAGTACCGCGAGCGCCTGGCCCACGGCACCTTTGCCTTGATGGGCGACAACCTGCAACCCATGAGCGCCATCGAGCGCCAGCGCGCCTTGGCGGTGTGGGAGCGCTTGCTGGGGATTCCTCTGGAATTGCGCCCCCTGGCCGAGGCGCAACTGGACCTGAGCCAGCGCAGTCGCCTGCAACGTGGACAGGTGCTGGTGGAGCAGACCGGGCCTCATGCGGCGCGGGTATTGCGTCTGGTCAGCGAGGGGGAACAATGGGTGCTCACCGGTGAAGTGCAGCAAATCAGCGAGCAACTGGCCCGCGCCACTATTTACTTGCTGGCTGACGAATTGGTGCGCTTTCCCGTCGCCGAGCAGCCGCAAAAGCTGGCGGACATAAAAGAGGCCAAAGGCTTTGGTTTTGACATGCACCTCATGACTCTGGATGAGGCTGACATGGACGACGACCAGCGCCGCCGCGTATCGGAGGGCGATACGGTGATGGCCCTGGGCAAGGGCGGCGATTCGATCCGCGTGTTTGCCGGCATGGTCGGCACGCCGTGGGTGCTGGAGATCGGCCCGCTGTACCAGATGAACCCGTACCCGCCGCAATGGTTGATCCTGATCGCGCTGATCAGCCTGACCCTGATTGGCCTGATCGTCTATTTACTGGTGCGTCAGCTCGAACGGCGCCTCAGAGGCTTGGAGGCGGCGGCCACCCGCATTGCCAAGGGCAACCTGGAAGTACGCGTACCGGCCCGGGGCGCTGATTCGGTAGGGCGCCTGGCGGCAGCCTTTAATGGCATGGCCGAGCATTTGCAGCAATTGCTGGCGATCCAGCGCGAATTGGTGCGCGCGGTGTCCCACGAGTTGCGCACACCGGTAGCCCGCCTGCGCTTCGGCCTGGAGATGGTCGGCGACGCCACCACCGCCGAAGCGCGGCGCAAATACCTGGAAGGCATGGACAGCGATATCCAGGACCTCGATGGCCTGGTGGATGAAATGCTCACCTATGCCCGCCTGGAGCAGGGGGCGCCGGAGCTGAATTTCCAGCGCGTCGACCTCAGCGCGTTGCTTGATCAGGTGATCGGCGAATTATCGCCACTGCGTCCGCAGGTCAGGGTGAGTCGCGGTATCTGTCTGTCATCGGCGCATTGGGATGACGCGTGGGTCGACGCCGAACCGCGTTACCTGCACCGCGCCTTGCAGAACCTGGTGAGCAACGCCATGCGTCATGCCCAGGGCCAGGTGTTGATCAGTTATCAGGTGGGCCAGGTGCGTTGCCGCATCGATGTGGAAGACGACGGCCCCGGCGTGCCGGAAAGCGCATGGGAGCGCATCTTCACGCCGTTCCTACGCCTGGACGACAGCCGCACGCGGGCCTCTGGCGGGCACGGGCTGGGCCTGTCGATTGTGCGGCGGATCATTTATTGGCATGGCGGAAGGGCGTTGATAGGCAAGAGCAACAATTTGGGTGGGGCGTGCTTCAGCCTGAGTTGGCCGCGGGATCAGGATAAAACTTGATACTGCTTTCGCGAGCAAGCCCGCTCCCACAGTTGACTGCATTCCAACGCTGGAACTCGGTCGAATGTGGGAGCGGGCTTGCTCGCGAAAGCACTCTATCAGGCGCCCACAGCCACCAAACTCAACAACTGCTCCCCGTCCACCGCAAACTGCCCCACCAATTCCTTGCCATGGCACCATTCTTCGGACAAGTCCGTCAGTAGCCGCAACCGCACCCGGCCATCCTCCGACCACTCCACCACCTCGGCATGCTCAAAGTAAAAGCGTTTCTGCACGATAGGGTAGAGCGCCTTGAACAAACTCTCCTTTACTGAAAACGTCAGTGTCACCCCTAAAGCAATCTGCTCACGCGGCGCGTTGGCCATGCGTTGCAGCTCATCAACCGTGAGGATTTCCCCGGCCAGGCGCTCCGCCCGTTCCAGGCTCAGCACATTTTCCAAGTCCATCCCCAGCCCGCGCCACTGCGCCTTGTGCCCGACAATCGCTGCCGCATGCCCGGTGCTGTGGGTGATGGAGCCGCTGATATGCGCCGGCCAGACCGGCGCGCGGTCGTCGCCGATGGCGGGCACGCAGTCCAGCTGATCAAGCTGTTGCAGCGCTGCGCGGGCGCACAGGCGGCCGGCGAGGAATTCGGCCTGGCGCTTTGCCACCGAGCGCTGGATGCTGGCCGGGGGCGGCACGGCGCAGCGCAGGAAGTCGCCCTGCGCGAGCAGGGTGGGGTCGAAGCGGGTGCTGAGGAACACCGTACCCGGCAAAGGGTCGGGCAGCGGCCAATGGGCGTCGAGTGGGGTGCAGCAAGCGGGTAGGGGCGTCATGGGCGGTATTTTGCTTCAGTTGGCGCGCCAGAGGATAGCCCGCAGCGGTTCAGGCCCGGTTCAGAGCCCGTTCAGGGGGAGTTCAGGGGCGCCTGCGTAGTCTGGCCCTACAGCCAAAACGCGTAGAGGTAAGCCCCATGACTGCGATCAAAAAGCTGATGTTGGCGTTATCCATGCTCAGTGCCACTGCTGGCGTCCAGGCGTCCGATGGCGCCTTTGCGGCATTCGGTAGCGAGAAAACCAAGAAATCCAGCACGTTGATCCAGCGTGTCAGCTTTGAAGAAGCGGGCAGCCAGGCCGCGCCGTGGGGCCAGTCCCTGGGCCTCGTCACGCCGCAACCGGCCTACCGTACCGGTTATGAACACCTGACGGGCCAATACAATGGCATTAAACTGCGCCCGCAAGACCTGCAGGGCCGCTATGATATCCCTCTGTCGGACAGTTGAATCGCCTTGGAGAGCCTTATGAAATTGCTGGTGGTAGAAGATGAGGCGTTGCTGCGTCATCACCTGTTTACCCGCCTGACCGACAGCGGGCACGTGGTCGAAGCCGTGGCCAACGCCGAAGAAGCCTTGTACCAGACC
The DNA here is from genome assembly GCF_024810135.1 of Pseudomonas sp. BIGb0164. Taxonomy (NCBI): domain Bacteria; kingdom Pseudomonadati; phylum Pseudomonadota; class Gammaproteobacteria; order Pseudomonadales; family Pseudomonadaceae; genus Pseudomonas; species Pseudomonas sp. BIGb0164. Next base: position 305,022 of record NZ_JANUEA010000005.1, on the reverse strand, counting down.
GGGCAATTCAACCATGACCTGGCGATCATCGACCTGGGCCTGCCCGGCATGGGCGGCCTGGACCTGATCCGCCAACTGCGCACCCAGGCCAAGACCTTCCCGATCCTGATCCTTACCGCCCGTGGCAACTGGCAGGACAAGGTCGAAGGCCTGGCCGCCGGCGCCGACGACTACGTGGTCAAGCCGTTCCAGTTCGAAGAGCTGGAGGCGCGGATGAACGCCTTGCTGCGTCGCTCCAGCGGCTTTACCCAGTCGACCATCGTCGCCGGCCCGTTGCTGCTGGACCTCAACCGCAAGCAGGCGTCCCTGGATGAACAACCGCTGGCGTTGACCGCGTACGAGTATCGGATTCTCGAATACCTCATGCGTCACCACCAGCAGGTGGTCGCCAAGGACCGCCTGATGGAACAGCTCTATCCCGATGACGACGAGCGTGATCCGAATGTCATCGAAGTGCTGGTCGGTCGCCTGCGTCGCAAGCTGGAAGGCCCGGCCGGTTTCAAGCCGATCGATACCGTGCGCGGCCTGGGTTACCTGTTCAATGAGCGCTGCCGTTGATTCGCTCGCTTCGTGTGCGCTTGATGCTGGCGGCCGCCACCCTGGCCGTGTTGTTCATGCTCGGTTTGTTGCCCGCCATGCAAGGGGCGTTCAGCCTGGCGCTGCAGGATTCCATCGAGCAGCGCCTGGCGTCGGATGTCACCACGCTGATTTCAGCGGCGCGCGTTGAAAACAATCGCCTGTTGATGCCGGCGCAGTTGCCGGACGAACGCTTCAACCTCACCGATAGCCGCCTGCTCGGCTATATCTACGACCGCGAAGGCCACCTGGTGTGGCGTTCCCGCGCCACCCAGGAAGAAAACATCAACTACAAGCCGCGCTATGACGGGCGCGGCAACGAATTTGCGCGGATTCGCGAGGCCAATGGCCAGGAATTCTTCGTGTATGACGTGGAGGTCAAGCTGCTGGGCGGCAAGAGCGCGGCGTTCAGTATCGTGGCCCTGCAACCGGTGCGCGAATACCAGCTGACCCTCGAAGGGCTGCGCGAGAACCTTTACCTGGGGTTCGGCGCGGCCCTGCTGGTGCTGTTGACCCTGTTGTGGCTGGGGCTGACCTGGGGCCTGCAAGCCCTGCGGCGCCTGAGCCAGGAACTGGACCAGATCGAAGGCGGCACCCGTGGAAGCCTCAGCGAGGAACACCCGCGTGAATTGCTGCGCCTGACCGGCTCGCTCAACCGCCTGCTGCACAGCGAGCGTGAACAGCGCGCACGTTACCGCGACTCCCTGGACGACCTCGCCCACAGCCTGAAAACCCCGTTGGCGGTGTTGCAGGGGGTGAGCGAAGACATGGCCCAACGCCCGGAAGACCGTGGCCAGGCCTGGGTGCTGCAATCGCAGATCGAACGCATGAGCCAGCAGATCGGCTATCAATTGCAGCGCGCCAGCCTGCGCAAAAGCGGCCTGGTGCGCCACCAGGTGCGCCTGGAGCCGGTGGTGCAAAGCTTGTGCGACACGCTGGACAAGGTGTACCGCGACAAGCGTGTGACCGTGGCCTTTGAACTGCCCGAAGAATGCGATGTGCCGATCGAGAAGGGCGCCTTGCTCGAAATGCTCGGCAACCTGCTGGAAAACGCCTACCGCCTATGCCTGAGCGAAGTGCGCATCAGCCTGGTGGAAAGCCTGGAGGGCACCGAGTTGTGCATTGAAGACGATGGCCCGGGCGTACCGCCCGACCAGCGTGCTCGGATCCTGCAGCGGGGCGAGCGCCTGGACCGTCAGCACCCGGGGCAGGGGATCGGGCTGGCGGTGGTCAAGGACATCATCGAAAGCTACGGCGCGCGGTTGACCTTGGGGGATTCGCCTTTGGGTGGGGCGGCCTTCAAGATTCACTTTCCGGCGGTGTGATCTCTATTGATCGTGCTGGCCTAATCGCAGGCAAGCCAGCTCCCACATGTTGAACGGTGAACCCCTTCGAATGTGGGAGCGGGCTTGCTCGCGAAAGCGTCAGTCGCATCAACAGTCATCTAGCGCCATCGCCGGCAAGCCGGCTAATAAAGTTAATGCGTTCACACACATTTTGAATTGTGAACGCGATCGAGTGTGGGAGCTGGCTTGCCTGCGATAAGGCCGGCCCTGCCAACACACTCCTAACTCTCCTGCGCCCGATACGCCCCCGGCGTCACTCCGGTCCACTTCTTGAACGCCCGATGAAACGCCGACGGTTCGGAGAACCCCAGCTGCTCGGCAATCTCCTGCAGCGACAAATCCGCCCGCCCCAAATGATAGATGGCGATGTCCCGCCGCAGCTCATCCTTGAGCGCCTGGAAACTGGTGCCTTCTTCGCGCAAATGTCGGCGCAGGGTCTGCGGGCTGATGTGCAGGTGCTGGGCCACGGCCTCCAGGTCTGGCCAGGGCGTGCGGTCACGGCTGAGCAAGCGGCGCAACTGGCTGCTCAGGCTGTCGCCCTCGTCCGGGCGGGACAGCAGGTCGGCCGGGGAGCGTTCGAGAAAATGCTTGAGGGTGCGTTCGTCCTGCAGCAGCGGCAGGCTCAGGTAGCGGCTGGGAAATACCAGGCTGCTGTTCGGGGCGCCGAACACCTGGGGGCAGGGGAACAGCAAGTCATACTCGCCCGCGTGGGCCGGCATCGGGTAGCTGAACGTGACCTGGTTCAGGCGAATGCGCTGGCCGATCAACCAGCTACCCAGGCGATGCCAGATCACCAGCAGGCATTCGCTGAGGAAGTGGTCCGGGTCCCACAGCTGTGAGTCGTCCAGGCTCAAGCGGGCCATGTCGCCCTCTCTTGTCAGCTGCCAACGCGGACCCTGCGGGAATAGGCTATAAAAGAGTAAGCCGCGTTCCAGAGCCTTCTCCAGGGTGCGGCAATGAATCAGCGCATGGCACATCATGGCGAAGGTGCCGCGTTTGCTCGGGCCTTCGGCAAACCCCAGGTACTCATCGTCCAGCGCCAGCCAGAGCATTTGCAACAGCCGGGTAAATTGCTCCGGTGCTATGCGGGCGCGGGGTTCGGTCAGCAGTTCGGGGGGGATGCCCACCTGCTGCAAAAGGCCTGAGTAGTCGAAACCCGCCCGGCGCGCACCACCGAGGGCTGCCCGGGCGTAGTGACTGGCGATGGTGCGTTCACGCATGTGAGGGCCTCGTCCATGGAGTGGCGGATGTTAGCCATCACTTGCCAGGGCGACAAGGCGGATATCCGCCATTTTGTAGGACAGGATTGGGCCTGCGGGCGGAAATCCGCCACCTCCTTGGATGGGCTGGCGAGGGTGTGAAAACCTCAAGCCCTGATGTCTAAAGGCCTTCAGGGTTTTTCGGCAAAGTGGCACGGCGTTTGCGATAAGGATTACAGCGCAGGCCTGCTTTCAAGGACCTCGCAAACAACAAATCCCTCCAGTGCAGGAGGGTTCGCAATTCAAGTGTCGTGGGCAATGGCGGATCTTTGCCACACGGGACGATTGAGGAACTTTGCAATGACGACTCGTCAGCCACTGTACAAATCCCTGTATTTCCAGGTGATCGTTGCAATCGTTATCGGTATTTTGCTCGGTCACTTCTACCCGCAGACCGGTGTGGCCCTCAAGCCACTGGGTGACGGCTTTATCAAGCTGATCAAAATGGTCATCGCCCCGATCATCTTCTGCACCGTTGTCAGCGGCATCGCTGGCATGCAAAGCATGAAATCGGTCGGCAAGACCGGCGGCTACGCGCTGCTGTACTTCGAAATCGTTTCCACCATCGCCCTGCTGGTAGGCCTGGTCGTGGTCAACGTGATCGAGCCGGGCGCCGGCATGCACGTCGACGTTACCAAGCTCGATGCCTCGAAAATCGCCACCTACGTGACTCAAGGTGCGGACCAGAGCGTTGTCGGCTTCATCCTCAACGTGATCCCGAACACCATCGTCGGCGCCTTTGCCAACGGTGACATCCTGCAAGTGCTGATGTTCTCGGTGATCTTCGGTTTCGCCCTGCACCGCCTGGGTGCCTACGGCAAGCCGGTACTGGACTTCATCGATCGCTTCGCCCACGTGATGTTCAACATCATCAACATGATCATGAAGCTCGCGCCAATCGGTGCCCTGGGCGCCATGGCGTTCACCATCGGTGCCTACGGTGTGGGTTCCCTGGTGCAACTGGGCCAGCTGATGATCTGCTTCTACATCACCTGCATCCTGTTCGTGGTCGTGGTGCTGGGCGCCATCTGCCGCGCGCACGGTTTCAGCGTGTTGAAGCTGGTTCGCTACATCCGTGAAGAGCTGCTGATCGTACTGGGTACGTCCTCCTCCGAATCCGCACTGCCACGCATGCTGATCAAGATGGAGCGTCTGGGCGCGAAGAAATCCGTAGTAGGCCTGGTGATTCCAACCGGCTACTCCTTCAACCTCGACGGTACTTCGATCTACCTGACCATGGCTGCCGTGTTCATCGCCCAGGCGACTGACACCCACATGGACATCACCCACCAGATCACCCTGCTGCTGGTGCTGCTGCTGTCCTCCAAAGGCGCTGCAGGCGTGACCGGTTCGGGCTTCATCGTACTGGCTGCCACCCTGTCGGCCGTGGGCCACCTGCCGGTTGCCGGCCTGGCGCTGATCCTGGGTATCGACCGCTTCATGTCCGAAGCCCGCGCACTGACCAACCTGGTGGGTAACGCCGTTGCCACCATCGTTGTGGCCAAGTGGGTCAAGGAACTGGACACCGACAAGCTGCAAAGCGAGCTGGCGTCCGGCGGTACCGGTATCTCGGAAACCCGCGAACTGGATGACCTGGGCGTGGCCGAAGGCCCTGCACCTGTCGTCAAGTAAGCCGCTGATGGCGTGAACTGACGCCGCAGCCACCCACAAACGCCCCGACTTGTTCGGGGCGTTTGCGTTTCTGCCCGATCACTCCCGGGTTTTTTGGTTTACATTAAGTCATTGCTCCATCAAAGGCCCGGTGAAGATCCGTCTTCGCAAGAGAGCCTCCTTCAGCCTGAGCCCATCTGCGCGCACCGAACCAGTACCACCTCCCGCGCCGGATGGCTCGCCCCTCAACGCAGTGTGAATAGGCGGGCGTGCCCATGATTACCCTGAAACTCAACGGTCAAGACCATCAACTGGATGTCACCGAGGATATGCCGCTGCTGTGGGCGATTCGCGACGTGGCGGGCTACAACGGCACCAAGTTCGGCTGTGGTATGGGCCTGTGCGGCGCCTGCACCATTCATATCGACGGCTCGCCGGCGCGCAGTTGCATCACCCCGATCGGCTCGGTCAAAGGCCAGTCCATCAGCACCATCGACAACCTGCACACCGACCCCATCGGCCAGGTGGTGCAGCAAGCTTGGCTCGACACGGCTGTAGCCCAGTGCGGTTACTGCCAGGGCGGGCAGATCATGTCGGCCACCGCTCTGCTGAAAACCAACCCCAACCCCAGCGATGAGCAGATCGAAGAGGCGATGGTCGGCAACATCTGCCGTTGCGGCACCTACAACCGTATCAAGACAGCTATCCGCCAGGCATCGACCCACCTGCAGGGGGCCAAGGCATGAGCCAGTTACCTGCTGATTTCGTCCTGAGCAACCTCAGCCGCCGCGGCTTCCTCAAAGGTGTGGGCGCCACCGGCGCACTGGTGGTTGCCGCCAGTTGGGGCTTGCCCGATGCGTTCGCCGCCGATGCGGTGAAGAAATACGGTGGCGACGCCATGCCCAACGGGCTGATCGATGACCCCAAGGTCTACGTCAGCATCGCCACCGACGGTACAGTGACCGTGGTGTGCAACCGTTCGGAGATGGGCCAGGGCGTGCGCACCAGCCTGAGCCTGGTGGTGGCCGATGAAATGGAGGCCGATTGGGCGCACGTGAAAGTCCAGCAGGCGCCGGGCGATGAAGTGCGCTACGGCAACCAGGACACCGACGGCTCGCGCAGCATGCGCCATTGGTATGAGCCAATGCGTCGCTGCGGTGCCAGTGTTCGGGCGATGCTTGAACAAGCGGCTGCCGATCAGTGGAAAGTCCCGCTGGCTGAATGTCGGGCGCAATTGCATAAAGTGATTCACCAGCCAAGTGGCCGTGAGCTGGGTTACGGCGAATTGGCAGCCGCCGCCGGCGCGCTGGCGGTGCCGGCGCGGGATAGCCTGCGCCTCAAGCCAGCGTCGGAGTTCCGTTATATCGGCAAGGAAGGCGTCAAGGCCATCGACGGCGCCGACATTGTCAACGGGCGCGCGGTCTACGGCGCGGACGTGCATTTCGACGGCATGCTCTATGCCACCATCGCACGGCCCAAAGTGTATGGCGGCAAGGTGAAATCCTTCGATGCCTCGGCAGCGTTGAAGGTACCGGGTGTGATCAAGGTGCTGGAAATCGAAAGCCGGCCCTTGCCCTCCGAGTTCCAACCCCTGGGCGGTGTGGCCGTGGTGGCCAGCAACACCTGGGCGGCGATCAAGGGCCGGGAGGCGCTGAGCATTGTCTGGGACGACGGCGTGAATGCTGGCTACAACTCCATCGACTATCGCAAGGAGCTGGAAGCCGCTGCGCTGAAACCGGGCAAGGTGGTGCGCAACACCGGCACCCTCGACCAGGCCATGGGCGAGGCCGACAGTACCCTGGAAGCCGCCTACTACTTGCCACACCTGTCCCAGTCACCGATGGAGCCGATGGTCGCCATTGCGCGCTTCGACAAAGGTGAGTGCCAGGCCTGGGGCCCGAGCCAGGCGCCGCAGGTGACCCGTGAGCGCATCGCCGAGCGCCTTGGTCTGCCGTTCGATAATGTGACCTTCAACGTGACCTTGCTCGGCGGTGGCTTCGGGCGCAAATCCAAGCCTGACTTCATCATCGAAGCCGCCGTGCTGGCCAAGGAATTTCCGGGCAAGGCCGTTCGGGTGCAATGGACCCGCGAAGATGACATCCACAATTCCTACTTCCACACCGTGTCGGCCGAGTACCTCAAGGCCGGCCTGAACAAGGATGGCCTGCCGTCGGCCTGGCTGCACCGCACCGTGGCGCCGAGCATCACGGCATTGTTCGCGCCGGGCATGAACCACGAAGCGGCCTTTGAGCTGGGCATGGGCTTTACCAACATGGCCTACGCGATTCCCAATGTGCGCCTGGAAAACCCCGAGGCGGCGGCCCACACCCGCGTCGGCTGGTACCGTTCAGTGTCGAACATCCCCCATGGTTTTGCGATCCAGAGCTTTGTCGACGAACTGGCCCACAAGGCCGGCCAGGATCCGCTGCAGTATCAGCTCAAGTTGCTGGGGCCAGACCGTCAGATCGATCCCAAGACCTTGAGCGATGAGTGGAACTACGGCGAATCCCCTGAACGCTACCCGATCGACACCGCACGCCTGCGCGGCGTGTTGGAAACCGCGGCCAAGGCGGCCGGCTGGGGACGCACGCTGCCCAAGGGCCGTGGCCTGGGCTTGGCGGTGCACTACAGCTTTGTGACGTACGTGGCGGCCGTGATCGAGGTGGAGGTCAAGGGTGATGGCACGTTGATCGTGCACAAGGCCGATATTGCCGTGGATTGCGGCCCGCAGATCAACCCGGAGCGCATCCGCTCGCAGTTCGAAGGTGCGTGCGTAATGGGCCTGGGCAACGCGGTGCTGGGCGAGATCAGCTTCAAGGATGGCAAGGTCCAGCAGGACAACTTCCATATGTACGAGGTGGCGCGCATGTCCCTGGCGCCGAAGGAAGTGGCGGTGCACTTGGTGACGCCCAAAGGTGAGGTGCCCTTGGGCGGCGTCGGTGAGCCCGGCGTGCCGCCGATTGCGCCGGCGCTGTGCAATGCGATCTTTGCCGCCACCGGCAAGCGTATCCGCAACCTGCCGGTGCGTTACCAGTTGCAGGGCTGGCAAGAGGCGAAGGCCTGATGGACAGCGTGGATCTGAATGTCTTGCGCAGCGTGCTGGAGTGGCGCCGCGCCGGGCAAACGGTGGTGCTGTACAGCGTGGTGCAGACCTGGGGCAGTGCGCCGCGCCCGCCAGGGGCGATGCTGGCCCTGCGCGGCGATGGGGTGGTGATTGGCTCGGTGTCGGGCGGCTGCATCGAGGACGACCTTATTGCGCGCCTGCAGGACGGTCGGCTGGCGGATGACGGGCCACCGGTGCAACTGGTGACCTACGGCGTGACCCGCGACGAGGCGGCCCGGTTCGGTTTGCCGTGCGGCGGCACGTTGCGCCTGACCGAGGAGCGCGTGGTGGAGTGGGCCTGGGTGGCTGAGCTGTTGGCGCGTTGCGAAGCTCATCAGATCGTTGCGCGGGAGCTGGACCTGAAGACCGGTGAAGTCACCCTGAGCGATGCCAGCAAGACCGACGTGGTGAGCTTTGACGGCCAACGCCTGCGTGCGATCTACGGCCCGCGCTGGCGCTTGCTGATGATCGGCGCGGGGCAACTGTCGCGTTATGTGGCCGAGATGGCGCGGCTGCTGGACTTCGACGTGCTGATCTGTGACCCACGTGAAGAGTTTGTCTACGGCTGGGAAGAGCAGCAGGGCCGCTTCGTGCCGGGTATGCCCGATGAAGCGGTGCTGAATATCCAGACCGATGAACGCACCGCCATTGTCTGCCTGACCCATGACCCGCGCCTGGATGACATGGCCTTGCTCACGGCATTGAATTCCAGGGCGTTCTACATTGGCGCGCTGGGGTCGCGGGTCAACAGCCAGAAGCGTCGGGAAAACCTGGCGCAGCTCGGCCTGTCGGCGGAGGCGATTGCGCGCCTGCACGGGCCGATCGGCGTGTATATCGGCAGCCACACCCCGGCGGAAATCGCTTTGTCGCTGATGGCGGAAATTGTCGCGATCAAGAATGGCGTGGCGGCGGTGCAGAAAAAACCGCTGCTGGTGCTGGCCGAGTGACAGTCACGGCGATTGTGCTGGCGGCAGGGCAGGGCAGGCGTTTTCGCGCTGAAGCGGGGGCGGATAAGGATAAATTGCTGGCCGATTGCACGGGCCGGGATGGCGTGACGCGAGCGGTCGTCGAGCAGGTGCTGGCAAATCTGCCTGAGCGGGTTGCACGGCGTCTGTTGGTGACATCGCCCGAACGAGCGGACGTCATCCGATTGGCCAGGGCCTTTGGCTGTGAGGTCTTGCTGCTGCAATCGGCCGGCATGGGCGATAGCCTGGCGGCGGCGGTGGCGGCCAGTGCTCCGGCTGACGGTTGGCTGGTGGTGTTGGGGGATATGCCGTTCATTCAGTCGTCGACTATCGATCAGGTGGTCGAGGGGCTGGAAGCGGATCGCATCCACGTCCCGGTGCAGGCGGGGCAGTATGGTCATCCGGTGGCGTTTGGCCGCGCGTTCGGGCCGGGGTTGACGGCGTTGGCGGGTGATCGCGGCGCTCGCTCGCTGTTTGCCGCTGGCGCTGTCAGGGAGATCCCGGTGGATGACCCTGGTGTGTTGTGGGATGTCGACGTGCCCTCCCTCCTGAGCTACACCCCCACCTCCTGAACTGCCCTCCAGGTCCTGAATTGTCCTCGACCCTGTAGGAGCCCGGCTTGCCGGCGATGAGGCCCTTGAACCATGCGACATGTTCGAGGACGCCATCGCCGGCAAGCCTGGCTCCTACAGGGGATTGGGGGTGGTCTTGGATTTTGGATTTATGAGGCCAATAAAAAGCCCCGCCTGATCACTCAGGCGGGGCTTTTCAGTTACGGCTGGACTCAGGCGAGAGGCTTGCTCTCGTGTTCTGCTTCCAATGCAGCAGCGGCGGCTGCAGCGGCCTCGGCTTCCTTGCGACGACGACGCACTTCACGTGGGTCGTTCGGCGCACGGCCGTTTTCGGTCAGGGCGCTGGCCGGGGCGGCTTCGACCACAGGGGCTGCCACTTCGGCAACCACGGGGGCTTCAACCACCGGCGCAGGCTCAACCACCGGAGCCGGTTCAACCACTGGGGCTGGCTCGGCAATCACGACTTCGGCAACCGGTGCAGGCGCTTCTTCTACCACTGGGGCAGGAGCTGGCGCTTCGACCGGAGCAACTGGCTCGGCAGTCCATTGGAAGGCGGTCTGTTCTTCGCGAACTTCGCGCACGTGTGGAGCCTCTTCCACAACCGGCGCTTCAACCACTGGTTGAGGTTCAACAACCGGTGCAGGCTCAACCGCTGCCACTTCAACTTCTGGCAGGGTTTCTTGAACCGGGGCAACTTCCACTTCCGGAACAACTGGCGCTTCGATCGGGGTAGTGACCTCGACAACCGGTGCTTCTACCACAGGGGCTTCAACCACTGGTGTTTCGACTACGGGTGCTTCAACCACGGGCGCTTCGGCTGCTGGAGCCTCGGCGACAGGTGCTTCAACAGCAGCCGTTTCTTCAACGGCCGCAGTGGCGCGTTCAGCCTGCTCGTGAGCCTGGGCTTCAGCAGGTGCACTGATGACCGAGCTGGCAACGGCAGCAGTCACGGCCAGGCCGGCAGCCAGTTCGGCGCCTGTTGGCTCCTGGGTGGTGCCTTCAGCGTTCTCGCCGGCTTCTTCCGAGCCTTCGATTACGTTGCCGTTGGCATCACGCTGACGCTCACGACGGTTGCTGCGACGACGCTGGCCACGGGAGCGGCGGCGCGGACGATCGCCTTCGGCGCCTTCCTGACCGTCTTCCTGAACGTGCTCTTCGCCGGTCAGTACTTCTTCTTCACTGGCGGCAGCGGCCTGTTCGGCACGTGGCTGGCGTTCTTCGCGCGGGGCGCGTGGTTGACGCTCTTCACGTGGCGCACGTTCTTCACGCGGCTGGCGAGCCGGGCGTTCTTCAGCCACAACGGCAGTGCCGGCAACGGCTGGGGCCGCGTCCAGAGGCTCGCGCAGTTCACGCACGCGTTCTTCACGCTCGCCACGCGGCTTGCGATCTTCACGTGGCGCACGTGGCGTGCGTGGTGCGCGCTCTTCACGCGGTGCACGTTCTTCACGGGCTACGGCCGGGGTGTCTTCACGGGCTTCGCGAGGTGCACGTTCTTCACGCGGTGCGCGCTCTTCACGTGGGGCACGCTCTTCGCGCGGCTTGCGTTCTTCGTCACGGCGACCGTTGCGGTTACGGCTCTGCTGGCGACCGTTGCGACGTTCTTCGTTGCGTGCCGGGCGCTCGGCGGCTGGTTTTTCAACCACAACCGGTGCAGCAGGCTCTTCCTTGGTGGCGAACAGGCTGACCAGCGACTTCACCAGGCCCTTGAACAGGCTCGGCTCAGGCAGGGCGGCCGGTGCGGCAACCGGAGCGGCGGCTTCGGTTGGCACTGGAGCGTTGGCACGGGCCGGTGCAGTCTTGACCGCCGCTTCCTGGCGAACCAGGGTGCGGGTAGCAGCGGCTGGCTGGACTTCTTCCACTTCGGCAGCGGCAGCAGCGATTTCGTAGCTGGACTGGTTGTTGTGGGCTTCCGGGCTGTCATCACGCAGGCGCTGCACTTCGAAGTGCGGCGTTTCGAGGTGATCGTTCGGCAGGATGACGATGCGGGCACGGGTGCGCAGTTCGATCTTGGTGATCGAGTTGCGTTTTTCGTTGAGCAGGAAGGCGGCAACCGGAATCGGCACTTGGGCGCGGACTTCAGCGGTGCGGTCTTTCAGGGCTTCTTCTTCGATCAGGCGCAGGATCGCCAGGGACAGCGATTCAACGTCACGGATGATGCCGGTGCCGTTGCAACGCGGGCAGACGATGCCGCTGCTCTCGCCCAGGGATGGACGCAGGCGTTGACGGGACATTTCCAGCAGGCCGAAGCGCGAGATGCGGCCGACTTGCACGCGGGCACGGTCGGCTTCCAGGCATTCGCGGACTTTCTCTTCCACGGCGCGCTGGTTCTTGGCTGGGGTCATGTCGATGAAGTCGATCACGATCAGGCCGCCGATGTCACGCAGGCGCAGCTGGCGGGCGATTTCTTCAGCCGCTTCCAGGTTGGTCTGCAGGGCGGTTTCTTCGATGTCGCTGCCTTTGGTCGCACGCGCCGAGTTGATGTCGATGGACACCAGGGCTTCGGTCGGGTCGATCACGATGGAGCCACCGGAAGGCAGTTCGACCACGCGCTGGAAGGCGGTCTCGATCTGGCTTTCGATCTGGAAACGGTTGAACAGCGGCACGCTGTCTTCGTACAGCTTGATCTTGCTGGCGTACTGCGGCATCACCTGGCGGATGAAGGTCAGGGCTTCGTCCTGGGCTTCAACGCTGTCGATCAGCACTTCGCCGATGTCCTGGCGCAGGTAATCGCGGATGGCGCGGATGATGACGTTGCTTTCCTGGTAGATCAGGAACGGCGCGGAACGATCCAGGGACGCTTCCTTGATGGCGGTCCACAGTTGCAGCAGGTAGTCGAGGTCCCACTGCATTTCTTCGCTGCTGCGGCCCAGGCCGGCAGTGCGCACGATCAGGCCCATGTCGGCCGGTGCGATCAGGCCGTTCAGCGCTTCACGCAGTTCGTTGCGCTCTTCGCCTTCGATACGACGGGAAATGCCGCCGGCACGTGGGTTGTTCGGCATCAGGACCAGGTAACGGCCCGCCAGGCTGATGAAGGTGGTCAGGGCGGCGCCCTTGTTGCCACGCTCTTCTTTTTCGACCTGGACGATGACTTCCTGGCCTTCGCTCAGGACGTCCTTGATGTTCACGCGGCCTTCAGGGGCTTTCTTGAAGTATTCGCGGGAGATTTCTTTGAGGGGCAGGAAGCCGTGGCGCTCGGAGCCGAAATCGACAAAGGCAGCCTCAAGGCTTGGTTCGATGCGAGTAATACGGCCTTTATAGATGTTGGCCTTTTTTTGCTCGCGTGCACCGGATTCGATGTCCAGGTCGTAGAGGCGTTGGCCATCTACCAGTGCAACACGCAACTCTTCGGGTTGAGTTGCGTTAATCAGCATTCTTTTCATGTTGTACCGTCGGTTTCCGGGCTGCCGGAAACGGCGTTCGGCACACACGACTTCTCACGGTCGGTGTCAGGTGCGTCAAGAGTGGTTGGCCACTCCAGTGTCCAGCGACATCTGCCCAGAGGGGGCAAAGGCGCGACGGACGCGTCCTGCTTGTCTGCTGCGGCGCCACAGGCGCCACTTCAACAAAAGCTAAGGTCAGGAGGAGGAATCAACCGGCGACTGTGGACGAGATGAAGCGTCTAAATATAAGCCTAGTGCTACACGGTCCGACGGTTGTGCATCTCCACCCTACACGTATCCCTGATAATTCGGGTGCTGCCGCGCGCAGAATCCGCAGCGGGTTGGCATTTACCGTGTTCTCCAATGGGGAGTCCACGCTCATGGCTAAACAAGACTAGGTGTGGGCGACTGCGCTCTCACTCAGCTCTTAACAGGCGTTGTTTCCGAAGCATTCGCCGTGGTCTGGCTCAAGACTGACTGCACTTTGTGAACTGGCCGTAAATATCGGCGCAGAACGCGAGTTTTCACTCTGCGTGTCGCGCTCGCTTCAGGCCTCATGTCACCTGCGCTTGTTACAATCTAGAGCCTTCCAGGGTGGCGAAAGCCCCGTAGGACGGCCTCGCGTCCTGATGAATTGCGATGGTCAGGGCCGGCAGTTTGCCGCATGTCCTCTGGCCAGGCCGCTTTTGGCGGCGTTCGCGACTATAGCAGCAATGATTAAGTGCTTCAATTCCATAAAAAATTGTTATCATCGCCGCCATGACGACTCCCGACCCCCAGACCCCCAGCGTTCAGCTGCTTGAGGTCTCGCCGGAATATGCCGGCCAACGCATCGACAATTTTCTCCTGGCCAGGCTCAAAGGCGTGCCCAAGACCTTGATTTACCGCATCTTGCGTAAAGGTGAAGTGCGTGTGAACAAGGGCCGGATCAAGCCCGAGTACAAGTTGCAGGCGGGCGATATCGTCCGTGTGCCACCGGTTCGCGTGCCGGAACGCGACGAGCCTGTGCCGCTGGCCCAGGGCCTGCTGCAACGCCTGGAAGCCTCGATTGTCTTCGAAGACAACAAGCTGATCGTGATCAACAAGCCTTGCGGCATTGCGGTTCACGGCGGCAGCGGCTTGAACTTCGGCGTGATCGAGGCCTTCCGCCAGTTGCGCCCGGACGCCAAGGAGCTGGAGCTGGTCCATCGCCTGGACCGCGACACTTCCGGCCTGCTGATGATCGCCAAGAAGCGCAGCATGTTGCGTCACCTGCACACCGCCCTGCGGGGCGATGGCGTAGACAAGCGCTACATGGCGCTGGTGCGTGGCCACTGGGCCAGCTCGATCAAGAGCGTGCGCGCGCCGTTGCAGAAGAGCAACCTGCGTTCCGGCGAGCGCATGGTGGAAGTGGACGAGGAGGGCAAAGAAGCCCTGACCCTGTTCAAGGTGCTGCGCCGTTTCGGTGACTTCGCCACCCTGGTCGAGGCCAAGCCGGTGACCGGGCGTACCCACCAGATCCGCGTGCACACCCTGCATGCGGGCCACTGCATCGCCGGCGATACCAAATACGGCGACGAGGATTTCTCCAAGGAAATCCGCGACCTGGGCGGCAAGCGCCTGTTCCTGCATGCCTACATGCTCACCGTGCCGCTGCCCGATGGTGGCGAATTGAAGCTGCAGGCGCCGGTCGATGAAATGTGGGCCAAGACCGTGGAGCGTTTGAGTGTCGCACCTTGATTACAAGCTGCTGATTTTCGATTGGGACGGCACCCTGGCAGATTCCATTGGCCGCATTGTCGAGTCGATGCATGCGGCGTCGACCCGGTCCGGCTATGCGCTGTGCACCGATCACGCGGTCAAGGGCATCATTGGCCTGGGGCTGCCCGAGGCGATTCGCACCTTATATCCCGAGATCAGCGACGCTGAACTGGTCACGTTCCGTGATCACTACGCCGATCACTACATCGCCCTGGAAGCCACGCCTTCGCCGTTGTTTGATGGTGTGGTGCAGTCCATGGAGGCGTTCCGCACCGAGGGTTATCACCTGGCGGTCGCTACCGGCAAGGCCCGTCGCGGGCTGGACCGCGTGCTCAAGGCCCATGGCTGGGAGGATTATTTCGATATCACCCGTGCCGCCGATGAAACCGCCAGCAAACCTCACCCTCTGATGCTGGAGCAGATCCTGGCCCATTGCGGCGTGTCGCCACGCCAGGCATTGATGGTGGGGGATGCCTCCTTCGACCTGATGATGGCGCGCAACGCGGGCATGGACAGCGTGGCCGTCAGCTACGGCGCCCAGTCCGCCGAGGCGCTTCAGCAGTACGAACCGCGCCTGACGATCAATCATTTTTCCGAATTGCAGGCCTGGCTCAGCCGGGCCCGATAAGTCTTTGCTGGGGTTAATGGCATGAGTGACGAGTGGAAGGCGCCCGAAAAGGCTGAAAACGGTGATGACAAAAGCTGGAAGCTGCTGGAGAAAACCCTCCTGGCCAGCGTTCAGGAGCAGCGTCGTTCGCGGCGCTGGGGGATCTTTTTCAAGTTGCTGACCTTTGTGTACCTGCTGGGGATGCTGGCATTGTTCAGCCCGCTGGTGGACATGGAGAAAAGCGCGGCTCGCAGCGCCAATTACACGGCACTGATCGAGGTGCGTGGCGTGATTGCCGACAAGGAGTCCGCCAGCGCCGACAATATCGTCAGCAGCCTGCGTGCCGCGTTTGAAGATTCCAAGGTCAAGGGCGTGATCCTGCGCATCAACAGCCCGGGCGGCAGTCCGGTGCAGTCGGGTTACGTGTATGACGAGATTCGTCGCCTGCGCGCCTTGCACCCGGACATCAAGCTGTATGCAGTGATTTCCGACCTGGGCGCCTCGGGTGCCTATTACATTGCCAGCGCCGCAGACCAGATCTATGCCGACAAGGCCAGCCTGGTGGGCTCCATTGGCGTGACGGCGGCCGGTTACGGGTTTGTCGGCACCATGGAGAAGCTGGGGGTGGAGCGTCGCACCTACACGTCGGGCGAGCACAAGTCGTTCCTCGATCCGTTCCAGCCGCAAAAGGCCGATGAAACCCAGTTCTGGCAGGGCGTGCTCGACACGACCCATCGTCAGTTCATCGCCAGCGTGAAGCAGGGGCGTGGGGATCGCTTGAAGGACAAGGATCATCCGGAACTGTTTTCCGGCTTGATATGGTCAGGCGAGCAGGCGTTGCCGCTGGGGCTGATCGATGGCCTGGGCAGTGCCAGCTCGGTGGCGCGGGATGTGATTGGCGAGAAAGAACTGGTGGATTTCACCGTTCAGGAATCGCCGTTTGATCGCTTCTCCAAGAAGCTGGGCGCCAGCGTGGCAGAGAAGCTTGCCTTGTATATGGGCTTCCAGGGCCCGACCCTGCGCTGATCTGACAGGCGCACCGATTCAGCTGTAGGAGCCGGCTTGCCGGCGATGGCGGTGGTCCAGTCGACATTTATATTGGCTGATCCACTGCGATCGCTGGCAAGCCGGCTCCTACAGTTGTTTTTGGGGTGGGCTTAAGGGATTTGCACGCCTTCGATGAGTAGCATGTCCACTAGGCGGATAAGCGGCAGTCCGATCAGGCTGGTGGCATCTGGCCCCTCTGTGCTCTGAAACAAGCTCACGCCCAACCCCTCGGCCTTGAAACTGCCCGCGCAGTCATACGGCTGCTCGATTCGCAGGTAGCGTTCGATCCGTTCAGCGTCCAGCTCGCGCATGTGCACGGTAAAAGGCACGCAATCCACCTGGCAGCGCCCGGTCTGGGTGTTGAGCAGTGCCAGGCCGGTCAGGAAGCTGACCCGCTTGCCGCTCGCGGCCAATAGCTGATCCCGGGCGTTTTCAAAGGTATGCGGCTTTCCGATAATGCGGCCTTCCAACGCTGCCACTTGATCGGAGCCGATAATCAGGTGGCCTGGATGGCTGGCGGCGAGGGCGCGGGCTTTGTGTTCGGCCAGGCGCTTGACCAGCTCCACGGCAGACTCATTTGCACGATGGCTTTCGTCGATATCCGGCGAGCTGCAGATGAACGGCAGGTGCAGGCGGCTCAGCAATTCCCGGCGATAAACCGAGCTGGATGCGAGTAATAAAGGCAGCATGGGCGTCTCCTCAAGGCAGCCGGGGATTCTAGCGGGGCGACCGGCTGACGCACAGGGCTGAATTTCCTTTGACATGGCCGGGGGCATCCCTATAATGCTGCGCCTATGTTGAATGACCCGATTCCACCTCACGTTGACCCGCGCAAATTGGCTGATCGTGGCACTTCCCTTCAAGGTGAGTTGCTGCTGGCCGATTTGGAGAGACTCTGCGACCCGCTTTCCGACACTGTCGGTACGGTGCAGGCCAAATTCGTTTTTGAACGAGATGAACGTAAGTCTGTGGTAATCCACAGCTTTATCGACACCGAAGTCAAAATGGTTTGCCAGCGTTGTCTTGAGCTGGTCACCCTGCCGATCCATAGCGAATGCAGTTATGCTGTGGTGAAGGAGGGTGCGAATACCCAGTCGTTGCCGAAAGGTTATGACGTGCTGGAACTGGGCGAAGATCCTTTGGATCTGCATGCACTGATCGAGGAGGAGCTTCTGCTCGCCTTGCCCATTGTGCCTGCTCATCATCCGGAAGAATGCCAGCAGCCGGCGGGCCTCGATGACGAGCCCGAACCGAGCGAGGACGAGGTAACGCGGTCCAACCCGTTCAGTGTATTGGCGCAGTTAAAGCGTGACCCAAACGTTTAGGAGTTAATCAATTATGGCTGTTCAGCAGAACAAAAAATCCCGCTCCGCCCGTGACATGCGCCGTTCGCACGACGCTCTCGAGGCTAGCACCCTGTCCGTAGAAAAGACCACCGGTGAAGTTCACCTGCGTCACCACGTATCGCCAGAAGGCGTATACCGTGGCCGTAAAGTGATCGACAAGGGCGCTGACGAGTAATCACTTGTCTGCTCTAGTCATCGCGATTGACGCAATGGGCGGGGACTTCGGTCCCCGCAGCATTGTTCAGGCCTGCATTGCCAGCCTGTCTGCAACGCCCTCGCTGCACCTGACCCTCGTCGGTCAACCCTCCCTCCTTGAAGAATTGATTGCCAGCCATCCGGCGGTGGATCGCGCGCGCCTGACGATTACGCCGGCCAGCGAAACCATCGGCATGGATGAAAAGCCGGCGGCGGCCCTGCGTGGCAAGCCCGACTCTTCAATGCGGGTGGCGCTGGAGCTGCTGCGTGATGGCAAGGTGCAAGCCTGTGTCAGCGCGGGCAATACCGGCGCCTTGATGGCCTTGTCGCGGCATGTGCTCAAAACGTTGCCCGGCATTGATCGGCCTGCAATGGTGGCGGCGATTCCGACGCAAAAGGGCTATTGCCAGTTGCTGGACCTGGGGGCCAACGTCGATTGCAGTGCCGGGCACCTGTTCCAGTTCGCCGTAATGGGTTCGGTCGCCGCCGAGGCGCTGGGCGTGGCCCGGCCTCGTGTGGCCTTGCTGAATATCGGTACCGAAGACATCAAGGGCAATCAGCAGGTCAAGCTGGCTGCCACCTTGCTGCAAGGTGCGCGCGGCTTGAACTACGTCGGCTTTGTCGAGGGTGACGGTGTGTACCGGGGCGAGGCGGATGTGGTGGTGTGCGACGGGTTTGTCGGCAATATCCTGCTCAAGTCCAGCGAAGGCCTGGCGACCATGATCGCCACGCGCATTGAGGCATTGTTCAAACAAAATCTGGCCTCTCGTGTGGTGGGTGCCCTGGCGCTGCCATTGATGCGTCGCTTGCAGGCCGACTTGGCACCTGCGCGGCACAATGGGGCGAGTTTTCTTGGCTTGCAGGGCATTGTGGTAAAAAGCCACGGTTCGGCAGGTGTAGAGGGCTTTCAGAGTGCGATTGCGCGCGCCCTGATCGAGATCCAGGAAAACCTGCCGCAGCGCTTGCACGGCCGTCTCGAGGACCTGTTGCCTTAGGCGAATCGGCCCGGGAGTGCTTAAATGTGACCGGCCAGTTCAATTGACCATCCAATCTGTCAGTTTCGTGCGCTCCCACCGTAGGAGTGCGCATTTTTGACGACCAGATCATTAGGGGCTTGTTACATGTCTACATCCCTCGCATTCGTCTTTCCAGGGCAGGGTTCGCAGTCCCTCGGCATGTTGGCCGAGCTGGGCGCGCAGTACCCGCTGATCCTGGACACCTTCAAGGAAGCTTCCGACGCTCTGGGTTACGACCTGTGGGCATTGACCCAGCA
The DNA here is from genome assembly GCF_024810135.1 of Pseudomonas sp. BIGb0164. Taxonomy (NCBI): domain Bacteria; kingdom Pseudomonadati; phylum Pseudomonadota; class Gammaproteobacteria; order Pseudomonadales; family Pseudomonadaceae; genus Pseudomonas; species Pseudomonas sp. BIGb0164. The sequence continues at coordinate 286,002 of NZ_JANUEA010000005.1, read as the reverse complement.
GGGACCGGAAGAGCAACTCAACCAAACCGACAAAACCCAACCGGCCATCCTGACCGCTTCGGTCGCCCTGTGGCGCCTGTGGCTGGCTGAAGGTGGTGCGCGCCCTGCATTCGTCGCCGGTCACAGCCTGGGCGAATACAGTGCCTTGGTGGCGGCGGGCAGCCTGACCCTCGGTGAGGCGGTCAAGCTGGTCGAGCGTCGCGGTCAACTGATGCAAGAAGCCGTTCCAGCCGGGCAGGGCGGCATGGCCGCTATCCTGGGCCTGGACGATGCCATCGTGATCGAAGCCTGTGCCGAAGCGGCCCAAGGCGAAGTGGTCAGCGCGGTGAACTTCAACTCCCCGGGCCAGGTGGTGATCGCCGGTGCCAAGGCCGCCGTCGAGCGCGCCATCGAAGGCTGCAAGGCCCGTGGTGCCAAGCGTGCGCTGCCGTTGCCGGTGAGCGTACCGTCCCACTGCGAGCTGATGCGTCCGGCGGCCGAGCGTTTTGCCGAGTCCATCGCTGCCATCAACTGGCAGGCGCCGCAGATCCCGCTGGTGCAGAACGTCAGCGCGGCCGTTGCCGCCGACCTCGACACGCTCAAGCGCGACCTGCTGGAACAACTCTACAAGCCCGTACGCTGGGTCGAATCCGTCCAGACCCTGGCAGCCAATGGCGCCACTGAACTGGTTGAGTGCGGTCCGGGCAAAGTCCTGGCCGGCCTGAACAAGCGTTGCGCCGATGGCGTGTCGACTGCCAACCTCAATACCCCGGATGCCTTCGCTGCCGCCCGCGCGGCACTGGCCTGAATCCCCGAACTTAGGAGAAGCCTGCATGAGTCTGCAAGGTAAAGTTGCACTGGTTACCGGCGCAAGCCGTGGCATTGGCCAGGCGATCGCCCTGGAACTGGGCCGTCAGGGTGCCGTTGTGATCGGTACCGCTACATCCGCCTCGGGCGCCGAGCGTATCGCCGCGACCCTGAAGGAAAACGGCGTGCAAGGTACCGGCCTTGAACTGAACGTGACCAGCGACGAGTCTGTGGCTGCCGTACTGGCCGAGATCACCGCACAGTTCGGCGCGCCGGCGATTCTGGTGAATAACGCCGGTATCACCCGCGACAACCTGATGATGCGCATGAAAGACGACGAGTGGTACGACGTGGTCGATACCAACTTGAACAGTCTGTTTCGCCTGTCCAAGGGGGTTTTGCGCGGCATGACCAAGGCGCGTTGGGGCCGAATTATCAATATTGGCTCTGTAGTGGGTGCCATGGGCAACGCAGGCCAAGTAAACTACGCAGCCGCCAAGGCCGGTCTGGAAGGTTTCAGCCGTGCACTGGCGCGTGAAGTCGGTTCGCGGTCGATTACGGTCAACTCGGTGGCCCCAGGGTTCATCGACACCGATATGACCCGTGAACTGCCGGAAGCACAGCGTGAAGCCTTGCTGACGCAGATTCCGCTGGGTCGTCTGGGCCAGGCTCAAGAGATCGCGAATGTGGTCACTTTCCTGGCGTCCGACGGTGCGGCATACGTGACTGGGGCTACAATCCCGGTTAACGGCGGGATGTACATGAGTTAAATTGTGACGGATCGCTTCAAAAAAATGTCATACGAGCTGTCTAAAATCCGTTATAAAGCTGCAACTTAATTTATAGGCAGGTGGCCAACCGGGTACAGGGTGAAGCTTTCAGTTGAAAAGCTGAAATGGCTTTCTATACACTTACCCACTGGCCAGCTGCCTGAATTTGTCCATTAGGAGTGAAAACAAGGTATGAGCACCATCGAAGAGCGCGTCAAGAAAATCGTTGCCGAGCAACTGGGCGTTAAAGAAGAAGAAGTGACCAACTCCGCTTCCTTCGTTGAAGACCTGGGTGCCGACTCCCTTGACACCGTTGAGCTGGTGATGGCTCTGGAAGAGGAATTCGAGACCGAAATCCCGGACGAAGAAGCTGAAAAAATCACTACTGTTCAAGCTGCTATCGACTACGTTACTGCCCACCAGGCGTAATAGTTTTTAGTCGTCGCTTGCTGTTGGGAAAAACCGCACTGCTGTTACAGCGTGCGGTTTTTTCTTTAGCTCTATAGCAAAGTGTCGTCATTAGAAAAAGGAGAGTGCTGTGTCGCGTAGACGCGTCGTAGTCACCGGTATGGGTATGTTGTCGCCACTGGGTACGGATGTGCCGAGCAGTTGGCAGGGCATTCTGGCTGGCCACAGTGGTATTGGTCTGATTGAACACACGGACCTTTCTGCCTATTCCACCCGTTTTGGCGGCTCGGTAAAGGGTTTCAATGTCGAGGAATATCTCTCGGTCAAGGAATCCCGCAAACTCGACCTGTTCATTCAATACGGCCTGGCAGCCGGTTTTCAGGCGGTGCGCAATGCCGGCCTGGAAGTCACCGACGCCAACCGTGACCGCATCGGCGTGGCCATGGGTTCGGGTATTGGCGGCCTGACCAATATCGAAGAAACCAGTCGCACGCTGCATGATTCCGGCCCCCGTCGAATTTCACCGTTCTTCGTACCGGGCTCGATCATCAACATGATTTCCGGTTTCCTGTCGATCCACTTGGGTGCACAGGGGCCTAACTACGCCATTGCCACGGCATGTACCACGGGTACGCACTGCATCGGCATGGCGGCGCGCAACATCGCCTACGACGAGGCCGACGTGATGATCGCCGGTGGCGCCGAGATGGCGGCCTGCGGCCTGGGCATGGGTGGCTTCGGTGCATCCCGTGCATTGTCGACCCGCAACGACGAACCGACCCGCGCCAGCCGCCCCTGGGACAAAGGCCGTGACGGTTTCGTCTTGTCCGACGGTGCCGGCGCCCTGGTACTCGAAGAGCTGGAGCACGCCAAGGCGCGTGGTGCCACGATCTACGCCGAGCTGATCGGCTTTGGCATGAGCGGTGACGCCTACCACATGACCTCGCCACCGTCCGACGGTGCCGGCGCGGCGCGTTGCATCTCCAACGCCTTGCGCGATGCGAAGGTCAACGCCAACCAGGTTCAGTACATCAACGCCCATGGCACCTCGACCCCAACGGGCGACCTGGCGGAAGCCGAGGCCATCAAGTCGGTGTTCGGTGAGCATGCCTACAAGCTGGCGGTCAGCTCCACCAAGTCCATGACCGGTCACCTGTTGGGTGCGGCGGGCGCGGTCGAGGCGATCTTCAGTGTCATGGCCATCAAGGATCAGGTCGCTCCGCCGACCATCAACCTTGATGAGCCGGACGAAGGCTGCGACCTGAACTTCGTGCCGCACGAAGCCCAGCCAATGCCAATCGACGTGGTGTTGTCCAACTCGTTCGGCTTTGGTGGCACCAACGGTTCCCTGGTGTTCCGCCGGTTCGCCGAGTGATGCACAGCTGGGTCGACGGTCAGCCAGCGGACAGCGTGCCCCTGAAAGATCGTGGCCTGGCATACGGTGATGGTCTGTTCGAGACCATTGCCGTCAAGGCCGGGCAGCCTGTGCTGCTCGACCGCCACCTGCATCGCCTCGAAGAGGGATGCAGGCGGCTTGCCTTCACTGCGGATCACGGGTTGATCCGCAGTGAAGTGCTGGCCTACGCCGCAACCCTGGGCAGCGGTGTACTTAAGCTGATCCTCACCCGTGGCGACAGCCAGCGCGGTTATGGCGCCAACCCTGGCGCACCTGTGCGCCGCATTTTGCAGGGCAGTCCGCCCGCAACCTATCCCCCTGCCCACGGAGCCGACGGCATCCGCCTGTTTCCGTGCACGACCCGCTTGGCCGAACAGCCCCTGCTGGCCGGTCTCAAGCACCTCAACCGCCTGGAGCAGGTGATCGCCCGCGCCGAATGGCAGGACGCCGAGCATGCCGAAGGCTTGATGCTGGATAGGTCCGATCGTGTCATTGAAGGCGTGTTCAGCAACCTGTTCCTGGTGCGCAACGGCTTGTTACTAACCGCTGATCTGACGCGTTGCGGCGTGGCTGGCGTGATGCGCGCCGAGATTCTGGCCCAGGCACATGCCCTGGGAGTCCCCGTGGCCGTGGCCGACATCAGCCTTGAGCAGTTGCAGCAGGCGGATGAAGTGTTCATGTGCAACAGCGTTTATGGCATTTGGCCGGTGCGCGAGTGCGCTGCGATGAGCTGGTCGGTTGGGCCGCTCACCCGTAAACTGCAGGGCATTGTTCGCGCGCTATTGGATATTTGAGTTGATACGAAAACTGGTTTTACTGCTGCAGATCGGCCTGGTCTCGGCGGGCTTGCTGCTGGGCTTTTCGGCCTGGAAGCTTGACTCTGCCTTGAAGCAGCCCTTGAACCTGCCCCAGGAACAATTGCTCGATGTGCCGGCAGGGGCCACCCCAACCGGCACGTTCAATCGCCTTGAAGCCGATGGCGTGCTCGATGATGCGTTCTGGCTGCGCCTGTACTGGCGTTTCAACCTCGATGGCCAGCCACTGCACAGTGGCGAATACCGCATGACGCCGGGCCTCACCGCCCAAGGCCTGATCGGCCTGTGGCAGCGCGGCGAAGTGGTGCAATACAGCCTTACCCTGGTGGAAGGCTGGAACTTCCGCCAGGTGCGTTCGGCGTTGGCCAAGCATGAAAAGATCGTGCAAACCCTCTCGGGCCTGACGGACAGCGAAGTGATGGACAAGCTGGGTCACCCCGGCGTATTCCCCGAAGGGCGATTCTTCCCCGACACTTACCGCTTTGTGCGCGGCATGACCGATGTCGAGTTCCTGAAAAAAGCCTACAACCGCCTCGACGATGTGCTCGCCCAAGAGTGGAGCAAGCGCGCTGCCGATGCGCCGTACACCGACCCTTACCAAGCCCTGATCATGGCCTCCCTGGTCGAGAAAGAAACCGGCGTGCCCGAAGAGCGCGGGCAGATTGCCGGGGTGTTTGTGCGACGCATGAAGATCGGCATGCTGCTGCAGACCGACCCGACCGTGATCTACGGCCTGGGTGAGCGCTACAACGGCAAGTTGACCCGCGCTCACCTGAAGGAAGCCAACCCCTACAACACCTACATGGTGGCCGGCCTGCCGCCGACACCCATTGCCATGGTCGGTCGCGAGGCCATCCATGCGGCGCTGAACCCGGTGCCAGGCAGCAGCCTGTATTTTGTTGCCCGTGGCGATGGCAGCCATATTTTTTCTGACGACCTGGATGCGCATAATGCCGCTGTGCGCGAGTTCCAGCTCAAGCGCCGCGCCGACTACCGCTCCAGCCCGGCACCCGTAGTGAAGCCTGCGCAAGACGCAACGCCAGCGGCCGATGCGCCAGCGCAAGCGCCGGTAGAAACGCCGGCCGATCCTGCGCCGGATACGGCCGCGCCGCAAAGCCCGCAATAATTCTGACTAAGGACTGCCTGTGACTGGCTTGTTTATGACCCTGGAAGGCCCGGAAGGCGCCGGCAAAAGCACCAACCGCGATTACCTCGCCGAGCGCTTGCGCGCCGAAGGAATCGAAGTGGTGTTGACCCGCGAGCCCGGCGGCACGCCGCTGGCCGAGCGTATCCGCGAGGTGCTGCTGGCGCCGGGTGAAGAGCAGATGAACCCGGACACCGAGTTGCTGCTGGTGTTCGCAGCCCGTGCCCAGCACCTGGCCGAGGTGATTCGCCCAGCCCTGGCGCGGGGTGCCGTGGTGATCTGCGACCGCTTCACCGATTCCACCTATGCCTACCAGGGCGGTGGACGGGGCCTGTCCCTGGAGCGCATCGCCACGCTCGAAACCTTCGTTCAAGGCGACCTGCGCCCTGACCTGACCCTGGTCTTCGACTTGCCGGTTGAAGTCGGCCTGGCCCGCGCCAGCGCCCGGGGTCGCCTGGACCGCTTCGAGCTCGAAGGCCAGGCTTTCTTCGACGCAGTACGCACCGCGTTCCTCAAACGTGCCGCGGCCGAGCCTGCGCGCTACTACCTGCTGGATGCCGCCCAACCGCTGGCCCAGGTGCAGCACGCCATCGATGCCCTGTTGCCCACCCTGCTGGAGCGTGCCCGTGGCTGAAGCCTACCCGTGGCAGGAAGGCCTCTGGCAGCAATTGGCAGGCCGTGCCCAGCACGCCCATGCCTACTTGCTGCATGGCCCCATCGGTATTGGCAAGCGCGACCTGGCCGAACGCCTGATGGCCAGCCTGCTGTGCCAGAACCCGGTCAACCTGGAAGCCTGCGGCGAGTGCAAGTCGTGCCTGCTGCTCAAGGCCGGCAGCCACCCGGACAACTACCTGCTGGAGCCTGAAGAGGCCGACAAGGCGATCAAGGTCGATCAGGTACGTGATCTCGTCAGTTTCGTGGTGCAGACCGCCCAGATGGGCGGGCGCAAGGTCGTGCTGATCGAGCCGGTGGAGGCAATGAACATCAACGCCGCCAACGCCCTGCTCAAGAGTCTGGAAGAGCCGTCCGGCGATACTGTGTTGCTGCTGGTCAGTCACCAGTCCAGCCGTTTGCTGCCGACGATCCGCAGCCGTTGCGTGCAGCAGGCGTGCCCGCTGCCCAGCCAGGCCATGAGCTTGCAGTGGCTGGCGAAGGCGTTGCCGGACTGTTCCGAAGATGAACGCGTCGAGCTGTTGACCCTGGCCGCAGGTTCGCCGCTGGCTGCCGTGAAGCTTCAGGCCCAAGGTGTGCGTGAACAGCGTGCCCTGGTGGTGGACGGCGTCAAGAAGCTGCTCAAGCAGGAACAGTCCGCGACCCAACTGGCCGAAGGCGCCTGGAAGGACATCCCGTTGTTGCTGCTGTTCGACTGGTTCTGCGACTGGTCGAGCCTGATCCTGCGCTACCAGTTGACCCAGGACGAAAGCGGGCTGGGCCTGCCGGACATGCGCAAGGTCGTGCAGTACCTGGCGCAGAAGAGCGCCCAGGACAAGGTACTGGCCATCCAGGACTGGATCCTCGCCCAGCGCCAGAAAGTCCTGGGCAAGGCCAACCTCAACCGCGTGCTGTTGCTTGAAGCGCTGTTGGTACAATGGGTCGGGCTGCTCGGCCGCCGTTAATTTCCGTGGCCGACGGGTGTATCGTCGGTCAGACCTTTTCCGTGAACCAAGTTGTCTTTTTCCTATGCTCGTAGATTCCCATTGCCACCTTGACCGCCTCGACCTTGCCCAGCACGCCGGCTCCCTTGACGCAGCCCTTGAAGCGGCGCGCGGTCGTGGAGTAGGGCACTTCCTGTGCATCGGCGTGAGCGCCGAGAACGCCGCCGACGTCAAGGCCCTGGCCGAGCGTTATGCCGATGTGGATTGCTCGGTGGGTATCCACCCGCTGGACCTCAAGCCTGGCGAAGCCCCGGCCCTCGACTGGTTGCTGGCTGAGCTCAACCACCCACGCGTGGTGGCTATCGGGGAAACCGGCCTGGACTACCACTACGAACCCGAAGCCGCCGAGTTGCAGCAGGCGTCTTTCCGCCTGCACCTGCAAGCCGCCCAGCAGACCGGCAAGCCGGTCATCGTGCATACCCGTGGCGCCCGCGCTGACACCCTGGCATTGCTGCGCGAAGCCGCGTTGCCCCAGGCCGGCGTGCTGCATTGCTTCACTGAGGATTGGGAGATGGCCAAGGCGGCCCTGGACCTGGGGTTCTACATTTCGCTGTCGGGGATCGTCACCTTTCGCAATGCCGATGCCCTGCGTGATGTGGCGCGCCAAGTGCCGGCCGACCGTTTGCTGGTCGAAACCGATTCGCCGTACCTGGCGCCGATCCCCCATCGCGGCAAACCGAACCTGCCGGAATACGTACGTGACGTGGCCGATTACCTGGCAATGCTGCGGGGTGAGTCCTACGAGCGCTTCGCCGAACAGACCACCGAGAACTTCAAGCGCCTGTTCCCGCTGGCGCATATTGCCGGCTGACGAGGCCAAATCGCAGGCAAAAAAAACCCGGGTTCTGGGGGGTGAATCCGGGCTAAGACCATTAGGAGTAAAACAAGGGCACACAGTCCGTCGGTACCCAGGTCGACGCGTCACTTGGGGGAGATGCCACGCCGACAATTGAAGTATTGATCAGTATCCCATTCAGTCCAGTCGCATCTGATCGTTTTTTAAACAGATTTGGAATACGCGCGCTTCGCTTGAGTTCTCATCAAGCCAGTGCACAGGTGTATATATTGCGTATTGTTTCTGACTGATAACGATGAAATCGTTGGCACATTGAAAGTTAAGTGCATAACGGGTTCACATAGACATTGCCCAACGACTGTTCAGTCGGGATAATCCCTCGCACTGGGTAAATCGTATCGCCACGTATCCGTGGCCCTGCGCAGCCCTCCCACATTGACCTCTGCAGACCTCTTCCTCATGCAAAAAGAACCCCGTAAGGTCCGTGAGTTTCGCCGCCGTGAGCAGGAAATTCTCGACACAGCACTCAAGCTGTTCCTCGAACAAGGTGAAGACAGCGTCACCGTCGAGATGATTGCGGATGCCGTGGGTATCGGCAAAGGCACGATCTACAAGCACTTCAAATCCAAGGCCGAAATTTACCTGCGCCTGATGCTCGACTACGAGCGTGATTTGAACGAGCTGTTGCATTCGGCCGATGTCGACAAGGACAAGGAAGCCCTGTCCCGGGCCTATTTCGAGTTCCGCATGCGCGACCCGCAGCGCTACCGCCTGTTCGACCGCCTGGAAGAGAAGGTGGTCAAGGGCCACCAGGTGCCGGAGATGGTCGAGGAGTTGCACAAGATCCGTGCCTCGAACTTCGAACGCCTGACCTTGCTGATCAAAGGCCGAATCACCGAAGGCAAGCTTGAAGACGTGCCACCGTATTTCCACTACTGCGCCGCATGGGCGCTGGTGCATGGCGCCGTGGCGCTGTACCACTCGCCGTTCTGGAGCAATGTGCTGGAAGATCAGGAAGGTTTCTTCCAATTCCTGATGGACATCGGCGTGCGCATGGGCAACAAGCGCAAGCACAGCGCTGATCTGCCAAACCCGGATTCCAAGGGCGGCGAAACCCCTGCTGTATAAGTCATTCGCCACAATGATGGCCTAATGATTTACTGCCAGGCGCAGTGTCCCAGGAATATACTCAGGCAAGGATCTTGCTAAAAGCTGATTTATGAGTCAGTTTTTAGTGCGCCCCCATTATCCTCTGCCGGAGTGATCCATGATCGTTGATCGTCAAGGCAGGCGTTTTCGCAATTTGCGAATCAGCCTGACCTCAGCCTGCAATTACGCGTGTACCTACTGCGTGCCTAACGGTAAGCGGCTGGTGGCTGCCCAGGACGAACTCTCGGCCGAGGCCATGGCCCGTGGCGTGGCTTACCTGATCGAAGCGGCGGGCATCGACCGCCTGCGCATCACCGGGGGCGAGCCACTGGTCAGTCCCAAGCTGGAAGCCTTTATGGGCGCGGTGGGGCAGATGGGGCTCAGTGATATCAGCCTGACCACCAATGGCCAGCTCCTGGCGCGCAAGTTGCCGCTGCTGGTGGAGGCGGGTATCCGGCGCATCAACGTTTCCCTCGACACCCTCGACGCGGACGCCTTCCGCAGCATCGCCCGGGGCGGCGACCTCGCCACCGTGCTCGACGGTATGGACCAGGCCCGCGCCGCCGGCCTCAAGATCAAAGTAAACATGGTGCCGTTACGTGGGCAGAACCTCGACCAGGTGATGCCGCTGCTCGACTACTGCCTGGCGCGCGGTTACGAGTTGCGCTTCATCGAGCTGATGCGCATGGGCCACTTGGCCAAGGACTCCAACGCGTTCCTGCAGCAGTTTGTCAGCTTGCAGCAATTGCTCAGCCTGATCGGCGAACACCACGAATACCTGCAAGCCAACGCCCCGGTGGACGCCACCGCCGTGCGTTACGAGGTCCCAGGTAAAGGCTTCTTCGGCGTGATCGCCAATGAAAGTGTACCGTTTTGCCGGACCTGTTCACGGCTGCGGCTGTCCTCCACCGGCTGGCTGCATGGCTGCCTGTCGTCGAGTAACCGTCACTACATCGGCGACTTGCTGGACAAGCCCCGCCACCAGGCGCTTCCAGCACTGCAAGGTTTGCTGATGAAGGCCCTGGGCGACAAGCAGGAAGTCGCCTTCTCTGGCGGTGCCACCATCATGAAGATCATCGGCGGCTGACCCCACCCCCTGTAGACGCTGGCTTGTGTGGGAGCTGGCTTGCCTGCGATTGCATCAACTCGGTGTGACTGATACACCGAGGTGCTTGCATCGCAGGCAAGCCGGCTCCTACAGATGTTCGCCATTGCGATGAATGGCCTGGATTCTGCATCTCACGCCCATTCGCCGGTTTTCCGTCACCGGCTTCTGGAGGATTAGGATGCGTAGTCTGGTGTTGTTGCTGGCGTCGTTGACGCTGAGTGGTTGCATGACCGTCAGCGATATGGCCGAAGGCACCCGTTATCAGATGAGTGACGCCGGGCTGCTGGACCACAGTGATACACGCCGTAGCGCCTCGATCCGCGTGCAGCCCGACTCGTTCATCTTTATCGCCCAAGGCGCCTTTGTACCGCCGGGCAGCGCCTACCCGCGTCCCAACGTGGTGGCCGAGGAAGCCTTCAACGGTTTCGTCGAGTATTTCCCCATGGTGCGTCGCGCCCGCCAGACCGAGGGCCTTGAACAGGCGATGTCCGAAGCCCGTGCGGCCGGTGCGCACTACCTGTTGTACTGCCGCTTTGCGGCAGCCGATGACCGCATCGGCAATGCCGACGAGTGGACCGACCAGCAAGCCCTGGACCGTGTTGGCCTGGACAGTGGCGTGATTCAGGTCATGCTGATCGAGACCAGCACCCAGTATTTGATTGATACTGTGCGCATTCGCAGCCGTGGCGGTTTACTGACGTTCCACGACAACAAGCCTCAAGACCTGATCGCCCGCCCGCTGGCGCAATACGCACGCAGCCTACTGGGGATGAGTGACCAGTAATTCAAAGGAGACCCGCATGACCGATTCCGCCAAGGCCAACGACCTGTTGGCCCAACTGCCCAAGGGCAAGGGACCGGCGCCGGTGCACCTGTGGAACCCGGATTTCTGCGGCAACATCGACATGCGCATCGCCCGCGACGGCACCTGGTTCTATCAGGGCACGCCGATTGGCCGCAAACCGATGGTCAAGTTGTTCTCCAACATCATCCGCCGCGACGGGGATGAGTATTTCCTGGTGACCCCGGTGGAAAAAGTCGGGATCACCGTCGATGATGCGCCGTTTGTCGCGGTCACCCTCGAAGTCGAAGGCCAGGGCGAAAGCCAGATCCTGCGCTTTACCACCAACGTCGACGATCAGATCGAGGCCGGCCTCGAACACCCGCTGCGGGTGGTGATCGACTCTGTCACCCAGGAACCTGCGCCTTACCTGCGGGTGCGCACCAACCTTGAAGCCCTCGTGCACCGCAACGCGTTCTACCAATTGGTGGAGCTGGCGGTGAGCCGTCCGATCAACGGTCAGAACTGGCTGGGCGTCTGGAGCGGCGGGGAATTTTTCCCCATTGGCCTGGAGCCCTGAGGCGGTTTTTTTCATCTTCCTGAAATAATTCGCTTGCTGCCATCGGGCGCTTTCGGTTATCAATTTGTACATGATTAGACATGTTCGATTTGATAAGAAAAAACGCGTCGTCGACGAGCTCATCCGCCGTATCGAGGGTGGGGTGATGGCCGACGGTTTCCTGCTGCCGGGCGAGCATCAACTGGCCGAGGAGTTCGCGGTCAGCCGCGGCACCCTGCGCGAAGCCCTGGCCGAGCTCAAGCGTCGCAACTACATCGCGACTCAGAGCGGCGTCGGCTCCATCGTCACCTTTGACGGCATGGTGCTTGACCAACGCAACGGCTGGGCCCAGGCCCTGGCCGACACCGGCGCACGGGTAACCACCGACATCCTGCGCCTGGAAGCGGTCACCCGGCCGGACCTGGTCAGCCGTTTCGGCAGCGACCAGTTCATCGCTCTGGATCGTCGCCGGCGCACCACCGATGGTGTCGCCGTGTCCCTCGAACGTTCACTGATGCCTGCCGCGGGAGGCCTGGAAAGCCTGCCGCGTGTGGGCCTGATCGATAACTCCCTGACCATCACCCTGGCAGCCTACGGTTACGTCGGTGCCGAGGGCGACCAATGGATCGGCGCCGAGCCCCTGAGCGACGAAGACGCCGAGTTGCTCGGCCGACCTGCCGGCACCGTGTTTCTCAAAGCCTCGCGCACCACCTACGACCGTCGCGAGCGCTTCATGGAGTACGTCGAGAGCTTGCTCGATCCCTTGCACTTTCGCCTGCACCTGCAGTTTGGAGCCTTGAAATGACCCCGGATATTCGCGCACTCGGCGCCTTTTACGGCTTGGCGTTGGGCGATGCCCTGGGGATGCCCACCCAGTCCCTGAGCCGCGAGCAAGTCAGGGCTCGCTTCGGTGCCATCACCGGCCTGGAAGACGCCGATGCCGACCAACCGATTGCGCCGAACATGCCCGCCGGCTCGATCACCGACGACACCGAACAGGCAATCCTGGTCGGCGAGTTGCTGGTGGAAGGCCACGGCAAGATCGAGCCCACAGTACTGGCCCAGCGCCTGATCGAGTGGGAAGCGGTGATGCGCGCCAAAGGCTCCCAGGATTTGCTCGGGCCGTCGACCAAGCGTGCCATCGACATGATCCTTGCCGGCCACACGCCCGAAGAGTCCGGGCGTTATGGCACCACCAACGGCGCGGCCATGCGCATCACCCCCGTGGGGATCGCGGCCGACGTCAGCGACCCGGCGCACTTCATCCAGGCGGTGATCCAGGCCTGTCAGGTCACCCACAACACCAGCCTCGGCATTTCCAGCGCTGCTGCTGTGGCGGCAGTGGTCTCGGCCGGCATCAACGGCACCGACCTTGGTGAAGCCCTGAACATCGGTGTGCAGATCGCCCAGCAGGCGGAAAACCACGGCCACTGGATCGCCGGTGGGCGCATTTCCACCCGCATCAGTTGGGCGCGCACCTTGAGCGTCGGCAGTGGCGACAAAGCCTTGTTCGCCGACTTGCTCTACGAATTGATCGGCACCTCCGTCGCCTCCCAGGAGTCGGTGGTGGTGTCGTTTGCCCTCGCGCAGCAAGTGGCGGTGGGTGAGATGAATGCTTTCGAGGCCCTGTGCCTGGCCGCCAGCCTCGGCGGTGACACCGACACCATCGCCGCCATTCTCGGTGCGATGTTGGGCGCGTGCCTGGGCCTGCAGTGCTGGCCCGAGGCGCTGATCGAACAGGTCAAGCAGGTCAATGGCCTGGAGTTGCAGCCGCTGGTCCAAGGGCTGCTGAAACTGCGATAAGCGCCGTAGGCAAACATGTGGGAGCGGGCTTGCTCGCGAAGGCGATGTGTCAGGTGGCACATCAGTTGGCCGACCCACCGCTTTCGCGAGCAAGCCCGCTCCCACATTCGATCGTGTCGAGTCATGGAGACCGAATAAAAGTTTCGCTTTGATTCTCTGCCACAACCACAACAATACAGGCACCAGGAGCACCCTCTCATGAGCAGCACCTCTTCCGGCCAAAGCGCCGGGCAATTGGAAACACGCGGCATAGAACCGGTCCCCGAAGGCGAGTGCAACGGCCACCCGCTGCAACTGTTCTGGGTGTGGTTCGCGGCCAACATCAGCATCCTCGGCTTGCCCCTGGGCGCGACATTGGTGGCGTTTCGTGGCCTGGCCATCTGGCAGGCGATCATCGTGGCGATCCTCGGTGCCGCAGGCTCCTTTGCGGTGGTGGGCATCATCTCCATCGCCGGGCGTCGCGGTCGTGCGCCGAGCCTCACGTTGTCCCGGGCGATCTTCGGCGTGCGCGGCAATATCGGCCCCACCCTGGTCTCGCTGATGTCGCGCCTGGGTTGGGAAACCGTCAACACCACCACCGCCGCGTTCGTGCTGCTGTCGTTGTGTTCGATCCTGTTCCATTCGCCGGTCGAGGCGAAAAGTGCGCCGGTACTCACGCTGATCTTCATCGCGATCTTCGTGCTGTTGACCCTGTCGGTGTCCGGCCTGGGCCATGCCACCTTGCTGGTGATCCAGAAGTGGGCCACCTACGTGTTCGGCGCCTTGAACATTTTGGTGGGTGGTTTCCTCTGCGCCACCATCGACTGGAGCGCGGTGTTCAATGCCACGCCGGCACCGTTGAGCGCGATGATCATCGGCGTGGGCACCATGGCTGCCGGCACCGGTATCGGTTGGGCCAACGCCGGTGCCGACATGTCGCGCTACCAGCACCGCAGCGTCAAGGCTGTGCGCCTGGTGGCGTCGGCCGCGTTTGGTGCGGGTATCCCGCTGGTGTTGCTGATCACCCTAGGCGGCCTGCTGTCGGTGGGCAATAACGACCTGGCGTCGGCCACCGACCCGATCATCGCGATCCGCGACATGCTGCCGACCTGGATGGCCGTGCCGTATCTGATCACAGCGTTCGGCGGGTTGCTGCTGTCCAACAACCTCTCGGTGTACTCGGCGGGCCTCACCACCTTGACCCTGGGCCTCAAGGTCAAGCGTGTGCACGCGGTGATCGTCGACATCGTGGCGATCTTCGCCGGGTCGATTTACTTCATGCTGATCGCCGACAGCTTCTACGGCCCGTTCATTACCTTCATCTCGCTGCTGGCGGTGCCGATCACGGCGTGGGTCGGCATCTTTGTGGTCGACCTGATTCACCGCCATTACTACAGCCCCAAAGACTTGCTGGATGTCTCCCCAAGCAGCGCCTACTGGTATCGCGGCGGCGTGGAATGGCGTGCGTTCGGCGCCTGGGCGGTGGCGATCGTGCTGGGCTTCAGCTTCACCACCATCGGCACCACCGCTGAAAATATCTGGTTCGCCGGGCCATTGTCCGACTCCTGGCTGGGCCACAACGGCCTGGGCTGGATCGTCACCTTCTTGGTCGCCGGTGGGATTTACGCCGTACTGGGCGGCGCCGCTGATCGTCGCCCGGCTTTAGTAGAGAGCCCCAATGTCTAGATTGCTGCACACCGGCCAGGTCATCGTCGACCTGGTCATGGCCCTCGACACCTTGCCCGCAACCGGTGGCGACGTACTGGCGCAATCGGCCAGTTTCGAAGCCGGCGGCGGCTTCAACGTGATGGCCGCCGCCCGGCGCAATGGCTTGCCGGTGGTTTACCTCGGGCGTCATGGCAACGGTCGTTTTGGCGACCTGGCCCGCGCCGCGATGCAGGCCGAGGGCGTGGAAATCGCCCAGCCCGCCAGCGAGGGCAAAGACACCGGTTTGTGCGTCTCGCTCACCGAAGCCAGTACCGAGCGCACGTTCATTTCCCATATCGGCGCCGAAGGTGACTTGAGTGCCGACGACTTGGCAGGCGTGACGCCGCGCGCTGACGATTACGTGTACGTCAGCGGTTACAGCCTGTTGTTGGACGGCAAGGCCCAGGCGCTGCTCGATTGGCTGCTGGCCTTGCCGCGTGAAATAACCGTGGTGTTCGACCCGGGCCCGCTGGTCAAGGCGCCGGATTCGGCGCTGATGATTGCGCTGCTACCGCGTATTGATATCTGGACCAGCAACGGCCCGGAAGCGTTGGCATTCACCGGCGCGGGCACGGTTGCGGATGCATTGGGCGAACTCAATCGCCATCTGCCGGATGAAGCGTTGCAGGTGGTACGCGACGGGCCGAATGGCTGCTGGATCAGCCGCCAGGGCAAGGCCGAACATGTGCCGGGTTTCAAGGTGCAGGCGGTGGACAGCAACGGCGCGGGCGATGCCCATGCCGGCGTGTTCCTCGCCGGGTTGGCCAACGGTTTGCAACCGGCCGAAGCGGCACGCCGTGCCAACGCGGCTGCAGCCCTGGCTGTCACCCGCTGGGGCCCGGCCACCTCCCCAGGCACCGCTGAAGTCGACGCATTGCTCGCCGAATAATCACCCACCTCTGTAGGAGCCGGCTTGCCGGCGATATCGGTCTATCGTGATGCACCGCCATCGCCGGCAAGCCGGCTCCTACAGAAAGGGGTGGATAGTTGGCAGAATAGGCGCCACTCAGCACGGAGCAGCGCCATGACCCAGAACATCTACGACACACCGGCTTTCTTCGAGGGCTACAGCAAGATGGGCCGTTCGGTCGAGGGCCTTGCCGGCGCGCCGGAGTGGCCTGCGTTACAGTCCCTGTTACCGCCGATGCCTGGCTTGAGGGTGGTAGATCTGGGCTGCGGCTACGGCTGGTTCAGCCGTTGGGCGCAGGAGCAGGGCGCTGCCCAAGTGCTGGGCCTGGACGTTTCAACGAGGATGTTGGCGCGTGCCACCGAGATGACCTCGGCCACCGCCATCACCTACACGATTGCCGACCTGGAACACCTTGACCTGCCCGACGCCAGATTCGACCTCGCCTACAGCTCCCTGGCCTTCCATTACATCGTCGACCTCAAGGGGCTGTTTGCGCGCCTTCATCGCGCATTGGTCCCGGGTGGGCGCCTGGTGTTCTCCATCGAGCATCCGATCTTCATGGCGCCGCGCAACCCAGGCTGGCTCGTGGATGAACAGGGGCGCAAGAGTTGGCCGGTGGACGGCTATCAACGGGAAGGGCCACGGGTGACCAACTGGCTGGCCGAGGGCGTGATCAAACAGCACCGCACCTTCGGGACCTTGCTCAATCTGTTGATCGAGGCGGGGTTTACCTTGAGCCACGTCAACGAGTGGGGCCCAAGTGACGCGGACCTGGCCGCACGTCCCGAGCTTGCAGAAGAGTTGGAGCGGCCGATGATGCTACTGGTAGCCGCCCAACGCTGACCCAACACAGGTGTAAAAATGTGGGAGCTGCGGTGCGACGATTCGACTTGCCTGCTCCCACAGGGGTTACTGCAAGGCTTTAGCCTGCCTGACCGTCCAGCTTGCGCGCCTCATCCACACCGGACGCGGTCAGCTTGATCGGCAAGTTCAGCGCATATTCACCGGCATCGTCGGTGGTCACATGCCCATCCTTGATAAGCCCGCGGTCTTGCAGGAATGCCAAGACACTGGCCACCTCTTTTTCGCCGCGGTAGTTATCCAGCACCTCCTTGCCCAGGCCATTGGGGTGGGCGTGCAGCAGGCGGGTGAGGACTTCTTTCTCAAGGTTTCTATCGACGTTCATGCGTACCTCTTCACTGGGAAATGATCGGGTGTCGGTGGTGCGTGCGATGGATCAAGGTGCAGGTTGTTTCGGCGCGCCCGGGATGTTCGAGTCATCGCCTTTGTTGATTTTCGGCTGATTGACCGCCGGGCCCATCTTGCCATTACCCACTGCGGGCGGGCTTTGACGGCCGGTGTCCTGGCCCTGGGTGCGTGGGTCGGCGCCTGGGGCACCTGGGGTGGTGTTATCGATGACAGCACCGCCGTTGGTGTCCAGGCCGGTGCCCATGGATTTCTGGGATTCGGACGTCGCCGGGTTGGTCGGGCCGGTCGACGAGGTGGCGGCGAAAGTGCTCAGGGAAGCGGTAGACAGCAGGCCGGTGAGGGCGAGGGCGGCAAACGTGGAAGGCTTCATGAGGGTATCTCCATAGGGTTGATGTCCTTACCCTTTATTGGTCCGCCCCTCTTTGCGGTTCGTGCCTGGGTGGCGACGAACGGTCTTGGGTCACCTGTAAGATTTTGTGTGACAGGCCTCGCTGTTCGACAGACGCCTGCGCCAGATCAGCCGCGCCACCGTGATGAACCAGTTGAACAGCGCCACCCCCAGCACGCACGCCAGCAGCGTCGGCAGGCCGTGCTCGACGATGAGCTTGCCCGCCAGCAGAGGGAAGCCGAACACCCCTACAAAATACGCCAGGCTGAACAGCAACAACGCCTGGGACGTGGTGCCGGCCGGTGCTTCATTGGCCACTAACCCGTTGATCACCGAATACGTCAGGCCATACCCGACTCCCAGGATCACGGCCGCCAGCAAATAGCTGCCACTGCCCGATACCCCATAACCGAACAGCACCACCGACAGCACCATCAAGCCTGACAACACGCACGCCGCGCGATAGGCATCTCGCTTGACCACAAACCCGGCAATCAGCAGGCGACTGGTGATCGCTGCGCTGAGAAAGCCCAGGAAGAACAGCGAATAGTCCAGCGAGCGGGCCGCCGCATAGCTGGTCTGGAACGACGACAAACCACCGAATACACAACCACCCAGGCCAACCATGACAATCGCAAACGCGGCCTTGGACGACAGCACCTGGCGCGTCGCCGCCCAGGAAATCCGCGCCACCGGTGCATTGGCATGTCCCTTGAGATATGCGCCCAAGCGCCAGAACATCACCACCCCAACCACGCTGGCGAACGCTGCGAGCAGGAACGCACTCGTCAACGGCAACCCCAGCGCGCTCGCCCCGCGCCCCAGCAAAGGGCCGGAGCCGATGCCGCTCATCATACTGCCCGACAGCAACGCAAAGTACCGGGCGCGGTGCTGGGGCTCTACCAGCAAGGCCACGATGATCGGCCCCAGGGTATAGAACACCCCCCAGCCCAACCCCAACGCCAGGCCGAACACCATCATCCCTTCGCCAAACCCCGGCACCAGGGCAAAGCCCAGGCACGCTACCACCAGCAACAGGCCGAGCACGGCAATCGAGCGCGCGGCGCCCAGCCAGTCCGCCAAGTGGCCCGACACCAGCACCGCGACAAAGGTGCTCAGCATCGCCATGGAAATCACGCTGCCGGCGTCGTGCTCGTTGCCGCCGCGTGTGTGGATCAGCAGCGACAGCAGGAACGTCGAACCGTAAGACAAAGACAACAAAAAACTCGCCAGGCAGAACAACACGAAGTGTCGCCGGGAGAACGTGGAAGCGGAGGGCATGGGCAAACCTGGCGGTTATTGGATGTATGGCGCCAGTTTTTAGCACGGGTGAACCCGGGGTTTGTTGTGGGGTTACTGGTCTCAGCATTAGCCCGGGGCGGAGTAAAGCCGCTGTTTGCCTTGCCTCCAGACCAGTGGTCAAGCCGAATGAGTTTGTTCAACCGCCGTACAGCTGGCCTTTGCGATAGTCCTGATGCGTGATCCGGGTCGTGAGGTATCTGTCGCTTTCAAGGCAGAACCTGAGGGCCTCGTTCGCCTGTGAATGTATCGAGGCGGATACCAAGTGGACACGCAGCATTACAAATCGGCGCCTTGGCCGGATTGACCCCACACAGCGAACACTGCCGCCATGACTACTGTGACCTTGCTGAAAGACCCCGTTATCACCCGACCGACAGAGGTGTTGTACGGTCCCCTCCAGCCTGAATTGTTGCGTCACGAAGTGCTGGCCGACCTGCTCGAGGCCACGGTGCGGCGCGACCCACATCAGGTGGCACTGATCGATGGCGAACGCCAGCTCAGCTATGGCGAGCTGGACCGCCAGGCCAGTGTCGTGGCGTCACGGTTAATTGAGGCGGGTGTGGCGCCGGGCCAAATCGTCGGCCTGTGGATGCCGCGCGGGCTGGAGCTGCTGGTCATGCAGGCCGGCATCGCCAAGACCGGGGCCGCGTGGTTGCCGCTGGACCAGGACACACCGCTGGAGCGCCTACAGATCTGCATGGACGACGCCCAGGCGGTTGGCGTGTTGAGCTGCGAAAGCAACGCTGCGGCGCTGCGCAGTGTCGGGCTGGTCGCCTGGACCGCCGAAGCGTTGCTCGCGCCCACCGATGCGCCGTTGCTGCGTCGCACAAACGCCAAGCCAGAAGACCCGGCCTACGTCATCTACACCTCCGGTTCCACCGGCAAACCCAAGGGTATCCTGATTTCCCAGGGCAGTATCTGCCACTTCCTGCGCAGCGAGAACGCGATTCTCGGCATCCAGGCCAGCGACCGCGTGTATCAGGGCTTCTCGGTGGCCTTTGACATGTCGTTTGAAGAAATCTGGATCGCCTACCTGGTGGGCGCCACCTTGTGGATCGGCCCCAAGGACATCACCGGTGACCCCGAAGCCTTGCCGCGCATGCTTAACCAGCAGCGCATCAGCGTGCTGCACGCGGTGCCTACGTTGCTGGCGCTGTTCAGTGAAGAGGTGCCGAGCCTGCGCCTGATCAACCTCGGTGGCGAGATGTGCCCCGAGTCGCTGGTGGAGCGCTGGAGCCGCCCCGGCCGGCAGATCTTCAACACCTACGGGCCTACCGAGGCCACGGTGTCCGCCAGCCTGGCGCGTTTGGTGCCCGGTACCCCGGTGACCATCGGCACGCCATTGCCCAACTACGGTTTGCTGGTGATCGACGCCGACCTGGCCCCGGGCGCTACCCCGACCTTGTTGGGCCGTGGGCAGACCGGCGAGCTGTGCATCATTGGCCCGGGCCTGGCCGACGGCTACCTGGGGCGGCCGGACCTGACCCGCGAAAAATTCATCAGCAACCCGTGGTCCACCGGTTATTACGATGAGCGCCTGTACCGTACCGGCGACCTGGCGCGTATCGAGGCCGACGGCCAGGTGATGTGCCTGGGCCGCGCCGATGACCAAGTGAAGATCCGTGGCTTTCGCGTCGAACTGGGCGAAATCGAGGCCTTGCTGGCCCAGCAGCCGGGCGTCGGCACCGTCGCGGTATTGCTGCGCAATGACGGCGGCATGGATCAGTTGATTGCCTACCTGGTGCCGGAAGGCGGCGTGGCGGTCGAGGGCTTGCCCGCGCAGTTGCGCAAGGCATTGCAGGCGCGCTTGCCGGCGTACATGGTACCGGGTCGTTTTGAACTGCTCGACAGCATGCCCCGGCTGACCTCCGGCAAAATCGACCGCAAGGCCCTCAAGGCACGGCCGTTGGGCGTAGACACCGGCGGCGCGAACCTGGAGTCGGACACCCCGGAAAATCCCGGCGAAACCGTCCTGTTTGCCGCCTTGGAAAAACTCTTCCCCGGCCAACCGATCCGTCGCGACGCGGACTTCTTTTGCGACCTCGGCGGCCACTCATTCTTTGCCGCGCGGCTGGCTTCGGCCTTGCGTGCCGACGAGCGTTTTGCCCATATCACCGTGCGCGATATCTATCAGCAACGGCGCGTCGGTGCGATTGCCGAGGTGCTGCAAACCACGCCACAGCCTGCCGTGCAGGAGGCCGCCTGGACGCCGCCTTCGGCCCTGGTGCGCTGGCGTTGCGGGCTGGCCCAGGCGGCGGTGATGCCGGCCATGGTGTGCCTGCGCATGAGCCAGTGGCTGGCGCCGTTTTTTACCTATCACTACCTCACCGGCAGCCCCGGCGATTCGGTGGCCACGGCCACGGTGGCGTCCATCGGCGTGTTCCTGCTGGCGACGCTGTTGCAGTTCGTGCTGGCCATCGCCGGTAAATGGCTGATCGCCGGACGCTTGAAACCGGGTGTCTATCCGTTGTGGGGCCTGACCTATTTTCGCTGGTGGGCCGCATCGCGCATGGTTGAGTCGGCGCCGGTCTACCTGCTAAGCGGCTCTTCGCTGTATGGCCTGTGGCTGCGTGCACTGGGGGCCAAGGTCGGGCGCGAGGCCAACATCGGCTCGCTGGGCGTGCGGGTGCCAGACCTGCTGCACATCGGCAATGAGGTCAGCATCGGAAACGGCGTCAGCCTGGAAAACGCCCGGGTCGAGCGCGGCCAATTGCACCTGGGCCAGGTGGTGATCGACGACAACGCCTGCCTGGGTTCGTACAGCATTCTGGAAGGCAACACCGCCGTCGGCCACAGCGGCCACCTGCAAGGGCAATCGGCATTGGCCGACGGCCGCCGTGTACCGGCCGGGCGCATCTGGAGCGGTTCGCCGGCGACCGATATCGGCGCGTTCGACCCTGCCAGCTTGCCACCTCGGCCTGTGGTCGGTCGCGGGCAACTGGCGCTGGAAAACCTGTTCTACGTGTTCGGTATCCTGCTGGTCGCCACGCTGTTTTTCATCCCGGTGTTCCCGACGTTTTTCCTGATCGACTGGTTCGATGAGCAACACATTCTGCCGCTGTTGCAGGAGCAGCACGTGAGCCTGCAATTGTTGCGCTACTTTGCCCTGGCGCTGCCTGCGGCTGCGGTGCTGATCGTAGTGATGATGCTGGTCTCGGCCGGCTTGCGCTGGGCCGTGTTGCCTCGCTTGAAGGCCGGCCACTACCCGGTGCACAGCCGGGTGTATTGCAGCAAATGGTTGGTGAGCCACATTCAGGAAGCCAGCCTCAATGTGCTGTCGGGCCTGTATGCCACGGTGTACGCGCCATTGTGGTATCGCCTGCTGGGCGCGCGAGTGGGCCGCGACGCGGAGATCTCCACGGCCCAGGGCGTGATCCCTGACATGCTTACCCTGGGCGACGAAACCTTCATCGCCGACGCGGTCATGCTCGGCGACGAACAGGTGGATGGCGGCTGGATGCGCATTCAGCCGACGGTGGTGTTGCACCGCAGTTTTGTCGGCAATGGCAGCTACATCCCCGACGGCACCACCTTGCCCGAGAACGTGCTGATCGGCGTGCATTCCCGCGCACCAGCCAATGCGCAGATCGCCAACGGCGACACCTGGCTGGGCTCGCCGCCGATCAACCTGCCGGCGCGTGAGCAAGTCAGTGGGTATGCCGACCACCTCACGTTCCGTCCGTCTCTGTGGCGCCGCCTGGCCCGTGGCGCGATCGAAGGGCTGCGCATCGTGCTGCCCCACGCCACCGTGATCGCCGTGGGCTACACCGTGATGATCGACTTGATGCCCGTGGCTGAAGACGAGCGTTGGGGTGCCGTGCTGGGCTACCTGGCGCTGATCGGCCTGGCCTACAGCCTGGGCAACTACCTGCTGGTGGCGGCGCTGAAATGGCTGGTGATGGGGCGCTATCGCAAACGCTCAGCCGCCATGTGGACGCCGTTTGTGTGGTTGTCCGAAGGCATCACCAGCCTCTACGAAGGCATGGCCGCGCCCAATTTCATGAGTTACCTGCGCGGTACGCCGTGGCTGCCGCTGGCCTTTCGCGGCCTGGGCTGCCGCATTGGGCGAGGCGTGTACATGGACACCACCGACATCACCGAATTTGACTGCGTCACCCTTGGCGATTACAGCGAACTGAACGCCGGCGCCTGCCCGCAGACGCACCTGTTTGAAGACCGTGTGATGAAAATCGACCAGGTGCTGATCGGTGAGCGGGTCTACATGGGGCCACGCAGCGCGGTGCTGTACAGCGCCGAAGTGGGTGACGGTGCACGGCTCGGGCCGCTGACGCTGGTGATGAAAGGCGAGTGCATTCCGGCGTCCAGTAGTTGGGTGGGCTGCCCGGCGGCGCCGGCGCGGGGTGAGTAGCGATGCACGTATTCATGTGGCCGCAGACACGGCCGCGCTGGCAAGACGGTGTGTTGTTGATCGGCTTGCGACACATGCCCGGCATGACCCGCGAAGCCGCCCGGGCGCGGGTGCGCCAGGCACTGAGTGAGGCGTTGTTGCAGGCGCTCGATGTGCCCCAGGACCGCATCCGCTTTCACTCGTCACCGGGCCAGGCCCCGCAGATTCGTGTGCCCGGGCATGAAGACGCCGGGCTTTCCATCAGCCACGACGGCGATTTTTCGGTGGCGGCGGTGCACTTGCATGGCCCGGTCGGCATCGACGTGATGGCGGTGCAGGACACCCCGGACTGGCAAAGCGTGACCAGCGACTACCTGGGCCCGCACGTGCTGGCGCGCTTGTGCGCCGCGAGCCAGGCCCAGCGCGCTCGCCTGTTCACGCGTGCCTGGTGTGAGCGCGAGGCACGGCTCAAGTGCGTGGGGCAAGGGTTGGGTGAGTGGTCGCCACGAGCCGCGCGGGGCTGTCGCACCGTCGAGGTGGGGTTGCCGGCAGGGCTGGTCGGTGCCTTGGCGCTGCGCGCATAAATTGCGCTGCAATCGGTCATCAAAGCGCCTTAGTATGTGAGCTTTGAAATTGCCCAAGGCTCGCCCATGACCATCGAGATTCGCCCTGCCGTGCCCAGCGATGCTGCGCAGATCCTGACCTTCATCACCGAGCTTGCCGAGTACGAAAAGGCCCGGCATGAAGTGATCGCCAGTGTGGCGGATATCGAGCGCAGCCTGTTCAGCGAGGGCGCCACCGCCCACGGTCTGATCTGCTCGCGGGACGGTTTGCCGATCGGTTTTGCAGTGTTCTTTTTCAGCTATTCCACCTGGCTGGGCAGCAACTGCCTGTACCTGGAAGACCTCTACATCAACCCCGAGCAACGCGGCGGCGGCGCTGGCAAGAAGCTGCTGCGCCACCTGGCGAAGATTGCCTGTGACAACGGCTGCGGACGCTTCGAGTGGAGCGTGCTGGACTGGAATGAACCGGCGATTGCCTTCTACAAATCCATCGGCGCCCAGCCACAGGAAGAGTGGGTGCGCTACCGCATGGAAGGCGACGCGCTGCGCGATTTTGCCCAGGGCTGAAGCTACCTCCCTGAGAACAATGTAAATCCCCTGTGGGAGCGGGCTTGCTCGCGAAGGCGGTGTATCAGTTAACAAGTGTGTAGCTGAAACACCGCCTTCGCGAGCAAGCCCGCTCCCACATTTTTTTGCGTTAAGCTCAATATATGGGATGCAAATTTATATATTGAGATATTTCAAAAGATGGGTTTATAGTCGGCTGCATCAGCACTCACTACCAAAAATAAAACAGGTGAAGCGATGCAGGCCCAACCGTTGTCATTACCCGCCGTGCCCGAGCCCACTTATGGTGAGCGGCTGAAGAACAAAGTAGTGATCATCACCGGCGCCGCCCAAGGCATTGGCGAGGCGATCGTCGCCTGCTTCCAGGCCCAGCAGGCACGCCTGGTGATCGCCGATATCCAGGGCGACAAGGTCGAAAAAGTCGCTGCCCACTGGCGCGAACGCGGTGCCGAGATTGTCGCGCAGCCCGTCGACATCACCTCCAAGGCGCAATGGCAGGCACTGGTCAATGTGGCCATCGAGCGCTTTGGCCGCGTGGACGTGCTGGTCAATTGCGCCGGGGTCAACGTGTTCCGCGACCCCCTGGAAATGACTGACGAAGACTGGCGCCGCTGCTTCGCCATCGACCTCGACGGTGCCTGGTTCGGTTGTCGCACGGTGCTGCCGCACATGATCGAGCAGGGCATCGGCAACATCATCAATATCGCCTCCACCCATTCCAGCCACATCATCCCCGGCTGCTTTCCGTACCCCGTCGCCAAGCACGGCTTGCTTGGGCTGACCCGCGCCCTGGGCATCGAATACGCCCCCAAGGGCATTCGCGTCAACGCCATCGCCCCGGGCTACATCGAGACCCAGCTCAACGTCGACTACTGGAACGGTTTTCCCGACCCCCATGCCGAGCGCCAGCGTGCGTTCGACCTGCACCCGCCCAAGCGCATCGGCCAGCCGATCGAGGTGGCGATGACCGCGCTGTTCCTCGCCACCGACGAGGCGCCCTTTATCAATGCCACCTGCCTGATGATCGATGGCGGGCGGTCAGTGATGTACCACGACTAGAACTCGCAGCTCTTCAATAACAACAAGAGGTGGTTCATGTTCAAGAAAACACTAGGCGCCGTGGCGCTGGCAGTGGCGTTCAGCGGTTTCGCATCGGCCGAAGAAGTGAAGATCGGCTTTCTGGTCAAGCAGGCCGAGGAGCCATGGTTCCAGACCGAGTGGGCGTTCGCCGAGAAAGCCGGCAAGGACCAGGGCTTCACCGTGATCAAGATCGCCGTGCCGGACGGCGAGAAAACCCTGTCGGCCATCGATACCTTGGCCGCCAACGGCGCCAAGGGCTTTGTGATCTGCCCGCCGGACGTCTCCCTCGGCCCGGCGATCATGGCCAAGGCCAAGCTCAATAACCTGAAAGTGCTGGCGGTGGACGACCGTTTTGTCGACGCCAAGGGCAAGCCCATGGAAGACGTGCCTTACGTCGGCCTGGACGCCTACAAGATCGGCCAGAAACAAGGCGAAGCCATGGCCGCCGAAGCCAAGCATCGCAACTGGGACTGGAAGGAAACCTATGCCGTCATTAACACCTTTGACGAACTGGAAACCGGCAAGAAACGCACCGACGGTTCGGTAGAAGGCCTCAAGGCCGCAGGCTTGCCGGCCGACCATATCCTGTTCAGCGCACAGAAAACCCTCGACGTGCCGGGCAGCATGGACTCGACCAATTCGGCCTTGGTGAAACTGCCGGGCACTGCGAAAAACCTGATCATCGGCGGCATGAACGACAGCACGGTGTTGGGTGGCGTGCGTGCCACCGAAAGCGCCGGCTTCAAGGCGGCCAACGTGATCGGCGTGGGTATCAACGGCACCGACGCCATCGAGGAACTGAAGAAATCCGACACCGGTTTCTACGGCTCGATGCTGCTGAGCCCTGACGCGTCGGGCTACAAGACCGCCAGCGCGATGTTCGAGTGGGTGACCAAGGGCACCGAGCCTGCCAAGTTCACCGCCTTGGATAACGTGACCCTGATCACCCGTGCCAACTTCAAGGAAGAGTTGAGCAAGATCGGTCTGTGGAAATGACCGGCGCGGCCTTACGCTTCAATAGCATCGGCAAGGAATTTCCCGGTGTGAAAGCCCTGGCGCAGATCAGCTTTGAAGCGCGGCCCCATGAGGTGCACGCGCTGATGGGCGAGAACGGCGCGGGCAAGTCGACCTTGCTGAAGATCCTCGGCGGCGCCTACCTGCCCAGCAGTGGCACGGTGCAGATCGGCGAACAGACCATGGCCTTCAAGAACGCTGCCGACAGTATTGCCAGCGGCGTGGCGGTGATCCATCAGGAGCTGCACCTGGTGCCGGAGATGACTGTCGCCGAAAACCTGTTCCTGGGGCATTTGCCGACGCGCTTCGGCGTGGTCAATCGCAGCCAGTTGCGCAAGCAAGCGTTGGCCTGTCTCAAGGGGCTGGCCGATGAAATCGACCCGGAGGAAAAGCTCGGGCGGTTGTCCCTGGGCCAGCGCCAGTTGGTGGAAATCGCCAAGGCGCTGTCCCGTGGCGCCCATGTGATTGCCTTCGATGAACCCACCAGCAGCCTGTCGGCGCGGGAGATCGACCGCTTGATGGCGATCATCACGCGACTGCGGGATGAGGGCAAAGTGGTGCTCTATGTGTCGCACCGCATGGAGGAAGTGTTCCGCATCTGCAATGCGGTCACCGTGTTCAAGGATGGGCGATACGTGCGCACGTTTGATGACATGAGCACGCTGAGCCATGACCAGTTGGTGACCTGTATGGTCGGCCGCGATATCCAGGATATCTACGACTACCGGCCCCGCGAGACGGGCGATGTGGCGCTCAAGGTCGAGGGTTTGCTGGGGCCGGGCCTGCGTGAACCGGTGAGCCTGAAGGTACACAAGGGCGAGATTCTTGGCCTGTTCGGATTGGTCGGGGCAGGGCGCACGGAGCTGTTTCGGCTGCTCAGTGGCTTGACCCGCAGCAGTGCTGGCAGCCTGGAGCTATGTGGGCAAACGCTGCAGTTGCACTCACCCCGCGATGCGATTGCCGCCGGCGTGTTGCTGTGCCCGGAGGACCGCAAGAAGGAAGGCATTATTCCGCTGTCCAGCGTGGCGGAGAACATCAATATCAGTGCGCGCGGCGCCCATTCGGCGTTTGGCTGGTTGCTGCGCGAAGGCTGGGAGAAGGGCAACGCCGAGCAGCAGATCAAGGCGATGAAGGTCAAGACGCCGAACCCGCAGCAGAAAATCATGTACCTCTCAGGGGGCAACCAGCAGAAGGCCATTCTCGGTCGCTGGCTGTCGATGCCGATGAAGGTGCTGCTGCTCGACGAACCGACTCGCGGTATCGACATCGGTGCCAAGTCGGAGATCTACCAGATCATCCATAACCTGGCGGCCAGCGGCATTGCGGTGATCGTGGTGTCCAGCGACCTGATGGAAGTGATGGGCATCTCCGACCGTATTCTGGTGATGAGCGAAGGGGCGTTGACCGGTGAATTGACCCGCGAACAGGCGGACGAAGCACGCCTGTTGCAACTGGCTCTCCCGCGTTCGCGGGCTTGAAGAATTCGAGGGTGTAGGTATGTCACAGGTAAAAACTGCAAAGGGCTTCTGGCCGGGTTTCAACCAGCGCAAGTTCCTCGACGACTGGGTGATGCTGCTGGCGGCGTTGACCATCTTTGTGCTCAGCGCGCTGTTCATCGACAACTTCCTTTCGCCGCTGAACATGCGCGGCCTGGGCCTGGCAATTTCCACCGTGGGCATTGCGGCGTGCACCATGCTGTTCTGCCTGGCGTCGGGGCATTTCGACTTGTCGGTGGGCTCGGTGATCGCCTGTGCCGGGGTGGTGGCGGGGATCGTGATCCGCGACACCGACAGCGTGGTGCTCGGCGTATCGGCGGCGTTGGCCATGGGCCTGGTGGTGGGGCTGATCAACGGCATCGTGATCGCCAAGCTGCGCATCAATGCATTGATCGCCACGCTGGCGACCATGCAGATCGTGCGCGGCCTGGCCTATATCTTCTCCAACGGCAAGGCCGTCGGCGTGATGGACGAAGGCTTCTTCGTGTTCGGCAACGGCCAGTTGATGGGCGTGCCGGTGCCGATCATCATCACCGTGCTGTGCTTTGTGTTCTTTGGCTGGCTGCTCAACTACACCACCTACGGGCGCAACACCATGGCCATCGGCGGCAACCAGGAAGCGGCATTGCTGGCGGGGGTGAACGTTGATCGCACCAAGATCATCATCTTTGCCGTGCACGGTTTGATCGGCGCGTTGGCCGGGGTGATCCTTGCCTCACGCATGACCTCGGGCCAGCCGATGATTGGCCAGGGGTTTGAGTTGACGGTGATTTCGGCTTGCGTGCTGGGCGGGGTGTCGCTGAGCGGGGGCATCGGCATGATCCGCCATGTGATTGCCGGGGTACTGATTCTGGCGATCATCGAGAATGCGATGAACCTGAAGAACATCGACACTTTCTACCAGTACGTGATCCGGGGTTCGATCCTGTTGCTGGCGGTGATCATTGACCGCATGAAGCAGCGCTGAGAACCCCGATCTAAACAACCCTGAAAATCCAATGTGGGAGCGGGCTTGCTCGCGAATGCTTTGTGTCAGCCAGCCCATCTATTTCTGACACACCGCATTCGCGAGCAAGCCCGCTCCCACATTTGGATCTCCACTGTATTGACGTTCAGCTTTTGCCATAATGGCGCCGTTTTCGTACTTCCCACATAGGCCCGATATGCAGGAAAACCCTCAGTCCCCCGTCAAAGACGCCGCCCCCACCGGCACCCAGACCCTGTTGCGTGGCCTGGGCGTGGTGCAGGCGGTGGCGGCCGGTGCGCGGGATCTGAAAGAGATCGCCAGGCGCATCGGCACCACGCGCAGCACCACCCATCGCCTGGCCAGTTGCCTGGTGGAAGAGCGTTACCTGCGCGTGGTGCCGCAAGTCGGTTACCTGCTGGGCCCCAAGCTCATCGAACTGGGTTTCCAGGCGCGTGAAGAGTTGCCGCTGGTGACCTTGGCCATTCCTTATCTGGATGAGCTGTCGGCATTGACCGGCGACACCATCCACCTGGCCATCCGTGAATACGACGACGTGCTGTACCTGCACAAGAACCCGGGGCGCAACGGCCCGGAAATGCGCTCGCGGGTCGGCCATCGCATGCCGTTGGCGCGTACCGGTATTGGCAAGGCGTTGTTGTTGGATGACACGGTGCAGGAATGGCAGCGCCTGTACGAAGTGAGCCAGCCGGTTGTCGGCAAACACCAGCCGTGGCCGCAACACCCGGAACAGTCCTGGGCGCAGTTTGAGCAGCGCATGCACGAGTACGTGGTGGGGGGCTTTGCGTTCGATCTGGAAGACAACGAACCGTCGATCCGTTGCGTGGCGGCACCGGTGCGCGATGCCAGCCGGCGAATCGTCGCCGGCATCAGCATCGCCAGTACCGTGCCCTACATGCCGCTGGAGAAAATGGCCGAGCTGATCCCTGTGATCAAACAGGTCGCAGCGCGGCTGTCAGCGGAGTTGGGCGCGAAGGCCTGATCAGGCCTTCAAGGTCGCCATGTCGATGACAAAGCGGTACTTCACGTCGCCGGCGATCATGCGGGCGTAAGCCTCGTTGATCTGGCGGATGTCGAGCATTTCGATGTCGCAGGTGATGTTGTGCTCGGCGCAGAAATCCAGGACTTCCTGGGTTTCGGCAATGCCGCCGATCAGCGAGCCGGCCAGCACTTTACGGCCCAGTACTAGCTTGGCCGCGTTGACCGGTGGGTCGACCGGTTCGATCAGGCCGACCAGGATATGCACGCCGTCAAAGCGCAGGGTGTCGAGGTAGGGGTTCAGATCGTGCTGCACCGGGATGGTGTCCAGCAGGAAGTCGAACTGCCCGGCGGCGGCCTGCATCTGTGCGTCGTCGGTGGAC
Organism: Pseudomonas sp. BIGb0164; assembly: GCF_024810135.1. Classification (NCBI taxonomy): domain Bacteria; kingdom Pseudomonadati; phylum Pseudomonadota; class Gammaproteobacteria; order Pseudomonadales; family Pseudomonadaceae; genus Pseudomonas; species Pseudomonas sp. BIGb0164. The sequence continues at coordinate 255,923 of NZ_JANUEA010000005.1, read as the reverse complement.
ACGATCACGTGGTCGGCACCCTGGCGACGACCTTCTTCCGCCTTGCTGGCCGAGCGGGTGAATAGGGTGACTTCGGCGCCCATCGCCTTGGCGAACTTGATGCCCATGTGGCCCAAACCGCCCATGCCCAACACGCCGACTTTGTCGCCGGCCTTCACGCCGTAGTGCTTGAGCGGCGAGTAGGTGGTGATGCCGGCGCAGAGGATCGGCGCGGCGCTGGCCAGGTCGAGTTTGGCCGGGATCTTCACCACAAAGTGCTCGCTGACCACGATGCTGTCGGAGTAGCCGCCCATGGTGTTGCTGCCGTCTACGCGGTCCGGGGTGGCGTAGGTCATGGTCGGGCCTTCGAGGCAGTATTGCTCAAGGTCCGCGTGGCAGGCGTCGCAGTGACGGCACGAGTCGACCATGCAGCCGACGCCGACCAGGTCACCGACTTTGTGCGCGGTGACGCTGGCGCCGACGGCGGTGACTTTGCCGACAATTTCGTGGCCGGGCATCAGCGGGTACACGGCGATACCCCATTCGTTGCGTGCCTGGTGGATGTCGGAGTGGCACACGCCGCAGTAGAGGATCTCGATGGCCACGTCATCGGCGCGCGGGCTGCGGCGCTCGAACGACATGGGGGCCAGGGGCGTGGTGGGCGACTGGGCGGCATAACCGATAGCGGTGTACATGGAGGCAACCTCGCAAAAGTAATCACAGGTGAGGCGGCGCATTCTCCGCGCCGGGTCCGTGGGCGGCCATGGCGATTGCTCCGAACCTCATGCCTATTCGTCCGGGAGTGCCGGGTGTTTGGATCCATGGGCCTTCAGACCTGCGATGATGTTCTCATCCCTTTTTCGCGAAGTTTTTTGCCATGTTGTTGACCCGCCATCTCGATGCCAACGCCACCCTGGTTGCCTTGATCGAGGGGCTTACGCCCTGCGACGGTTTCTCCCCGACGAACCTGCCCGGCGTGCAGGTACTGCGCGCCAGTTGCGACGTGGCGCGCGGGCCGCAGATCTATGAGCCGAGCCTGATGTTCGTGGCCCAGGGCAGCAAAGTTGCGTACCTGGGCCCGCGTACGCTGGAGTACGGCGCCGGGCATTACCTGATCCAGGCGATGCCGGTGCCGTTCGAGTGCGAGACCTTTGCCATGGCGCCGGATGCGCCGCTGTTCGGCGTGACGGTGGGCATCGACCGCGTGGTGCTGGGCGAGTTGGTGATGGCCATGGGGATCCAGGCCGGGCCGCCGCCGACCGCACAAACCCTGGAGTCGATGAGCTCGGTGGTGCTCGATGATGCGATGCGCGGTTGTGTCGAGCGACTGCTGCAGTGCCTGCACGATCCGCTGGAAAGCCGGATCATGGGCCCGGCGCGGGTACGCGAATTATTGTTCACCGCACTGCGCGGGCCACAGGCGGATGTGCTGCGCGCCTTGGTGGAACAGCAGGGGCAGTTTTCGCGGATTGCCACGTCGTTGAGCCACTTGCACGCTCACTATGACGAGCCGCTGAACATCGAAACCCTGGCCGGTTATGCGCACATGAGTGCGTCGACCTTTCACGAGCATTTCAAGCGCTGCACGATGTTGTCGCCGGTGCAGTACCTCAAGCGTTTGCGGCTGCTCAAGGCCCAGCAATTGCTGCTGGTGGAGGGCATGGGCGTGGCGCAGGCGGCGCACCGCGTGGGGTATCAGAGCACGTCGCAGTTCAGCCGCGAGTACAAGCGCTACTTCGAGCGCAGCCCGGGGGAAGAGCGCGCTGCCTAAATCTTATTGATTCAACTCGGTCAATGTGGGAGCTGGCTTGCCTGCGATAGCGGTCTGTCAGTGTCTTATGTGTAGCTGACCCCCCGCTATCGCAGGCAAGCCAGCTCCCACAATTGACCGCGTCGTGTCAGCTATAAAAAAGGCTCCCATTTGGGAGCCTACTTTTGGCTTACATATTCGGGTAAGTCGGCCCGCCCGCGCCTTCCGGCGTAACCCACGTGATGTTCTGCGAAGGATCCTTGATGTCACAGGTCTTGCAGTGCACGCAGTTCTGGGCGTTGATCTGGAAGCGCTTCTCGCCGTCTTCCTTGGTGATCACCTCATACACGCCGGCCGGGCAGTAGCGCTGCGCTGGTTCGTCGTAGAGCGGCAGGTTGGTGCCGAGCGGGATGCTCGGGTCCTTGAGCTTCAAGTGGCACGGCTGCTCTTCTTCATGGTTGGTGCTGGAGAGGAACACCGAGCTCAGCTTGTCGAAGCTCAACTTGCCGTCGGGTTTGGGGTAGTCGATCTTCTTGCTGTCCTTGGCCAGCTTGAGGCAGGCGTAGTCCGGCTTGGTGTCGTGCAGGGTGAACGGCATCTTGCCGCCCAGGATGTTCTGGTCGAACCAGTTGAAACCGGCGCCGAGGATCGGGCCGAACTTGTGCATCGCCGGGCCGAAGTTACGGCTGGCGAACAGTTCTTCGTAGAGCCAGCTGTTCTTGAAGCTGTCGACGTAAGCGGTCAGTTCATCACCGCCTTCGGATTCGGCAAACAGGCGGTCGGCCACGGCGTCGGCGGCGAGCATGCCGGACTTCATCGCGGTGTGGCTGCCCTTGATCTTGGCGAAGTTCAGGGTGCCGAGGTCGCAACCGATCAGCGCGCCGCCCTTGAAGACCATCTTCGGCAACGAGTTCAGGCCGCCTTTGCAGATGGCACGGGCGCCGTAGCTGATGCGCTTGCCGCCTTCGAGGTACTGGGCCAGCACCGGGTGATGCTTGAGGCGCTGGAACTCATCGAACGGCGAGAGGAAGGTGTTGCTGTAGGACAGGTCGACGATCAGGCCGACGACCACCTGGTTGTTTTCCAGGTGATAGAGGAACGAGCCACCGGTGTTCTCGGCGCTCATGATGTCCAGCGGCCAACCGGCGGTGTGCACCACCAGGCCTGGCTGGTGCTTGGCCGGGTCGATTTCCCAGATTTCCTTGAGGCCGATGCCGTAGTGCTGGGCGTCGGCGTCGCTGTCCAGGTTGAAGCGCTGGATCAGTTGCTTGCCGATGTGGCCACGGCAACCTTCGGCGAACAGCGTGTACTTGCCACGCAGTTCCATGCCCGGGGTGTAGACGCCTTCTTTCGGGTTGCCTTCACGGTCGACGCCGAGGTCACCGGTGATAATCCCGCGTACCACGCCGTTTTCGTCGAACAGTGCTTCCTGGGCGGCGAAGCCTGGGTAGACTTCCACGCCGAGGTTCTCGGCCTGTTGGGCCAGCCAGCGGCACAGGTTGCCCAGGGAGATGATGTAGTTGCCTTCGTTGTGCATGGTCTTGGGCACAAAGAAGTCAGGGACCTTGGTGGAGGCTTCGGCGCTGCGCAGTACATAGATGTCATCGCGCACCACGGGGGTATTCAGCGGGGCGCCGAGTTCTTTCCAGTCCGGGAACAGTTCGTTCAGGGCGCGTGGCTCGAACACGGCACCGGACAGGATGTGTGCGCCGACTTCGGAGCCTTTCTCGACCACGCAGACGCTGATTTCCTTACCGGCTTCGGCGGCCTTCTGCTTCAATCGGCAGGCGGCAGACAGGCCTGCCGGGCCAGCGCCGACGATGACCACGTCGAATTCCATGTATTCGCGTTCCACAGGCTATCTCCTACTCAAGGCTCAACAGGCTTTTTTTTCTAATGGGTGGAGGTTCGGTGTCGTCTTGCAGCAACGGCAAGACCCACCTTTCTCTCTAGGTGGCGCATTATATCTACACCACTGTCAGCGTCCAATACAAACGTTTGTTTGAATTGCCCGCAGGCTAGGTAAATCCAAGTGGCGCGGCTTATGACTGGCTATTTTGCCGTATTGACCAGAATAGGTGTTCCGGTCAATATACGGTCGGTTTTGCGCTAACCGTAGGCAGACTGCAGGTTTCAAGAGCACGTCCAAAAGCAAGAAAGGTGGCGCGCGTCCAAGCAATGGCGCGCAGTTTACACGCTGCGATAAAGAATGACCTCTCAGTCACTACTGACGAACGGTCATCACTTCCCGTGAGCAAGGTCATCCGCCGACGTTTTTGGAGGTGCCCTTGTGTGCCGATGAGCATCAACCGCCAGGTTCGCCTAGGCGACTTTCTTTTCACCGGAGAGTAACGAGGAATCCATGAAGGTTCTTGTAGCTGTCAAACGCGTTGTCGATTACAACGTGAAAGTTCGCGTCAAGGCGGACAATTCCGGCGTCGACCTTGCTAACGTCAAGATGTCGATGAACCCTTTCTGCGAAATCGCTGTGGAAGAAGCTGTACGCCTGAAAGAGAAAGGCGTGGCGACTGAAATCGTCGTGGTTTCCATCGGCCCTACCACTGCTCAAGAGCAGCTGCGCACCGCGCTGGCACTGGGCGCTGACCGCGCTATCCTGGTCGAGTCCGCTGAAGACCTGACCTCCCTGGCCGTTGCCAAGCTGCTCAAAGCCGTTGTCGACAAGGAACAGCCTCAACTGGTGATCCTCGGCAAACAGGCCATCGACAGCGACAACAACCAGACTGGCCAGATGCTGGCTGCCCTGACCGGTTACGGCCAAGGCACCTTCGCTTCCAAAGTTGAAGTGAACGGCGACAGCGTCGCAGTGACCCGTGAAATCGACGGCGGCGCACAAACCGTTTCGTTGAAGCTGCCGGCCATCGTCACCACCGACCTGCGTTTGAACGAGCCGCGCTACGCGTCCCTGCCAAACATCATGAAAGCCAAGAAGAAGCCGCTTGAGTCGGTTACTCCAGACGCTTTGGGCGTTTCCACCGCCTCCACCAACAAGACCGTCAAGGTTGAAGCACCGGCTGCTCGCAGCGCGGGCATCAAGGTCAAGTCGGTTGCAGAACTGGTCGAGAAACTGAAAAACGAAGCGAAGGTAATCTAACCATGACTATCTTGGTAATCGCAGAACACGATAACAAGGCGCTGGCTCCGGCCACCCTGAACACCGTGGCCGCTGCCGCTAAAATCGGTGGCGACATTCACGTGCTGGTAGCAGGCCAGGGCGCTGGCGCCGTGGCTGAAGCCGCCGCGAAAATCGCAGGCGTGAGCAAAGTCCTGAACGCTGACAATGCGGCCTACGCGCATCAGCTGCCGGAAAACGTTGCCCCGCTGGTTGCAGAGCTGGGCGCTGGCTACAGCCACATCCTGGCTGCCGCTACCTCCAACGGCAAAAACATCCTGCCACGCGTTGCCGCGCAGCTGGACGTTGACCAGATCTCCGAGATCATCTCGGTTGAAAGCGCTGATACCTTCAAGCGCCCGATCTATGCCGGTAACGCCATTGCCACCGTGCAATCGACCGCTGCAATCAAAGTGATCACGGTGCGTGCCACCGGTTTCGACCCGGTTGCTGCAGAAGGGGGTTCGGCTGCCGTTGAAGCCGTTGCCGCTGCCCACGACGCTGGCACTTCCAGCTTTGTTGGCGAAGAGCTGGCCAAGTCGGACCGTCCTGAGCTGACCGCTGCCAAGATCGTCGTTTCCGGCGGCCGTGGCATGCAGAATGGTGACAACTTCAAACACCTGTACGCCCTGGCTGACAAGCTGGGCGCTGCGGTCGGCGCTTCCCGCGCGGCCGTCGACGCAGGTTTCGTACCCAACGACATGCAGGTCGGCCAGACCGGCAAGATCGTTGCGCCACAGCTGTACATCGCCGTCGGTATCTCCGGCGCGATCCAGCACTTGGCCGGTATGAAAGACTCCAAAGTGATCGTTGCGATCAACAAGGACGAAGAAGCACCGATCTTCCAGGTGGCCGATTACGGCCTGGTGGCGGACTTGTTCGAAGCCGTACCTGAGTTGGAGAAGCTGGTCTAATCCAGCCGCTTCACTTATAAAGAGCCCGGTCTTATGACCGGGCTTTTTTTTGCCCTGTAGGAGCCGGCTTGCCGGCGATGGGGCTGTCAAATCTGTATTGATCGTACGGACGCCATCGCCGGCAAGCCGGCTCCTACAAGGGATGCGTTTGTCATTGGGAGGAGGGGTCATGGAATTGCGTCGTTGGAGTGTATTGTTGGGGCTTGCGTTGCTGCCGGGCCTGGCGCTGGCCGCCGGCAAATGCGAGCGCCTGGTGATCACCGGCAGCCCGGACGCGCCACCGCTGCTGTGGCGTGACCCGCAAGATCCGACGCACCTGATCGGCGCCACCGCCGACGTGTTGCAACAGGTGGGCAACGACCTCGGCCTGAAAATCGACCTGCTCTACGGCGGCAAGCGTTCCCTGGCACTGGATGAAGTGCGCAGCGGGCGCATGGACATCCTGGCCGATGCGCCGCTGAACTTGGGCGAGCTGGAAACCCTCGACTACATCCACCCGGCGCTGGTGCAGATCGATTACCTGGTGTGGACCCGCAAGGATTCGCCGCTGGTGTATGCCTCGGCCGCTGACCTGCATGGCCACAAGGGCGCAGTGTCGGAGCGGGCGCGCTTGAGTGCCGAGTTCGAGATGTTTGCCAGCCAACAACTCAGCTTGCAGCGCCTGCCCAACCTGACCCCGGCGTTTCAGAAGCTGCTGCTCGGTGAGGTGGACTACGTGCTCGCTGGGCGTTATTCCGGCATGGCCATGGCCCAGACCCTGGGCATGAGCAATGACCTGGTCGCCCGCGAAGTGCCCATCGACCAGCCGGGACTGTACCTGGCGATTTCCCACAACTCGGCCTGCAATGATCCGTGGCTGCGCGGACAGTTGGCGAAAAAGATGACAGAATTGCCCGCTTCCGGTGTGGCGCAAGCGGCGTTGCAGCGCAATCTGGAGCGTTGGAAAGCGCAATTGCAGCAACCCGTCGGCACCCCAGCAAAGTAAGGATTTTCAGTGACTCTTCGACCTCTTTTCGCGGCCCTCGCCGTTGTCGCTCTGGCGGGATGTGCAACCGATCCGGCACCGAATGAACAAATTCGCCTCACCCAGCAGGCCTTGGAACAAGCCAGTGCGGTGGGCGCCAGTACTGATGAATCGCCTGAACTGAAACTGGCTGAAGACAAATTCGCCCGGGCCAAGGCCGACATGGCCGATCAGTCCTACAAACACGCGCGCATGCGTGCCGAACAGGCCGAGCTGGACGCACGCCTGGCCGAAGCCCAGGTGCTGACCCGCAAGAGCCAGGAACAACTGAATGTGCTCAACACGCGCATCACCCGCCTGCGCAAGCAATTGCAGTTGGGAGAAGCCCAATGAGCCCGTTGATCCGTGGTTTGAGCTGTGTGTTGCTGCTGGGCAGCGCGGTATTGGGCGGTTGTGCCAACCAGCCCAACAGCGAACAGGCGTTGCAACTGGCCAGCAATGACTTCCAGAAGGTCAAGGAAGACGCCAATGTGCTGCGCTTTGCGCCCAAGGACATCATCCGGGCCGGCGAGTCCCTCGCCCGCGCCGACCGTTTGTCCAGCTACTGGGGCAGCGGCGCCGACGTGGTGCACTACGCCTACCTGAGCCAGCGCTACAGTGCCATCGCCCGTGAACACACTGAGCAGGCGCTCAACGCCGAGCGCGGCGTCAAGCTCGAACTGGAGCGCCAGCGCCTGCAATTGGCCCTGCGTGAAAACAAGCTGGCCAGTGTGCAGCAGCAGGGCAAGTGGCTGGAGCAGCAAATCGCCAGCCTGACCACTACCCAGACCGACCGCGGCCTGGTGATGACCCTGGGCGATGTGCTGTTCGACACCGGTGAAGCCGAGCTGGAAAACTCCGCCAACCGCACCGTGCTGAAAATCGTGCAGTTCCTGCAACTGAACCCCAAGCGCACAGTGCGCATCGAGGGCTACACCGACAACACCGGTGGCGAGCAGGAAAACCTGAAACTGTCCCGCGACCGTGCGCAATCGGTGGCCGATGTGTTGATGGACCTGGGCATCGATGAGCAGCGTATCGAAGTCCAGGGGTACGGCGACCAGTACCCGGTGGAGGCCAACGCTTCCGAGCGGGGCAGGGCGCAGAACCGTCGGGTCGAGATCGTCTTCTCCGACGAAAAAGGCCAACTCGGCGCCGCCCGCTAAAGTCTCTTGTAGGAGCCGGCTTGCCGGCGATTCAGGCACCTCGGTGTGTCAGGTAAACAGCGGTGATGCCATCGCTGGCAAGCCAGCTCCTACAGCTCTCTGTGAACCGATCATTGATCGGTTTTTTTATGCCTGCGATTCTGTTCAACCACCCTTACAGTTTTTACTGTCACTCCCGCCCGCGCTCGACTATTGTGGCAACTGTCCCCGTACACTTCTAAACTGTGCCGGTATGTTTCACACAAAAATAAAATACCCGTGAAATCGAGTGCTGCGTCATGACCAATCTGTTGCTTTACCAACGTATCGCCCAGCAACTGGCTGAGGATATCCGGCGCGGTGTCTATCAACCGGGGGAGCGCGTGCCTTCGGTGCGCAAGATGAGCTCCCAGCTCAATGTGAGCCATGCGACGGTATTGCAGGCCTACGCCAACCTGGAAGACCAGGGGCTGATCCGGGCGCGGCCGCAATCGGGCTACTACGTGCACCAGACCCCCGCGCTGACGGCCCCTACGCCGGACATCGCACGGGTCGAGCGCCCGGGGTTGGTCACCCGCAGCAGCATCATCCAGCAGGTATTGGTCGAGTCGCGCCGCGAAGGGGTGTTCCCGCTGGGCGCGGCTGTGCCGAGTGTCGACTACCTGCCCGTGCGGGCACTGCATCAGCAGTTGGCCAAGGTCACGCGCTTCCAGAGCCCACGGGCATTCAGCTACATGTTCAGCCCTGGCTTCGAGCCGCTGCGCCGCCAGGTCGCGATTCGCATGCGCGACGCCGGCGTGGTGGTGGACCCTTCCGAAGTGGTGATCACCCACGGCTGTGTCGATGCGTTGCAGATGTCGCTGCGTGTGCTCACACGCCCTGGCGACCTGATCGCCGCCGAGTCACCGACCTATTACGGTTTGCTGCAACTGGCCGACCTGTTGGGCCTTAAAGTCATCGAGATCCCCAGCGACCCGGCCACCGGCATGAGTCTGGAAGCCCTGCAATTGGCTGCCAACCAATGGTCGATCAAGGCCCTGGTGCTGACCACGCGCTTGAGCAACCCGCTGGGCGCGACCATGCCCGAGGAGCGCCAGAAGCAACTGCTGCGCCTGGCGTCGGACTTTGATATCCAGATCGTCGAGGACGATATCTACGGCGAGCTGATGTTCGAGCTGGGCCGCACCAAGGCGCTCAAAGCCTACGACCGCCTGGATCGGGTGATCTACTGTTCAAGCTTTTCCAAGACCTTGTCCCCCGGTGTGCGCATCGGCTGGATGATCGCCGGCAAATACCAGCAGGAAATCCAGCGTTTGCAGATGTTCAGTACCCATTCGGCGTGCAGCGTGACCCAGATGGGCGTTGCGGCGTACCTGGAAAACGGTGGCTATGACCGGCACCTGCGCTACATCCGCCAGGAATACCGCAAGAACCTCAGCGCGTTTCAGCTGGCGGTGCAGCAGTATTTCCCGGAAGGCACGCAAATGACCCGTCCGACGGGGGGCTTTATCTTGTGGGTCAGTTTGCCGGGGCGGGTCAATACCCAGGAATTGCACGTGCGCGCCCTGCAGCAGGGCATCAGCATTGCGCCGGGGGTGATATTCAGTAATACGGAACAGTTCAACCACTGTATCCGCCTCAACTGCGGCACCCCGTGGAACCGTGAGGCAGAGCGCGCGCTGATGACACTGGGCATGCTTGCCAGCCAGTTGTGCCAGGAAACTGCAGCGGGTTTTTGAGGCGTGCATTGGGGACAGTACCGCTCGCTGGCTGATCAGCACGCTTGTCATGCCGCGCACAACAAGCGAGCATATGGCCCTCTGCCGTTAATGCTGTTGGCGATATGACTTCTATTTTCCGCGCTGCTGTGGTGATTGGCCTGCTAAGCCTGTGCAACGTCGGCACGGTGCTGGCGGCAACCCCCGTGACGGACAGCAAGCCCGCCGCCACTAGCCAGCAGAAGACCCCCGCGAAAAAACCGGCCCCGGCGAAAAAAGCCCCGGCAGTCAAGAAGAAGGCGGCGACGATCAAAAAGCGTGCGCCGATCGCCAGCAAGTCCAAATCGGCCCATGAAGTGGCCCAGACCCAACTGCCACCCGCACAGTTGGACCTTTCGCTGCCTTCGGACATGGTCAGGCACTTGCAGCCGATTGGCACCATGCCCAAGCCCAAGAGTGTGCCGTTGTTGCCGCCCATGTTCGGCGAGAAGCCGTCCGACAACAGCGCGTTCCAGATCAACGGCCGTCTGCTCAGCAACGAGATGAAGCTGCAACTGCGTAACGAAGAACGGCGTGAGGTGGAAGGCGCCGCGCTGGATTTCGAATTCAAGCAGTAAACTGTTCCCCTGAAGGTGACCCCGACCCTCGACCATCTGTCGCAGACTGGTCAGTCACGTTTGTTTTGTGCGAAAAACCCCTGTTAGACCATTTTAAAACGGCTGTTTAAGGGCGTACTCTAGCCCGGCCATCCACATTGAGTCGTCGAGGACCTGCTGGTCATGAAATGCCGTGAAGGCTGTGGCGCTTGCTGCATCGCCCCCTCCATCAGTTCACCGCTGCCGGGAATGCCCCAGGGCAAACCTGCGGGGGAGCGTTGCCTGCACTTGTCGGTCGAACAGCTATGCCTGCTGTTCGGCCAGCCGGAGCGCCCTGCGGTGTGCAGTGATTTCAAGGCAGATCCTGAGGTGTGTGGCACCGACCAGGCCGATGCCATCCGGTTGATCGGCTGGTGGGAGCAGATGACGGCGGCTTGATGGGCTTTACTATCGGAACTTCAACAATAAGGAATACAACAATGGGTTCGCTGAAACGAATGGCTGTGTTGTGCGGTGTTACGGTGTTGTTTGCTGCCACTGCCCAGGCTGAGGATTGGCAAGTCGCCAAGGACGAAGACGGTATCAAGGTGTCCCTGAGCGAAATTGCCGGCTCCAAGTACAAGGCCTATCGCGGTGTGACCGTGATAAAGGCACCCGTGGCAAAAATCGTTGCCCTGCAGGAAGACGCCGTCGGCGCTTGCACCTGGATCCACGAGTGCAAATCGCAGAAATTGCTGAAGACCGAAGGTGACAAGAGCTGGACCTACACCCAGTTCAAGGCACCGTTCCCGGTGACCGACCGCGATTCCATCCTGGAGATCACCACCAGCAAATCGGCTGATGGCACCGTGACTCGCAAGCTGCTGGAAGTGCCGACCTACCAGCCAGAAGTCAAAGGCTACGTGCGTGTGGCCCAGGTGGACGGCTACTGGAAGCTGGTACCCAAAGGCGACAACCAGACCGAAGTCACTTATCAGGTGCACACCGAGCCAGGCGGCAGCGTGCCGTCGTGGTTGGCCAACAAGTTCGTGGTGGACGCGCCGTTCAACACCTTGAAAGCCCTCAAGGAACGCGCCGAGAAGTAAGCGCTACCGGTCCGGTGCCTCCGGCCTTGGGTGGAACGTTTGGCGAACCCCCAAGGTCCAGATAGATGTGAGCCCACACGCGGGCTTTATCGAGGAGGCACCGATGCAAACGTGGCAAATTACCTTCGTTGATGACCACGGCGTAAAGGCTGTGGAGCAGTTCACCTGCGAACAAAAGCCCAGCCTCGAAGACGCTGCGCACATGATTCGCAACAAGCTGGTGCCCGTTGCGGCCGAGCTTGACCTCAATGACCTGGAAGGCCGCAAGCCCGAGCCGACGGTCAAGATCCTCAAAGACCAGAACAGTATCCAGATCCTCGACATCTCGCCTGCCGCCTGAACATTCCCTGACTGCCATTAAAGCGCCTCTGGTGGAGGTGATAGCTTCGCGCTACTCTGCAATCGAGATCAGCGAATGATTCGCTAAGGTCTGGTCTTGTCAGCTACATGCTTGTTTTCCCTCGGTGTTGTTATTTGCCGTAGCACCCGCGCCAGTAGGGCGCGGGCTTCGGGAAGCACGGAAAGTCTATCCATCAATTTGAGGAGCACTTTTCATGAGCACAGCCTATCAAGAAGACATCAGCACCAACGTTCTGCGCCGCATGAAAGAAGGCGGCTTCGACTTCTCACGTTTCCACCCCATCGAGTTCTACGCCATTTTTCCGGATGAGGAACGGGCGCGCAGGGCGGCGGGTCGGTTTCGCGGGGAATCCCTGAATGCCCAGGTCAGTGCGCGCGATGACGGCGCCTGGTACCTGGAACTGAGCAAAATCATGTTCGCGACCTACGACGGCATAGGAGACTTCGAGCAAGACTTTGAGGCGGTGGTCGAGCCGCTGGGCGGGATCATCGAAGGCTGGGGCGTCAAGCAGGAGGTGCGTGGGTTACCCATGTAGCAGTATGAGAAACACAGCGTATCGGCTGACCTTCGGGTCGGCCGTTTTTGTTTGTGCAGTGCCGTCACCACCACCCCTGTAGGAGCTCGCCTTGCCGGCGATGGCGATTTTTCGAGGCGAAAAAAAAAGCCACCCTAAGAAGGGTGGCCTAAAGGGAAGACCGGAGGAGCCGGTGGGTACACGAAACACCACGTTACCGATTGCGCATGGGTTGAGGCTGTAGGACGAGTCCTGTTCAGCAGATGGTGGTGATTATCCGCAGGGTTGGCCGGGCAGTGAAATCAACTCTGGCTATGCTGTTGATAGCCAAAGCCCGCATTGCGATGAAGCGTGCGGCCTGGCGTCGGGCATTCTGCGCACCAGGACGGTGCGACACGGGCCTCGTATGAATTCAACTCACTGATTTTCAAGTGTTTATGCCGCTGGCACGGGCCTTGCGATGGTTCTTGCGTCCGGGTGACAAGGAGTACGGCATGATCCGCACTTATTACGACGAAATGTACGATGGGGCAGGGCAGGTTCGCCCCCATTACCGCGAGTTCGCCCGATGGTTGGCCGAAACCCCGGCTGAACTGCTGGCCCAGCGCCGGCGCGAAGCCGATTTGCTGTTTCACCGCGCCGGAATCACCTTCACGCTCTATGGGGACGAGCAGGGCACCGAGCGCCTGATTCCGTTCGACACCATCCCACGCAGTATTCCGGCCAGTGAATGGCGGGTTGTCGAGCGGGGCTGCATCCAACGGGTCAAGGCGCTGAACATGTTTCTTGCCGACCTGTACCACGAACAACGCATCATCAAGGCCGGGATCATCCCCGCCGAACAGGTGCTGGCCAACGAGCAATACCAGTTGGCCATGCAGGGCCTGGACCTTCACCGCGATCTGTATTCCCACATTTCCGGGGTCGATCTCGTACGTGATGGCGACGGCACCTACTACGTGCTGGAAGACAACCTGCGCACCCCCAGCGGCGTCAGCTACATGCTCGAAGACCGCAAGATGATGATGCGCCTGTTCCCCGAGCTGTTCGCTGCCCAGCGCATCGCGCCCATCGACCATTACCCCAACCTGCTGCTCGACACCCTGAAAAGCTCAAGCCCCCTGGATAACCCCAGCGTGGTGGTGCTGACCCCGGGCCGCTTCAACAGCGCGTTCTTCGAGCATGCCTTCCTTGCCCGGGAGATGGGCGTGGAGCTGGTGGAAGGCGCCGACCTGTTCGTGCGCGATGACCGCGTGTTCATGCGCACCACCGACGGCCCCAAGGCCGTGGACGTGATTTACCGTCGCCTTGACGACGCGTTCCTCGACCCGCTGGCCTTCAACCCGGAGTCGATGCTGGGCGTGCCCGGCCTGCTCGCCGCGTATCGCTCGGGCAACGTGGTGCTGGCCAATGCCATTGGCACCGGGGTGGCGGATGACAAGTCGGTGTACCCCTTCGTCACCGAGATGATCCGGTTTTACCTGGACGAAGAGCCGATCCTGAAGAACGTTCCTACCTTCCAATGCCGCAAGCCTGACGAACTGTCCTATGTGCTGGCCAACCTGCCGAACCTGGTGGTGAAGGAAACCCAGGGCTCCGGTGGCTACGGCATGCTGGTGGGTCCAGCGTCCACGGCGGCGGAGATCGAAGCCTTTCGTGCACGCATCAAGGCCAAGCCCCACGCCTATATCGCCCAGCCCACCTTGTGCTTGTCCACGTGCCCGACCTTTGTCGAGAACGGCATCGCGCCACGCCACATCGACCTGCGCCCGTTCGTGTTGTCCGGCAAGGAAACCCGCGTGGTGCCGGGCGGCCTGACCCGCGTGGCCCTGCGCGAAGGCTCGCTGGTGGTCAACTCGTCCCAGGGCGGCGGCACCAAAGACACCTGGGTGGTGGAGGACTGATGCCATGTTGAGTAGAACTGCCTCCGACCTGTACTGGATGTCGCGGTACCTGGAGCGTGCGGAAAACCTCGCGCGCATGCTCGATGTCAGCTATTCGCTGTCGTTGATGCCGCAGGACGGGCATGGCGACGGCCTGCACGAACTGGCCATGCCCTTGCTGATCACCGGCACGCTGGAGGATTACCGCGAACGCCATGGCGAACTGCATGCCGAACACCTGCTGCACTTTTTTGCGCTGGATGCGGCCAACCCCGCCAGCATCTACAGCTGCCTCGGTGCTGCGCGGGCCAGCGCCCATGCGGTGCGTGGGCGAATCACCGCCGACATGTGGGAAAACATCAACGCCACCTGGCTGGATATTCGCGATATCGCCCAGCAGGGCCTCAGCCGCTACGGCATGAGCCGCTTCTGTGAGTGGGTCAAGGAGCGCTCCCACCTGTTTCGCGGTGCCACCTACGGCACCATCATGCGTAACGATGCCTTCCGTTTCATTCGCCTGGGCACCTTTATTGAACGAGCCGACAACACCTTGCGTCTACTGGATGCGCGCTACGAAATGGCTGGCGATCAGGCCGCCGCAGTCACTGACGGCACGGCCCACGCCTACTACCAGTGGAGTGCATTGTTGCGGGCGTTGTCGTCGTTCGAGGCGTACACCGAGATCTACCGTGATGCCCCTGGCGCTCGACAAGTCGCTGAGTTGTTGCTGTTGCGCGCCGATGTGCCGCGTTCGCTGCGTGCCTGCAGTGAGGAGATCGACCAGATCCTCGCCAGCCTGCCCGGCCTCAACGGTCGGCCGGCTCAACGCCTGGCGGCCGAGATGGACGCGCGCCTGCGCTTCACAGCCATCGACGAAATCCTCGAGGAAGGCCTGCACGCCTGGCTGACCGACTTTATTCCTTTGGTGCGCCAGTTGGGCGACGCCATCTACAGTTCCTACCTGGAGGCCGCATGAGACTCTCCATCAGTCACGAAACTACCTACCACTACGAGGACCAGGTGCGTGCAAGCATCCAGTACCTGCGCCTCACGCCCCACGACAGCGAGCGCCAGCACGTGCTCAGTTGGCAACTTGACCTGCCCCGCCCGGTGCGCGCGCAGGTGGACCCGTTCGGCAATATCCTGCATGTGCTGACCCTGGATGAGCCCCACGAAGCCATCATCATCGGCGCCCGGGGCCAGGTCGACATCGACGAGTTGCGCGAGGCTGAACACGAGAGCCAATCAGCCTTCCCGTTCCTGCGCAGCACACGCCTGACCGAACCCGATGACGCGTTGCGCCGGTTTGCCGAGCAGCACTGCCATCAGCGTCGCGACCGCACGGCGCTGATCGACCTGATGCACGGGCTCAACCAGGCGATGGTCTACACGCCGGGCGCCACTGAAGTCGACACCAGCGCCGCCCAGGCCTTTGCTGGCAGGGCAGGGGTGTGCCAGGACCACGCCCATGCATTCCTGGCCTGCGCGCGCAGCCTGGGGATTCCGGCGCGGTATGTGTCGGGGTATTTGTACAGCGAAGACAGTGCACACCTTGCCAGCCACGCCTGGGCCGAAGCCTGGCTCGACGACGCCTGGTACAGTTTTGACGTGACCAACCAACTGGCCCGCCCGGAGCGGCATTTGAAGCTGGCCGTGGGCCTGGATTACCTCGACGCCTGCCCGGTACGCGGCATGCGCCGCGGAGGCGGGCATGAACAGATGCATGCCAAAGTGTTTGTGGCACCGACGCCCGTCATTTCAGTCCAGCAGCAATAGGCGACGTAGATCTAATGTGGAAGCTGGCTTGTGTGGGAGCCGGGCTTGCCCGCGATGCTGACACCTCGGTACAACAGATGCACCGAGGTGATGCCATCGCAGGCAAGCCAGTTCCCACACAAGCCAGCGCCCACAATTGATATGTGTTTGGGCTCAGGGTTGCTGTTTGCGACCGGCCATGTGCTTCAAATACCCCACCAACAAATCCAACTCATTGTCTGGCAGCACACTGGCCGCGAACGCCGGCATCTTTGCCTGCGGCCAATGCCGCAGGCTCTGCGGGTCGCGGATATACCGCTTGAGGAAGTCGCCGCTGAAATACTCGGTGGGGTTGTAGGGAATGTTCAGGTCCGGCCCCACTTGCGCAT
Organism: Pseudomonas sp. BIGb0164; assembly: GCF_024810135.1. Classification (NCBI taxonomy): domain Bacteria; kingdom Pseudomonadati; phylum Pseudomonadota; class Gammaproteobacteria; order Pseudomonadales; family Pseudomonadaceae; genus Pseudomonas; species Pseudomonas sp. BIGb0164. The sequence goes on along the minus strand of NZ_JANUEA010000005.1, from coordinate 239,701 downwards.
CGCCTGCGCCATTGAGGCGGTGGCAAGCCAGGCAGTTTTTCTGGAACAGCGCAAAGCCCTGATTGATCGGGTCATTGGCCGCCAGCTTGGGGGCCGGCAACAGGGCGGGGAAGCGCTCGGCAACCGTCTTCAACTGCTTGATCCCGGAGATCTGGAACGGCCATTGCTCGGGGCTGATACGGCCGGCCTGCGGGTCGGTCCACACCAGGTAAAACGGCCCGGCGCTAGGTTTGCCGTCGGCCAGCGGAGGCCACGGGTGGGCCGGGTCTTCTACCGCCAGCCAGGCGCGGGCGCCGCTTTTGTGCAGCAGCGGCGCGGCAGCGAGTTCGGCGGCGAACCCATCCAGGGCAACGGCTTGCAGATGGTTCTGGGGCTCGAGACCCGGCAGCAACACCGCCAGCGGCACAGCGCGATAGGTCATGTTGCGCTTGTAGGAAACGTCATCCGCGATCTGCACCGTCTGCGCTTCGGGCAGCTTGAGCAGGTCGGCGGTTTGCCAGGTCTTGGTGGTGTGGTCCAGCTCGATGGTCAATTGCGCAGCTGAAACCGGCAAGGCCAGCAGCAAGGCGAAAGCGGCAAGGATGGTTTTCAAGAGAGAGCCCGGTGTGAAGTGGCGGTGGGGCTCACGATACCGGAAATTCGCACGCAAAAAGACAGCCCCTGCAACGGGACCGCTATGCGCAATGTCCCGGCAGGTGCTGCCAAAAGCTGCAGTCCTGGTGCACGGTGTGCACGGAATGTGGGGATCGGTGTGTCACCCAATAACCTTGGTCAGGTTGGGCAAAATCAGAATCAGTGTGGTGGCGAACAGAATAAGTCCCGCCTGACGAACTTTCGTGTGCTTGAACATGGCTGACTGCCTTTTGTTGTTATTCCTGAGCGTCAAATGCGTGCCGGTTTATTTCAGTATCGCGATGTGACGTTGCACTTTTCTTACAGCTGCTCCAGCAAAACCCGGCAGCAGCTCCTTACAGATTCAACCTTAGAGCCCTCGTTCTGCGTGGCTTAGATCCATTTCATATCAGCTAATCAGCAATTGCGCTAAAAACGGAATGAGGCCTATCGCCATCTTGGCGCCAGCCCCTTGGCTAGACAGCTAAAACGATTAATCAAGCAATTGCCGCCGTAGCCTACCGTTCGTCCGAGCGTGGGGGTCAAAAGCAATGAGCGCATCCGTCATTGAAACCGTGTCAATCGGGCCTAAGGTAGGGGCACACATGCACAGCGGTTAGAGGACGTCATGACCCAAGCTTTGATCTTTGATGCGATACGCACGCCCCGTGGCAAAGGCAAGGCGGACGGTGCCCTGCACAGCGTCAAGCCGGTGAACCTGGTGGCCGGCCTGCTCACCGCGCTGGCGCAACGCAGCGACCTCGACACGCGCCAGGTGGATGACATTGTGCTGGGCTGCGTCACCCCGGTGGGCGACCAGGGCGCCGACATCGCCAAGACCGCCGCCCTGGTGGCGGACTGGGACATCAGCGTCGCCGGGGTGCAAATCAACCGCTTCTGCGCCTCTGGGCTGGAAGCGGTCAACCTGGGCGCCATGAAGGTGCGCTCCGGCTTTGAAGACCTGGTGGTGGTGGGCGGCGTCGAGTCCATGTCCCGCGTGCCCATGGGCAGCGACGGCGGCGCCTGGGTGCTCGACCCGCACACCAATATGCACAGCCACTTCACGCCCCAGGGCATCGGCGCCGACCTGATCGCCACCCTGGAAGGCTTCACGCGCCAGGACGTGGATACCTTTGCCCTACAGTCCCAGCAGAAAGCTGCCAGGGCGCGCGCAGACGGTTCCTTCAACAAGTCGCTGATTGCGGTGCAGGACCAGAACGGCATCGTGCTGCTGGACCATGACGAGTTCATCCGCGGCGACTCCACCCTCGAAGGCCTGGGCAAACTCAAGCCCAGCTTTGAAATGATGGGGCAGATGGGCTTCGACGCCACGGCACTGCGGGTCTACAGCCATGTGGAACGCATCCAGCATGTGCACACGCCGGGCAACAGCTCCGGCATTGTCGATGGCGCCGCGCTGATGCTGATCGGCTCCGAAGCGAAAGGCCGCGAACTGGGCCTGCAACCGCGAGCGCGCATTGTTGCCACGGCCGTCACCAGCACCGACCCGACCATCATGCTCACTGGCCCGGCGCCGGCCACCCGCAAAGCGTTGGCCAAGGCCGGCCTGCGGGTCGAGGACATCGACCTGTTTGAAGTCAACGAAGCCTTCGCCTCGGTGGTGCTCAAGTTCATCAAGGACATGGGCATTGACGCTACGCGAGTCAACGTCAACGGCGGCTCCATTGCCATGGGCCACCCGTTGGGCGCCACCGGCTGCGCGATCCTCGGCACCTTGCTCGACGAGCTGGAAGCCCGCCAGCAGCGCTACGGCCTGGCCACCCTGTGTGTCGGCGGTGGCATGGGCATCGCCACCATCATCGAACGGCTCTGAGCCCAAGGAACCTGTCATGACCCAAGCCATTCGTTACGAAAAAGGCCAGGACCAGATCGTGGTGCTGACCCTCGACATGCCCGGCCAGAGCGCCAACACCATGAACGGCGTTTACCGCGAAGCCATGGCGGCCACGCTTACGCGCCTGGAAGCAGAAAAGGACAGTATTGCCGGGGTGATCATCACCTCGGCCAAGAAGACGTTTTTTGCCGGCGGCGACCTCAATGAATTGATCAAGGTCGACAAGGCTCACGCCAAGGACTTCTATGACGGCGTGCTGGAGCTGAAGGCGCAGTTGCGTCGCCTGGAAACCCTCGGCAAACCGGTGGTGGCCGCGATCAATGGCGCCGCCCTGGGCGGCGGCTGGGAGATATGCCTGGCCTGCCATTACCGGGTCGCGCTGGATGCCACATCCACACAGCTGGGGTTGCCGGAAGTGACCCTGGGCCTGTTGCCGGGCGGCGGTGGGGTGGTGCGCATGGTGCGCCTGCTGGGGTTGGAAAAGGCCTTGCCCTACCTGCTGGAAGGCAAGAAAGTGCGACCGCAACAGGCGTTGCAAGCTGGCTTGATCAATGAATTGGCAGCAGATCGTGATGAGCTGCTGGCCAAGTCCCGGGCCTGGATCCTCGCCAACCCAGAGGCCAAACAGCCGTGGGACAGCAAGGCCTATCAACTGCCGGGCGGCACGCCGTCCAACCCGAAAGTCGCGCAGATGCTGGCCATCGCGCCGTCGATCTTGCGCAGCAAGACCCAGGGCTGCTTCCCCGCACCGGAGAAAATCCTCTGTGCCGCCGTAGAGGGCGCCCAGGTGGATTTCGACACGGCGCACTTGATCGAAACCCGCTACTTCACCGAGCTGGTCACCGGGCAAGTGGCGAAGAATATGATCGGCACCTTCTGGTTCCAGCTCAACGACATCAACGCCGGCCGCTCGCGGCCCCAGGGGGTTGCGCCCTCTGTGACGCGCAAGGTCGGTGTGCTCGGTGCCGGGATGATGGGGGCGGGCATTGCCTATGTCAGCGCCAGTGCCGGCGTCGACGTGGTGCTCAAGGACATCAACCTGGCCGCCGCCGAGAAGGGCAAGGCGCACTCGGCGGCGTTGCTCGACAAGAAGGTCAGCCGTGGGCAAATGACCGCTGAGCAGCGAGAAATCATCCTGTCACGCATTCTTCCCACTGCCGCCGACGCCGACCTAGCCGGTTGCGACCTGATCATCGAAGCGGTGTTTGAAGACCGTGAACTCAAGGCAAAAGTCTCGGCCGCTGCACACAGCGTGGTCGGCGCTGATGCGGTGATCGCCTCCAATACCTCCACGCTGCCGATCAGCGGCTTGGCCAAGGCCGTGCCGGATCAAGCCAAGTTCATCGGCCTGCATTTCTTCAGCCCGGTCGACAAGATGCCGCTGGTGGAAATTATCAAGGGCGCCCAGACCAGCGACGAAACCCTGGCCCGGGGTTTTGATTTCGTCCTGCAAATCAAGAAAACCCCGATCGTGGTCAATGACAGCCGGGGTTTCTTCACCTCAAGGGTGTTCGGCACCTTCACCAACGAAGGCATTGCCATGCTCGGCGAGGGCGTGGCCGCGCCGATGATCGAGACCGAGGCGCGCAAGGCCGGCATGCCGGTGGGGCCGCTGGCCGTCTCGGATGAGGTGTCCCTCAGCCTGATGAGCCACATCAGGCAGCAAACTGCCAAGGATCTGCAGGCGGAAGGCAAGGCAATGCCGGCACACCCGGCCACGGCGGTGATCGACCTGTTGGTCAATGAATACAAGCGCTTAGGCAAGGCGGCGGGTGGCGGGTTTTATGAGTACCCCAATGGCGGGCAGAAGCACCTGTGGCCGGAGCTGAAAAGCCGCTTTGAACGCGCCGACAACCAGATCTCGCCGCAGGATGTGCGCGACCGCTTGCTGTTTATCCAGGCCATCGAAACCGTGCGCTGTGTGGAGGAGGGCGTGTTGATGTCCACGGCCGATGCCAACGTCGGCTCGATCTTCGGCATCGGCTTTGCCGCGTGGAGTGGCGGCGCGTTGCAGTTTATCAACCAGTTTGGGTTGAACGACTTCATCGCCCGTGCGCGTTACCTGGCTGAGCAATACGGAGAGCGGTTCAACCCCCCGGCCTTGCTACTTGAAAAAGCCGCCCAGGGGGAAGCCTTTCGGTGATCAAAATGTGGGAGCGGGCTTGCTCGCGAAGGCGGTGGGTCAGTTAAAGCAGGCAGTGACTGACCCACCGCTTTCGCGAGCAAGCCCGCTCCCACACTGTAGAGAGCGTCCGGTGGGACTTGCCTTGAAGGGGTGTTTCAAGGCAGGCTCTGGGGTGTGCATTATTCCCATCACCGTGTCAGGTATTTTTTATGTCGCTACGCGTCTGTATCCTGGAAACCGATATCCTGCGTCCAGGTTTGATCGATCAGTACCAAGGGTACGGGCAGATGTTCAAGCGCCTGTTTACCAAGCAACCGATTGCCGCTGACTTTGTCGTCTACAACGTGGTGCAGGGCGAATACCCGTCGGACGATGAAGTGTTCGATGCCTACCTGGTGACCGGCAGCAAGGCTGACTCTTTCGGTACCGACCCGTGGATCCAGACCCTCAAGACCTACCTGCTCGAACGCTATGCGCGTGGCGACAAGCTGCTGGGTATCTGCTTCGGCCATCAACTGTTGGCACTGCTGCTGGGCGGCAAGACCGAGCGCGCCAGCAAAGGCTGGGGCATGGGCATCCATGATTACAAACTGAACGCCAAGGCCCCGTGGATGAGCCCGGTGGTGGAAGAACTGACCCTGCTGATCAGCCACCAGGACCAGGTCACTACGCTGCCAGACAACGCCACGGTGATCGCTTCCAGCGATTTCTGCCCGTACGCCGCCTACCACATCGAAGACCAGGTGCTGTGCTTCCAGGGCCACCCGGAATTCATCCATGACTATTCCCGCGAACTGCTGGAAATTCTTCAGACAACCTTGGGTGAGAAGGTCTACACCCACGGCGTCGCCAGCCTGGAACGTGACCACCACGGCGCAACCGTGGCGGAGTGGATGATGCGCTTCGTGGCCCACAAACCCGAAGCCACGGCTTAAACGCGATGGCGGTCGTGCGTCGGCAACGTTTTACAACCACCCCGACCGCTTGAAACTGGCCCACAAGCCCGTACAGCCCACCGCAATAAACCCGAGCACCGCAAAATAGCCGTAGTGCCATTGCAGCTCGGGCATGTTCTGGAAATTCATCCCATAAATCCCCGCCACTGCCGTGGGGAACGCCAGGATCGCCGCCCACGCGGCGAACTTGCGCTGCACCACGCTCTGGCGCGAAGCCTCCAGCAGCACACCGATCTCGATGGTCTGGCTGGCGATGTCACGCAGGGTGGTGAGGTCTTCCATCTGGCGTGTCACGTGGATCTGCACGTCACGGAAGTACGGGCGCATGTTCTTGTCAATGAACGGGAAGCTCAGCTTCTGCAGCTCCTGGCTGATCTCCACCATCGGCGCCACATAACGCTTGAGCCGCAACACGTCGCGGCGCAGGCCGTGGAGGTTCTGGATATCGTTTTCGTTGAGCGAATTGCACAGCACGTTGCGCTCCAGCTCGTCGATCTCGGCGTGGATCGCCTCGCTCACCGGCTGGTAGTTTTCGGTGACGAAATCCAGCAGTGCATACAGCACGAAATCTTCCCCGTGCTCCAGCAGCAGAGGCCGCGCCTCACACCGCTGGCGCACATAGCCGTAGGACGCCGAATGGCCGTTACGCGCGGTGATGATGTAGCCGTTGCCGGCAAAGATATGGGTTTCGATAAACACCAGCTTGCCGTTCTCGCGCACCGGTGAGTAAGTGACGATGAACAGCGCATCGCCGAAGGTTTCCAGCTTCGGCCGGCTGTGTTTTTCCAGGGCGTCTTCGATGGCCAGTTCATGCAGGTTGAACTGGCGTTGCAGGTTGGCCAGCTCCTGGGTGTTGGGTTCTTCCAGGCCGATCCACACAAAGTGGTCGGGTTTGGCGGCCCAGGCCGCGCCTTCGTCCAGGGTGATATCAGTGACTTTCTTACCGGCGCTGTAGACGGCGGCCGCAACAACTCTACCCATGGTGCAGATCGCTTCTTATTAGGAGGACAGGTGTCTGGCAGCTTAGCCCGAAGCGAGTTCAATTGTTACGGCTCGTGTTGCCGGTTTCCGTAGTGAGCGAGCTTGCTCGCGCCGGCCCACTGACCGCCCTCCAATCTCAAGCGACCCGCGCTTCACAACTCCCCCGCGCAACACTCGCATCCATCTGCGCAATGCATTCGGCCATCTGCGCCTGGCACGCCTGCAGCAGAGCGGGAATGTCATCCGACGTCATCCCGGTAGTAGGAATCGGCGGCAAAGAACGTATGAGCACATCACCACTGTTCCAGCGATTGAGCCGCATATGGTTCACATAGTTGCTGACGCACACCTGCACGATGGGCACACCGGCCGCAATCGCCATATGAAACGCACCTTTCTTGAACGGCAGCAGGCCCTTGCCCAGGTTGCGCGTGCCTTCGGCAAACACCCAGATCGAGGTGTCTTCATGCTGCAAGGTGTGGGTGGTGGTGAGCATCGCGCGGCGCGCCTTGTGCGCGTTGCCGCGGTCGATCAACACATTGCCCGCCAGCCAGAACAATTGGCCGAACAGCGGCACCCACTTAAGGCTTTTCTTGGCAATGCACACCGTGCGATGGGGCACCACGGTGCCGAACACAAACAGGTCATAGTTGGACTGATGGTTGGCGATGACGACACACGTGCCCGGCTTGTTACGCAGCGAATCCACATCGGCCTTCACGTTCAGCCCCAGGATCCACATGGCCGGCAACGCGTACAGGCGCGCGCACAGGCGGCTGTTATCCGGGTTGAACGGTCGGCACACGCCCAGCAGCACGCCCAATATGCCCGCCAGCATAAAGTGCAGGCCCATCAACAACATACGTAACAGAAAAAGCATCGACACGGCCCATCGGGACAAAAGGTGGCGCAGTGTACGGATGTGCACTGTATTCGGCAATTGCCCCTACGGACGTAGGAGATAGGCGATGTTTGAGCACATGTTTCAACATATGCCGATATGGCCCGGCTAGAGCGGCTAAGGAAGGATCAGGTTTATTTGTAAGAAAAAGCCCGACGCAGGGTCGGGCTTTTGCTGTGATAGCAGTAGGGGCTTAGCTCAGGATGTGGCCCTGGTCCTGAATGATCGCGTCATCCAGTGCGTCCAACAGCGCTTTGCGCACCTTCAGCTTGGTGTGTTTGTGGGCGTTCATGTTGATCTTCTTCAACTGGCGCGCCGCTTCCAGGGCGGCGGCGTGCAGCTCCTCGGGTGCGACCACCTTGTCGAGGAAGCCGGCGCCCACGGCGCCTTGCGGGTCAAACATCTCGGCATTGATCACCGAGCGCTGGAACGCCGCCTTGCTCAGGCGATCCCGCGCCAGCTCGATCCCGGCGTGGTGCATGGTCATGCCGATCGCCACTTCATTCAGACCAATGCTGAACGGGCCTTCCACACCAATCCGATAATCCGCCGACAACAGCAGGAACGCACCCTTTGCCACCGCATGCCCAGGGCACGCCACGATCACCGGGAACGGGTGCGACAACAAGCGACGTGCCAGCGTCGAGCCGGAGGTCACCAGGCCGATGGCCTCTTTAGGGCCAGCGGTCATCACTTTCAAATCATACCCACCGGACAGAATGCCCGGCGTGCCGGTGATCACCACCACCGCGCGGTCTTTCTCCGCCTGGTCCAGCGCTTCATTAAACGCACTGACCACCGCCGGAGAGATGGCATTCACCTTGCCGTTGCTCAAGGTCAGGGTCGCGATACCGTCTTCGAGGTGGTAAGCAATCAACTCACTCATGACGCGGTTCCTTGTAGGACTTGTTATAGAGACATAGGCGCAGACGTTACCCACCACGCCTGCCCGGGTAAAGCGCCGTGACTGACTACCCAGTCAGACTTTTCCCGCCTGCCTACTGCCAGACAGCCTAGGGCAGGGCCCAACAGCCGCCCCAGACGCGTGCCGCACAAGCCTGAGAATGGCAGAATCACCGCCCCTTGCCGGGCGTACGCTGGCATAACCTGCTAACCGCATGAAAATTCTGAAAAAAACCTTTGCCATCAGAAAGGCTTTCGACTACATTAGCGCGCCTCGACAGACTGAACTGGTTTGACGAGATACGGTGAAGTGTCCGAGTGGCTTAAGGAGCACGCCTGGAAAGTGTGTATACAAGAAATTGTATCGAGAGTTCGAATCTCTCCTTCACCGCCACATTAAGTAAACACAAACCCCCGATTTTCCTAGAGAAGATCGGGGGTTTGTGGTTTCTGGCGTCCAGAAAAACTCCCCCCATATCAACGCCATTCCCCTTCTCCCGCAGTCACCGACTCCCAGAAATCACCCCCACCATATACTCATTCAAATCCCGAAAATCCCTAACCGTCCACGCGAACGGCGCCACCTTCACCCCATTCTCCCGCAGCGTCCTCGGAATCAAGTCCCCATTGGGGCGAAGTATCACCGACGAAACAATAACCCCCGGGTAGTCATTCAGCCGCTGTTTGAACGCAGGCGTCGTCAGGTTTGGTGTCGGCGGGTTGCTCTTGTTGGCCAGTGGCCCTGTGCCTTTGATATCGGTGCCGTGGCACATGGCGCAGCGCTGCAGGTAGATCGTCTTGCCATTCATGGTGTCTGCAAAGGACAGTGACAGTTGGGCCAGTGACATAAGCCCCAGCGAAGCGGCGAACAGTATTTTCATTGTTATAAGGTCTTGTGAATAAGCCGAAGTTGAATCGAGAAAAAGCGCCTCAATGCCGATGCCGATGATGCACATCCGGAAAGTGCGCATGACTGTGCCGCAACGGGCTGTGCACGTGCACATGGCTATGGGGCTGCGCCGGGTCCCACTCGAACGCGTGTTCATGCTGATGATGTTCGTCGTGCACATGCCGATGGCCATGTTCGGTGGCATCGTGTTGGTGTTCATGGGCATGTCGCTCGGTCAGGTGCAGCCACACCCCCACTGCCATCAGGGCTGACGCAATCCAGAACGCCACGGAAACCGACTCGCCCAGCACGATCAAGGCCACCGCAGCGCCGAGGAAAGGGGCGGTGGAGAAGTAGGCGCCGGTGCGCGCGCTGCCGAGCCCGCGCAGGGCCAGTACGAACATGACCAGGCTGATGCCGTACCCCAGAAAGCCCACCAGCAGCAGAGGCAGCAGTTGCGCCGTCGCGGGTGTTTGCGCGCCGAGGTATAGCGCCAGGCCGGTGTTCACCAACCCCGCGATCAGGCCTTTGGCACCGGCAATGAACAGCGCGTCAGACGCCGAGACCTTGCGCGTCAGGTTGTTATCGATGCCCCAGCACAGGCAGGCCAGGGCCACGGCAAACGGGCCGGTCCAGTCACGGCTGTTGCTGCCGCCGTCGGACCAGGACAGCACCACGCCGCCCAATACGATCGCGATCATGCCGAGCACAATGCGGCGGTCGGCGTTTTCCTTGAAGACCAGCCAGGCGATGACGGCGGTGAGTACCGATTCGAGGTTGAGCATCAGCGAGGCGGTGGTGCCTGCGGTGCGAGTGAGGCCGACCATCAGCGCGACGGGCCCGAGGATGCCGCCGAAGGCGATGGCGCCGAGTAGCCAGGGCCATTCGGAGGGCGTCAGCCCGGTGGGTTTCCAGCCGCGATCCCGTAGGAGTCGTATGCCGGTGAGCCCGATGCCGCTGCCCAGGTAGAGCAGGCCGGCCAAGAGTATGGGAGAGAGGCCCAGGCCAAGGCTTTTGGCCAGTGGGGTGCTGGCGCCGAACAGGGCGGCGGCTGCGAGGGCGTAAACGATGCTGAGGTTCATGGGCCATCCTCGAAAGTCTTAGCCCATGATACGTCGCTCGCCGGGGTTAAAACCCAGGCGGCGGCCTATTTATTGCGCGGTTTTCAGTTTGATCACATCACCGGAGATCTTGGTGGTGTAACCGCTGAGTACCCAGGCCCAGAACCAGTTTTCCTGCACTTGGGTGTTGATCAGCGCATCGCCGCCCTTGGCCTTGATGGCGGCGTCTTGAGCGCGCACGAAACGGCTGTTCTGGCCGATCGGGATGATGCCGAACAGCATGATGCCGGTGGCGCTTGCTTCACTGTGGCCCAGAACGGTGTATTGGTTACTGTCGTACTGCGGGGACTTGATGGCGGTGCCGGTGCAGCCAGCGAGGGTAAAAGAGAGAACGGCGGCTGCAGCGACTTTACGGATGTACTTCACGGGTAACTCCATGGGCAAAAAATCGAGATCCAATTCTCGAAAGCGCGCCACTTTAATCGCCACAGTGGCAGATTGAAATCATTGCCCCGAAAGTTTCATCTTCACGCCTTCACGTACACCCAGGCCGTCAGCCCCGACGCCAAGGGCACGGCCACGCGCTTGTAGTCCGACACTTCATAGGCATCGGCTGCCGCCAATTCCTCGGCAGTGATCTGAAACACCGTGCCTTCGACACTGGCGCCTTGCTCGTTGGTGGGTGCCACGATGGGGTGATGGGTCTTGCCGCTGGTGGCCAACACGGCAGGGTCGGTGATTTCTACCCAGCTTTGTGAGTAGCCCAGCATCGCATCCTGCTGCCCGGCCAGTTCGCGCCCGAAGTTGGCGAGCTGGACGGCCTTGTCTTGCAAGGTGCCGTAGGAAAACAGCAGTTCGGGGTAGGCGGTGGAGCGTTCCATTTCTATTCCTTAAGCGAGGAGGTCTTCGTAAAAAGCGCCGTAAGGCTTGCTCGGGTGGGCGATCTGGATTTCCAGGATCCACAGGCCGGCATTGGGGTAGTGCTCGAAATCACCGAGGTCGCCGCCACGGTGGATCGCATGGGGAAAATCGCTGACGCGATGGCCCTTGATGTCCAGGTTCAGGCGCCAACCCATGGCCTGGGCTTGCTCTTCGGCGTAACGGTAGAGTTCCAGGCCAACCACTTGCTGGTTTTTCCAGCGCGATTGCACGCGGTCGAACAGGGTCTTGGCGGCGCTGGCGCAGGCGATCATTTCCGGGTCGGTGCCGGTGGTGAAAGTGGCGCCGGCATCGCCTTCGTGGCCTTGCCATACGGCGCCCATGTCGATGAAGAAGATATCGTTGTCGCCCAGCACCGGGTCGCTTTCGGAGCGCTGGTTGAAAGCCTTGAGGGTATTGGCGCCGAAGCGCACCAGCAGCGGGTGCCAGATGCGCTGCATGTCGAGCTCGGCGAGCACGTGCTTGCCCAGTTCGCGGGCTTCGGACTCAAGCATGCCCGGGCGGATGCGCTGGGCGAGGTGGTCGATGGCTTTCCAGGTCATGGCTTGGGCGAAGCGCATGGAGTCGATACTGTAGGCGGCGCCCACGGCTTCTTTGGAGTGTGCAGTCACCGATGTTTCCTCGCGTTGGGCTGGGCTTTTCGTTATTCCTTTTACTATATAGCGATGTAAGAAAGAGCCCAACTCCTGAACGCTGAAACACACCTGTAGGCGCCGGCTTGCCGACGATTAGGGTAGGTCAGGCAACCTCCTTGTCTGCGGTGCCGCCGCTATCGCCGACAAGCCGGCTCCTACAGGTTGGACGGGCAGCAGAACGTGGGTTGGTTTAGATGTGCAGCCAGGCCAGGCTGCCCAGGACGACGGCCACGCCGGCGGCGGTGTAGGACATCCGCTTCAACCACTCTCGTCTGGTCAGCAACGTAATCGCCGCCAGCGAAATCGCGATCTGGATCGCGGTCATCGCCTGGGCCCAGCGGTGATGCTGGTGCAGGGCCTCTTCGGACTTCTGGTCCCATTCCCTGGACGTGGCCTCCAATTTTTCAGCCTGTTTACGCACGTCTTCCTTCTGGCCCTTGTAACGCTCGATCTCATCCTTGTAGTGCGCTGCATCTACGCCCGGGATGTGGGTGGCCAGTTCTGCCAGGTTCTGCCGGCTGGATTTGGCCTGGTAGTAATTCCACTGGTTGGCGGCTTCGGTCTTGATGATCGCGGCGTTGTTCTTGTCCATCGCCGCTTCGCTTTCGGTGGAGCCGGCCTGGTAGCTGAGCATGGCGCCGAGGGTGGCCATCAGCGCGGTCATAACCGCAATGCGGCTGGCGAAATTGTCCCCTCGGCCGTGGGCATGTTCGGTGGTGTGTTCGATGTGTTTTTCGTGGGGGCTGGGGACTTCGAAGGCTTCGGACATGGGGGCGTCTACGAACGGATTGAGGGAGACTGATTCTTTACCAGTGAAGCTGTCTCAATCCTGTACGTAACGCTGCAAACCCTCCACCAGCGCATCGAACATCACCCGGCAGCGCGGGCTGTTGCGCAGGTCTTCGTGCATGGTCACCCAGGTGTCCAGCTTGATCGAGAACCCCTGCGCCAGCACCCGGCGCAGGCGCGGGTCGCGCTTGGCCAACAGCACCTGGCAGCCGCCGATACCGGCACCGGCGCGGATCAGCGCCAGTTGCGCCAGGTCGCTGTCACTGCTCAAGGCAAAGGCGCTGCGTTCGAAGCCTTTGATCGCCAGGCTGCGGATAAAGGCGTTCTCCTGGTCGAAGCCAATCACCGAGTGATGGGCCAGGTCCTGCATCTGCTGGGGCGTGCCGTGTTGTTCCAGGTAGTCATCGTGGGCATGCAGGCCCACTTCGATCAGGCCCACGCGCTTTGCCAGCAATTGCTCCTGGCTCGGTCGGACCATGCGCACGGCGATGTCGGCTTCCAGTTGCAACAGGTCGCTGAGGCGGTTGGTCAGGGTCAACTCGACCTTGAGGTGCGGGTGTTGTTGACGCAATTGGCTGAGGATCGGCGGCAATACCTCAACGCCGACCACTTCACTGGCCGACACCCGCACCACGCCGCGTACGTCGTCGCCCTGGGCCGAGGCCGCCCGTTCCAGGGCGGCGGCGGTGCGGGCCATGGTCTCGGCGTGGCCGCGCAGGGTGTGTGCCATCGCCGTCGGCAACAAGCCGGTGGGCGAGCGGGTGAACAGCACCACGCCCAGCGCCGACTCCAGCGCAGCAATGTGCCGGCCTACCGTGGGCTGCGTGATGCCGAGCAGCCGTGCGGCCCCCGACAACGATCCTTCCTGGAGCACGCCGAGGAAAGACCGGTAAAGCTCCCATCCAATATTCAGTGCCATGCATAAATGTATAGCGACTGAGCGATCTTCGGCAATTTATCTATAACAGGGTCACGCACACACTGGCGCCAACAACACACAGAGGTGGGAGGCGGTAATGAATAAAGTGCTGGTATTGGGCGCAACAGGCGGGATTGGCGGCGAAGTGGCGCGACAGTTGAACGCGGCAGGCTGGGAAGTGTGTGCGTTGGCCCGGGACGTGGACAAGGCACGCCGCCAGGATGCGACATTCACCTGGCACCAGGGCGATGCGCTGAACCGTGACGAGGTACTGGCCGCCGCCCGAGGGTGCGACGTGATTGTTCACGCGGTGAACCCGCCGGGTTATCGCAACTGGGCGCAACTGGTGCTGCCGATGATCGACAACACCATCGCCGCCGCCATCGCCGAAGGCGTAACTATCGTGCTGCCCGGCACGGTCTACAACTACGGGCCGGATGCGTTTCCTGTGTTGCACGAAGACTCGCCCCAGCACCCGCAAACGCGCAAGGGCGCGATCCGTGTGCAATTGGAACAACGCCTGCAAGAGGCTTCTGGTCATGGCGCTCGCGTCTTGATCCTGCGCGCCGGGGACTTTTTTGGTGGTCGCGCCGCGAACAGCTGGTTTTCCCAGGGCCTGGTCAAGCCCGGCAAGCCGGTGCACACCATCAGCTACCCGGGCGCCCCGGGCCTGCTCCATCAATGGGCGTACCTGCCGGACGTGGCGCGCACGGTAGTCGAATTGCTGGCACGCCGTGCCAGCCTGGCAGCCTTCGCGCGTTTTCAGATGGCCGGGCATACCGACACCGACGGCACGCAGATGACGCGGACCATCCAGCGCGTGGTGTTGCGCAGGACAGGCCAGCAACCCCGCGTAGGCCGTTTCCCCTGGTGGCTGCTGAAACTTGCCGCGCCCTTTGTGGTGACTTTCCGCGAACTGCAGGAGATGCGTTACCTGTGGCGCACCCCGCTGCACATGGACAACACGCGCCTGATCGAGGTGCTCGGCAAAGAGCCGCACACCCCGCTGGAGCAGGCGGTCGAGGCCACGTTGAGCGGCCTCGGCTGCTTGCCTAGGGCCGTCTGATCAGGCGCACATACACCGCGACGTTGATCAGCAACACCACGGCCCCGAGCACCAGCTGAATGTTCGGGGTCAGACCGGCCGGGTAGATCATCGCCAGGATGTAGTGCTCGATAAAGCCGCCGCCATAACCGTCCTGGCCGGCCAGGTGGCGAAACAGGTTTTCCCAGCGGGTGAGTGGGCAGGGCAGGTGGAACACTTCCACGGCCACCCCCCACGCAGCGGCCGGCAGGTGCAGCCACATCACGCGCCGCCATTTGAGGGCCAGCAGGCCGCCAAACAGCACGAACAGGATGAAGCACAGGTGGAACAGCACCAGGCCGTCGGCGGCTAATCGATAGAGCATGTCGGGGTTCGCTGTTGAGGTTGGCCGGGCATCAGGCGTTGAGTGCTTGTTGCAGGTAGTCGATGAACACGCGCAGCTTTTTCGGCGTGTTGCTGCGATTGAAGTAATACAGGTACAGCGCGCTGTGGGTGATCCAGTCACCCAGGACTTCCACCAGCTCACCGGATTGCAAGTAGGGCTCGACGCTGGAGCGTGCCACGTAGGCAAAGCCGAAGCCATCCAGTGCGCCGCGGATCATCAGCTCGATGTCGTTGGTGGCCAGCCGGCCCTTCACTGTCACCCGTAGCGGCTTGCCGTTCTTTTCAAAGTCCCAGCGGTGCAGCAGGCCGGTTTGGGCGCTGCGGTAGTTGACGCATTCATGCTCCAGCAAATCATGGGGATGGGTCGGTACGCTGCGGCCCTGCAAATAGCCAGGAGTGGCGACGATCACAAAGCGCAGCTGCCGGGCCACGGGGATCACCACCATGTCCTCGGCCAGCACGTGGTCGTAGCGGATACCCGCATCAAACCCCTGGGCGACGATGTCCACCAGGGCGTTATCCACGGCCACTTCCAGGTTGATCCCCGGGTGTTTGCGCAAGAACCCTTGCAGCAACGGCTGCAACACCATGCGGCTGGCGGTGGAGGGCACGTTCAGGCGCAAGGTGCCGCTGGCCTCGACGGTGGCGGCGGCGACGCTGTGCAAGCTGGTGTGCAGTTCTTCGAGCAGCGGGGTGATGCGTTCAACCAGTTGCGCACCGGCTTCGGTGAGGCTGACGCTGCGGGTGGTGCGGTTGAGCAGGCGCACGCCCAGCTGTTTTTCCAGGGCACCGACCCGCTGGCTCACGGTGGAAACCGACAGGCTCACGGCATCGGCCGCCTGGGTGAAACTCTTGGCGCGCGCGACCTGCAGGAACAGGCGCAATTGCTGGAAATCCGGCGTGTCCATTGTGTGGTTTTTCCGAAAGGGGCTTTTGGATTATGCATCTTTTTCACAATAACACCCACGCGCATACTTTTTTCACACCCACGAGGAAAGCCCCTTCATGACCCATTCCACCGCAAAACCTGTCTGGTTTATCACCGGTTGTTCCACCGGTTTCGGGCGCCAATTGGCCCTGCACACCCTCAGCCTCGGCTACCCGACGGTGGTCACCGCACGCAACCCGCAACAGGTGCAGGACATCGTCGCCGGTCACGAGCACAACGCGTTGGTAGTGGCACTGGACGTGACCGACCAGGCCCAGGTCGAAGCGGCAGTGCAAGCCGCGCAAGCGCACTTCGGACGCATCGATGTGCTGGTCAACAACGCCGGTATTGGCTACTTCGGCGCGCTGGAAGAAAGTGACCTGGATGAAGTACGCCGCATGTTCGACATCAACTTCTGGGGCCTCAGCGCCATGACCCGTGCGGTGTTGCCCGGCATGCGCGCTCGGCGCTCGGGCACCGTGGTGAACATCTCTTCGGTGGGCGGGATTGCGGCGTTCCCGTCCCTGAGTTTCTACAATGCCACCAAGTTCGCGGTGGAAGGATTGTCTGAAGCACTGGCAGGAGAAGTCGCCCCGCTGGGGATCAAGGTGCTGCTGGTGGAACCGGGCCCCTTCCGCACCGACTGGGCCGGGCGCTCGGCCAATGAGGCCCCGCATGCCATCGACGACTACCGCGAGACGGCGGCGGCACGCGCCGGCCGGGTGCGCAGCTACAGCGGCAAACAACCGGGTGACCCGGTGCGCGCGGCCCTAGCCATTGTCCAGGCGGTGGAGGCTGAGCAGCCCCCCTTGCGCTTGCTGTTGGGCAAGGCCGCGCTGGGGTTCGCACGCACCAAGGTCGAGGCATTGAGCGCTGACTTCGACGCGTGGGCT
This sequence comes from Pseudomonas sp. BIGb0164, assembly GCF_024810135.1. Lineage (NCBI taxonomy): Bacteria > Pseudomonadati > Pseudomonadota > Gammaproteobacteria > Pseudomonadales > Pseudomonadaceae > Pseudomonas > Pseudomonas sp. BIGb0164. The sequence goes on along the minus strand of NZ_JANUEA010000005.1, from coordinate 222,886 downwards.
GAGGTGACTGAGGGGGCGGATTTCCCCGAGTAAGGCCTTGGGAAACAGCACATCGATGGTCACAACGGTTGCTTGCAAGAGAGCCGGGCCGTTATTGTGCTGAATCCTTTTAGTCCTTCCCCCCAAGGATCTGTTGTGATGAACGCACCGCGTACCGCCGGCCCGATCAAGGCCGTGATTTTCGATATGGACGGTTTGTTGCTGGATACAGAAGGCATCTACACCGAAGTCACGCAGATCATCGCCGAACGCTACGGCCGTACCTATGACTGGGGGATCAAGCAGCACATCATCGGGCGTGGCGCCCAGGACCTGGCCGACTACGTGGTCAAGGCCTTGGACCTGCCGATCACCCCGGCTGAGTTCCTGACCATCCGCGAACCGCTGATGAGCGAGCGTTTCCCCAAGGCCCTGGGCATGCCCGGCGCAGAAGCGCTGGTGCGGCATTTGAAAGCCCACAACATTCCGATTGCCGTGGGCACCAGTTCGTCGCGCCATTCGTTCGGCCACAAGACCACCTTGCACCGCGAGTGGTTTGGCCTGTTCGACACCATCGTCACCGCCGATGACCCGGAAGTCGGCGCGGCCAAACCCGCGCCGGACATCTTCCTTACCGCCGCCCGCCGCCTGGGCGTTGCACCCGAGGACTGCCTGGTATTCGAAGATTCACCGTTCGGCGTCACCGCCGCCAAGGCGGCCCACATGACCGCCATCGCCGTGCCGGACGAAGCCATGGCCGACAGCAAGTACCACCACGCTGACCAGATCATCCGCAAACTTGCGGACTTCGACCTGGCGGCCTACGGCTTGCCACCACGGGATTGATTGAACGCAGTCAAAAAATGTGGGAGCGGGCTTGCTCGCGAATACGGGGTGTCAGTCGATAAAAATGTCAACTGACCCACCGTATTCGCGGGCAAGCCCGCTCCCACATTGTGTTGTGCAGTGTTCCTGAAGTCTTAGGCGCTGAAGCCGCCATCAATGGTCAGGCTGGCACCGGTGATGTAGCCGGCCTCCGGGCCTGCCAGGTAGGCAACGAAGCTGGCAATTTCTTCAACATGCCCATACCGACCCACCGCCATCAACCCAATCAGACTCTCGGCAAAATCACTGTCAGCCGGGTTCATGTCCGTGTCCACCGGCCCAGGTTGCACGTTGTTGATGGTAATGCCCCGTGGCCCCAGGTCCCGCGCCAGGCCCTTGGTCAACCCCACCAGTGCCGCCTTGCTCATCGCGTACGGGCCGCCACCGCCAAAGGGCATGCGCTCGGCGTTGGTGCTGCCGATGTTGATCACCCGGCCTCCGTCACCCATGTGCTTGGCCGCTTCCTGAGTAGCAATGAACACGCTACGCACGTTGATTGCCAGGGTCTGGTCGAAGTCTTCCAGTTTGAAGTCTTGCAGTGGCGCGATGGCCAGCACACCCGCGTTGTTCACCAGGATGTCCAGGCGGCCAAAGGCTTCGACGGTTTTGTTGACCGCGTTGCGGATCGCCTCGGCGTCGGCGCTGTCGGCACGAATCGCCAGGGCTTTGCCGCCTTCGCTGATCACGCTGTTCTGCAACTCTTCGGCCTTGGCAGCCGAGCTCACGTAGGTAAAGGCAACCGCTGCACCTTGGGCGGCGAGACGTTTGACGATGGCGGCGCCGATGCCGCGGGAACCGCCTTGAATCAAGGCGACTTTGCCGCTGAGGTTGTGTGTGGTCATGTCGATCTCCTAGCTGTTCAAGGCGGAATGCCTTGTTGATGGCGCCGAGTATCAACCTCACCCCGGTACACCGGTAGACCGCGATTGCTATAGTCTGTGTAAACCAAAAGTTTAGAGTGGGGCGTTATGGAGAGCTTTGGCAGTATCGAATGCTTTGTGCGCAGTGCCGAAGGTGGCAGCTTCGCCGAAGCTGCCCGGCACCTGAGCCTCACCCCGGCAGCGGTGGGCAAGAGTGTCGCCAAGCTTGAGGCGCGCCTGGGTGTGCGGCTGTTCCAGCGTAGTACACGGCGCCTGACCCTGACCGAAGCTGGCAAACTGTTTCTCGAAGAAGTCAGCGGCAGCCTCACCACCATCCAGAATGCCGTGGCCAACCTGGCCAGCGCCGAAGGCCGGCCGGTGGGGACGCTCAAGGTCAGCATGGGCACGGTGTTCGGCAACCGTTACGTGGTGCCGCTGCTGGGGGAGTTCATGAGTCGGTTTCCGGACATCAGCCCGGACTGGCATTTCGATAACCGCCAGGTCGACCTGATCGGCCAGGGCTTCGATGCCGCCATTGGCGGGGGCTTTGAGTTGCCCCAGGGCGTGGTGGCGCGCAAGCTCACCCCGGCGCATCGGGTGTTGGTGGCGGCGCCGAGCTACCTGGCGCAACGCCCGTCGGTCAAGGTGCCGGAAGACCTGGCGCGCTGCGCGGGCATCCTGATCCGTTCACCGCAGACCGGGCGCATCCGCACCTGGCAACTGACCGGCCGCGACCGCGAACAGCGCCCGCTGGCGCTCAAGCCCGGCATGACCATGAGCGACTCCGAAGCCGCCTGCTGCGCCAGCGCCCAGGGTTTAGGCATTGCGCTGGTGAGCATGCCCATGGCGGTGCCGTTCCTCGACAGCGGCGCGGTGGTGCGGGTGCTGCCCGGTTGGTATGTCGACGATGGCAATATTTCCATTTACTACGCCGAACATAAACTGCTGCCCGGCAAGACCCGGGCGTTTGTGGACTTCATCATCGAGCAATTTGCCGAGCTGCGGTTGGGTCAGCGATTCAGCGCGGTTTGATCATGGCCGTAGACCGCGGTGCGGCCATCGCAGGCAAGCCAGCTCCCACGGGGAAATGCGATCCCCTGTGGGAGCCGGGCTTGCCCGCGATGCAGGCGACTCGGTCTACCGCCCAAACCGACCCGGCCAGCCAATGACTTTCTTCGGCCTCGGTGTCGCATAGGTGCGGACCTTCGACGTCGACAACCCCAGCCGCACCAACGATTCGGCAATGGTCACCGCCGCCGTCACCCCGTCCACCACCGGCACGCCGGTGCGCTGGCGGATCTGTTCATCCAGCCCGGCCATGCCGCCGCAACCCAGGCAGATCACCTCGGCCTTGTCCTCGCTGATGGCCAGCTCCGCCTGGCGCACGATGGCTTCCATGGCGGCCAGAGGGTCTTCTTCCAGCTCCAGCACTGCCATGCCGCTGGCCCGTACCGAGGCGCAGCGCTGGTAAAGCCCGGCCAGTTTCAGGCGGTCTTCGATCAGCGGCACGGTACGGTCCAGGGTGGTGACCACCGAGTAGGCGTGTCCCAGGAACATCGCGGTGCTGGCGGCGGCTTCGGTGATGTCCACCACCGGCACGTTCAGCAGCTCCTGCAGGCCTTCGCGGCCGTGCTCGCCATACCCGGCCTGGATCACCGCATCAAACGGCTGGTCGTAGGCCATCACCCGGTCCATCACCGCGATGGCTGCCAGGTAACTTTCAAAATTGCCCTCCACCGATTCCGCGCCGAAGTAGGGGGTAAGCCCGACGATCTCGGTCCCCGGCGCAGCCACGGCCCGCGCTTGCTGGGCGATGGTGTCGGTGATGGATTCGGTGGTGTTGACGTTGACCACGAGGATACGCATGGAAAATCCTTGATTAGTGACTGACGTTATCGACTGCAATGCTCTCGCCGCTGACATCGGCGTAGTACGGCTGGCGCTTGGCGATCAGCAGGTACAACAGCCCTGCAATACCGGCGCCAAACATCCAGGAGAACGGTGCGACGCTGGCAAAGCCCGGCAACAGCGCCAGCAGGATGGCGATCACCGCCGCTGGAATGAAGGCCGCCACCGCACGCAGGTTGACCCCACGGCTGTAGTAATAGGCGCCATGGGGGTCTTCGCTATACAGCTGCAGCACGTTTACCCGGCTTTTACGGATCAGCCAGTAATCGACCATGATCACCCCGTACAACGGCCCCAGCAGTGCGCCCAGGCCGGAGAGGAAATACACGATCACCAGCGGGCTGTTGTAGAGGTTCCACGGCAGGATCAGCACTGCCAGGGTCGCGCTGATCAACCCGGCGCGGCGGAAGTTCAGGTACTTGGGCGCCAGGTTGCTCAGCACAAAGGCGGGGGCGACGAAGTTGGCCATGATGTTCACCGCCACGGTGACGATCAAAAAGGCCAGGCAGCCCAGCACGAGGAAGAAGGTATTGGGGATAGCCGCGATGATTTCGGTCGGGCTTTCGATCACCCGGCCATTGAGCTGGAACTGCCCACCGCACAGCAGCACGGTGATGGCGGCAAACACCAGGATATTCACCGGCAGGCCCCAGAAGTTGCCGACCTGGATGGTCTTGCGGCACGGCGAGGAGCGGGCGAAATCGCAGAAATTGAGGATCAGCGTGCCGTAGATGGTCAGCCACAGCGCGCCACCGGCGAAGATGTTGCGCCACATCTCGCCGCCGCTCAGCGGTTCGCGAACCGACCAGGCAATGTTCCCACCCACCTGGAAGTACATCCAACCGGCCAGTGAAGCCACCGTCACCAGAATCACCGGCCCGGCGAAAGCTTCATAACGGCGCACCATTTCCATGCCGTAGGCCAGAATCGCCAGTTGCACGAACCAGATCGTCACGAAACACGCCCAACCCAAGGTCGACAGGCCTAGGATCGAGTTGTGGTCATAGTCGGCAAACCCGGGGTGAATCGCCGACAGCAGCACGCGGAAAACCACCGAAGCCAGGTAGGTCTGAATACCGAACCAGGCAATCGCGATCACCGCACGAATCAACGCCGGAATTTGCGCGCCGTGAATACCAAAACTGATCCGGCTGATCACCGGAAACGGCACGCCGGTCTTTTGCCCCATATACCCCGACAAGTTCATGAAGAAGTACACCAATGCCGCGCCGATGCCCAAGGACAACAGAATTTGCCAGCCGCCCAGTCCCAGCGCATATAAGCCGATGGCGAAGGAGTAGTTGGCAATGTTGTGCACGTCATTGGTCCACAACGCGAAAATGCTGTAGCGCCCCCAACGCCGGCCTTCCACTTTGGTGGGCGCCAGGTCCTTGTTGTGCAGGCGCGGGCTGAGCACCAGCGGGCCGGGGCTGATGGCCTCGGGGTTCAGGGCGGAGGAGGGCAGATCCAGTGCGAGGTTCGATAGGCTTGTACGCATTCCGGCAAGCTCCAGCGCATCTGCAGACAAGCCGCGGATGGCAAAGTGTATGTATGTTTTGTATTTATTGTATACAAAGCGCATTTCACCTTAAGCCACATGCGTGCCAGTTTTCGATCTATGAAAACATCGGTTAATTTCGTTTTTGTAGGTGTTTTTAATAACTGGCTGAATTAGAAGAAATATAAATTGACCGATTGAACAGGTATTTATTTTTCAACGGGAAGAGGGCGATTCGAGATGAGAAAGAATAGAAGGTGGGAGGTGTTACGTAATGGTGCGGTCGAATAAAAATTGCACACATAAATGACACCGATGGTTACATTTGTGTGTACATCTCTCATAACCACTGCAAAACAAATGTGGGAGCGGGCTTGCTCGCGAATGCGGTGCATCAGTTGAAACATTCTTCACTGATACACCGCATTCGCGAGCAAGCCCGCTCCCACAAAAGCCGACTCCACATTGTTTACCGCATCAGCTTCAAGCCTTGCTGATGATATTCCCCGCATGCAACCCACACTCTTTCTGCGTGGCTTCTTCCCACCACCAGCGGCCTTCGCGCTCGTGCTGGTTGGGCAGTACCGGGCGGGTGCACGGCTCGCAGCCGATGCTGATAAACCCGCGCTCGTGCAGGCTGTTGTAGGGCAGCTCCAGCATGCGGATGTAACCCCAGATCTCCTCGCTGGTCATCTGCGCCAGCGGGTTGAACTTGTACAGGGTGCGCTCCGGAGTCGAGAAGGCCGTGTCGATTTCCAGCGCCGCGACCTGGCTGCGGGTACCGGGGCTCTGGTCGCGGCGCTGGCCGGTGGCCCAGGCGCTAACGCCCGAGAGCTTGCGGCGCAGCGGTTCGATCTTGCGCACGCCGCAGCATTCGCCATGGCCGTCCTTGTAGAAACTGAACAGGCCTTTCTCTTTGACGAAGGGCTCCAGCTTGCTCTGGTCCGGCGAGATCAGTTCGATGTCGATCTTGTAGAAGTCGCGCACCTGCTCGATGAACCGGTAGGTCTCCGGGTGCAGGCGGCCGGTGTCGAGGCTGAACACCTTGACGTTCTTGTTCAGCTTCCAGGCCATGTCGACCAGCACCACGTCCTCGGCACCGCTGAAGGAAATCCACAGGTCATCGCCGAACTGGCTGAACGCCAGCTTGAGGATGTCCTGGGCGGATTTGTTGGCATAAGTCGCGGCGAGTTCAGCGACGTCGAAGGCTTGGTTCATCAGGACGGTTCCTACAGGTCAGTGGCGCTGAGCGCTCTATAGGGGAGCGATGGTATCAAAATCCGCCCTGCGTTGCGGCGGCGAGCTTGAATCGCTAGAGTTCGGCAGTCCTTTTGCTCGCTCAACTAACAACATCCAATGGGAGTGTCTTGTGGAAATTGCCTGTCTCGACCTGGAAGGGGTGCTGGTTCCGGAAATCTGGATCGCCTTCGCCGAAAAAACCGGTATTGAATCCCTGCGGGCCACCACCCGTGACATTCCCGACTACGACGTGCTGATGAAGCAGCGCCTGCGCATCCTCGACGAACATGGCCTGAAACTCGCCGATATCCAGGAAGTGATCGCCACCCTCAAGCCGCTGGACGGCGCCATCGAGTTCGTCAACTGGCTGCGCGAGCGCTTCCAGGTGGTGATCCTGTCCGACACCTTCTACGAGTTCTCCCAGCCGCTGATGCGCCAGCTGGGCTTCCCAACCTTGCTGTGCCATCGCTTGATCACGGATGAAAACGACAGGGTGGTGAGCTACCAACTGCGCCAGAAAGATCCCAAACGTCAGTCGGTATTGGCGTTCAAGACCCTCTACTACCGTGTGATCGCGGCCGGTGACTCCTACAACGACACCACCATGCTCGGCGAGGCCGACCGCGGGATCCTGTTCCACGCGCCTGAGAACGTGATCCGCGAATTCCCGCAGTTCCCGGCGGTGCACACGTTTGAGGACTTGAAGAAAGAATTCATCAAGGCCTCGAACCGGCAGTTGAGCCTGTAATTTTTTGGTGGGGCTGGTGGCCTCATCGCAGGCAAGCCAGCTCCCACACTTGAAAGGGTTCACACATCAAAATGTGGGAGCGGGCTTGCCCGCGAAGAGGCCAGCCCAGTCACTACAAACCTACCTGCTAACTCCCCGCCAGCAAACTCTCATAAGGAATACGCAGGCCTTCATGCAACCGCTTGATCATCGCCAGGCTCAACTTGCGCTTGTGGTTCAACACTTCTGACACCCGCCCGCTGGTGCCGATAAAGGGCTCCAGATCGCGCGCGGTCATGCCCATCTGTTCCATCCGAAACTTGATGGCCTCCACCGGATCGGAAGGGGGCATTGGATAATGCTCGGCCTCGTATTTCTCGATGAGTATGGCGAGGATTTCCAGCTCATCACCCTCGGGCGAGCCAATGGCTGCTCCCCATAGCTGCTCCACGCGCGCGAGCGCAGCGGTCAGATCGCCCTGTGAATGTATGGGTTTGATGTTCATCACACGGTCTCCGCGTTGATCTGATCGTACTGCGCATGAGTGCCTACGAAACGTATGAACCCCAGTTGTCGCTGATAATCGATTGCCATGATCACTCGATATTTGTTGCCGCCCACGTTGAAGACAACCCTGCCACTTTTAAGGATGCTTGCCGTTCTAAGCTCTGCCTTGAGCACTTGCGGCGTCGGGTAAGTCGCTTTTTCCATGTGGCGGTACAGCTCAATCAGTGGTGTTTTGGCGTCGGAATAAGTTGAGTGGCTTTCCCAGAAAATTCGTAAGGTGGAGAGAGCGATTATGCGCATCGCTTAAATCTCCCAATTTGGGAGATAATAGATGCGGTCTGGTTGGTATGCAATCTCGGAAACAATGTCTGACGAGTAAGCAGACGCTTCATGTGATCCCTCACAAACGGCGGGTGGACGGTCGGATCTGGACGCTATCTTCCAGTTTTCCCATCGTCCACACGCGTTCTGAATCTGGATCTTTCTTGCTGCTTGGACAAATGCAGCAGAGCCCGGAGGGGCCTGCGGGCTATAGGTTTTCCAGTGTTTGTAACAACACCCGCACCTTCGTCAGCGACTCCTGATACTCCGCCTCCCACTGCGAGTCCGCCACGATCCCGCCGCCGCCCCAGCAGCACACCTGGCCATCCTTGACCAGCAAGCTGCGGATGGCGATGGAGCTGTCCATTTCGCCGCGCACGTCCAGGTACACCAGTGAGCCGCAGTACAGGCCGCGTCGGGTGGGTTCCAGTTCGTCGATGATCTGCATGGCGCGGATCTTCGGCGCGCCGGTGATGGAGCCGCCGGGGAAGCTGCCGGCGATCAGGTCGAGGGCGTCCTTGTCGTCGGCCAGCGTGCCGACGACGCTGCTCACCAAGTGGTGCACGTTGGGGTAGCTTTCCAGGCTGAACAGTTCCGGCACGCTGACAGAGCCGGTGCGGCAGGTGCGGCCGAGGTCGTTGCGCAGCAGGTCGACGATCATCAGGTTTTCGGCGCGGTCCTTGGGGCTGGCCAGCAGTTCGGCGGCATTAGCGGCGTCTTCTTCGGGCGTCAGGCCGCGCGGGCGGGTGCCTTTGATGGGGCGGGTTTCGACGCGGCGTTCGCTGATATGCACGAAGCGCTCGGGGGACAGGCTCAGCACCGCGCCGTCATCGGGCAGGCTCTGGAACCCGGAAAACGGGGTGGGGCAGGCTTCACGCAGGGCGCAATAGGCCGCCCAGGGGTCACCGGCACACGGCGCGCGAAAACGCTGGGCAAAGTTGACCTGGTAGCAGTCGCCGGCCTGGATGTAGTCCTGGATACGCACGATGGCCTGGCGGTAGGCCTCGGCGCTGAGGTCCGGGGCCATGGGGCCCTGCAACTGGAAGCTGGCGCTCAATTCAGCGGCCGGCGTGCTGAACAGTGCAATCAGGCGTTGCCGTTCGCCGTCGGCCAGGGTGGGGTGAAACACCAATTGGCTGGTCCGGGCCTGGTGATCACTGATCAGGGCCCAGGCATACAGCCCGAAGCGTGCGTCCGGCAGGTGCAGGTCATCGGCGGCCAGGTTCGGCATGTGTTCCAGGTGGCGGCCAAAGTCGTAGCTGAGGTAGCCAATCAAGCCGCCGGCAAACGGCAATTCATAACCGGCAGGCAAGGCCGCTTCGCCCAACAACCTGAGGTTTTCCCGCAAGCGTTGCAAAAAACCACTGCCGCTTTCGTCAGGCGCCACCGTCAAGGTTGCGTTCGGCCAGGCGCTGAGCACGTCATAACGCCCGCGTTCTGCGGCCGGGCGGCCGCTGTCGAGCAGCACCGCGCCAGGGGCGTGACGAATTGCCGTGAAATACTCGGCGGGGTTGGCCCGGTAGGGCAGCGGGTGTACGGAACAGGTCGACATGCGGGGTGGATCAGCTAATGGCGCGGGGGAGGGGATTGTAGTCCCCTGTCGGTTCTGGTCCTAGGGGGGATGTCGGGGATAAGCAGATTGAGGCCTTATCCTGAGTATAGGGTTGCCTGTCAGGACGCTATCGCCGGCAAGCCGGCTCCTACAATGGAATGCGATAAATCCATTGGAATGCGATCAACCTGTGGGAGCTGGCTTGCCTGCGATGAGGCCGTCAGCCTTCTACCGCTGGAATATGCCCAAACATCTCCTGCACAAACTTCACCCGGTCTTCCGGGGTTTCCGTCACACCCGCAGCCTTCAATTCTTCCAATCGCGCTTCCACCGCGTGGGTGCGCAAGGTCAGGCCGCAATCGTTGGCAATCTGGATATTCAGCCCCGGGCGAGCGTTGAGCTCGAGGATTAGCGGGCCTTTTTCCTGGTCCAGCACCATGTCCACGCCGATGTACCCCAACCCGCACAGCTCATAGCAGCCGGCCGCGAGTTTCATGAAACCGTCCCAGTTGGGCAGTTGCACGCCATCCACCGCATTGGTGGTGTCGGGGTGTTTGGTGATGATGTTGTTCAGCCAGGTACCGCGCAGGGTCAGGCCGGTGGCCAGGTCTACGCCCACGCCAATCGCGCCCTGGTGCAGGTTGGCCTTGCCGCCCGACTGGCGCGTCGGCAAGCGCAGCATGGCCATCACCGGGTAGCCCATCAGCACGATGATGCGGATGTCCGGCACGCCTTCATAGCTGATGCTCTTGAAGATCTGGTCGGGCACCACGCGGTATTCGATCAGGGCGCGGTCACGGTGGCCGCCCAGGGAATACAGGCCGGTGAGGATGCTGGAGATCTGATGCTCGATCTCTTCGTGGCTGATGATCTTGCCCGACACCGTGCGATAGCGCCCTTCAAAGCGGTCGGCCACCACCAGGATGCCGTCACCGCCAGCGCCCTGGGCCGGCTTGATCACAAAGTCGCTGCGCCCGCCGATGATGTCGTCGAGCTTGTCGATTTCCTTCTCGGTGCTGATCACCCCGTACATTTCAGGCACATGGATGCCGGCGGCCAGGGCCCGTTCCTTGGTGATGATCTTGTCATCCACGATCGGGTACAAGCTGCGCTTGTTGTACTTGAGCACGTAGTCGGCGTTACGCCGGTTGATGCCCATGATCCCCCGTGCTTCCAGGGCCTTCCAGGTCTTCCAGAAGCCGAACATTACTGGTCAGCCTTCAAGAAGGCTTTGAAACGCACCAGTTCGGTCAGGCGGTAGCCGCGATAACGCCCCATGGCCAGCATGAAGCCCACCAGGATCAGCAGGATCGCCGGGAAAGTGAACACGAAGTAGATCAGCTCCGGCACGCTCATGATGATGTGCGCCAGCGACGCCGCGAACAGCGTACCAATCGCCACTTTCAGTGCGTGGTTGGCGCCGCGTTCTTCCCAGGTGATCGACAGGCGTTCGATGGTCATGGTCAGGATCACCATCGGGAACAGCGCCACCGACAGCCCGCGCTCCAGGCCCAGCTTGTGGCTGAACAGGCTGATGGCCGCGATCAGCACCACCACGAAGGTCAGCACCACCGACAACCTCGGCAGCATCTGCAGCTTCAAGTGTTCCAGGTACGAGCGCAGCGACAGCCCCAGCGCCGTGATGATCGTGAACAGTACTATCCCGAAGCCCAGTTGCGTCTCGCGGAACGCCAGGGCGATCAGCACCGGGGTAAACGTACCCAGTGCCTGCAGGCCGATCAGGTTGCGCAGGATCAGGATCACCAGCACGCCAATCGGAATCATCACCATGATCATGAAGGTCTGCTGGGTCTGCAGCGGCAGGCCGTACAGCGAGTATTCGAGGAAGTTGGCGTCAGTGTTCTCATCCGTCAGCTTGGCCAGGCGGATGGCGTTCATCTCGCTGTTATTCAGGCTGAAGGTCACCATGGCCTTTTTGCCGCCATCCACCGTGATCAGGTTTTCATCGCCGGTCCACCACAGCAGGCGGTCGGCCGGCAGGCCTTGCTCGCCGGTTTCCGGGTTGAAGTACAGCCAATCGTTGCCGTTGAAGCTGCGCAACCACAGTTCCGGGGTTTGCGGCTGGTCGGCGACCAGGCGGATGGTGTGGACTTTTTCCACCGGTACGTGGGCGATGGACAGCAGCAACTCGACGATCTTGGCCTTGTGCGGCGTGGACGGGTCGCCCGCCAGCAGCAGCTTCACGTTGTCGTCGTTGAGGTTGTTGGTGCGCTTGATGGCTTCGCTGATAAAGGTCTCGACGTCGGCCGAGTGCTGGCGAATCGGCGCCAGCAGGGCCTCGGCGGCGATCTTCTCGGGGCCTTCCACGGCGATGCTGTCGCGGAAGGTCGGGCCCTTGACCTTGATCTTTTCACCGCTGTAGCGCTTGGTCAGCACCAGGCGGTAATACAGGGTCTGGTTGCCCTTGGCGCGGCGTGCCGACCAGGTGACCTTGCGGTTGCCGTCGGTGCGGTTGACGCTCACGCCGTAGTTGTTGGAGATGAAGCTCTCGTTGAGGCTGACGAAGTCGCGGCTCAGGGGCGGCACGAACATCTGGATCTTCACCGGGTCTTTCGGGTTGGCGACGAACTCGACCTTGGCGTCGATGTTCCACAAGTCGTCGGTGGCGTCCTCGGTGACGGGGATCCCCAGCACGAAGATCTGATAGGCGGTGACCGAAATACCCAGCACCACCAGGATGGTGATGAGGATTTTCAGGTGCAGGGTCAGAGAGCGCATTCGGTTTACTCGGCGGTATGAGCGTCGGTGGCGCAGGCAGGTTTGCCTGCTGCGTATTTAAGACTGGGGTCGACCAGCGCATCAAAGCGTTTGAGCGCTTCGGAGCCGATCAGCAGCGGGTATTGGAATGCGCTACGGTCAGTCAAGTTCACTTCGATGCTGCGTAAAGCGGTGCCCATGCAGATATCCAGCGCGATCACCGGGCGGGCGGTGTAGTTCTTGTCCTCATCGGGGTCGTAGTCACCGGCACGGCGCTTGATCTTGCTGACGCGGGCCAGGGGGCGTTCGATGGGATGGGAATGGGCGGTGTCGATGGCCAGGTAAAAGCGCACCCAGGATTCGCCGTTGCGCTTGAAGCGCTTGATGTCGCGGGCGCTCAGGGAGGCGGTCTTGGCACCGGTATCGAGTTTGGCCGCCACTTCCAGGTCGATGCCCGCCAGTTGGGCGTATTCGTTCAGGCCGTACACAGTCTTCTCGGCGGCAAGGCCAAGGCTCGGTAGGGCTAGCAGGCAAAACGATAGAAGGAAGGGCTTGAGTGTCATAAATCCTGAGGCAGTGCAGTGCAATGTTCAATTCATGGCGACTGGCATTGCTGCGCAATCTCGGGTGCGCCGTTTCATCCAATGATGTCAGGCAAAAGCGGCGGGCATTCTAACATGATGCTTTTTTGGCGCCAGCGCTGGCAGGCGGCCATGCCCCGATAAAGTGCAGAAGGGGTTATTAGACGATTGTCGACAATGTTGATTTATTCTTTGACTCGTAACCGCTTATTGGCTAGTTTTTGCGGCATTGCTTTTGAAGGTGTCGACAATATGCTGGATCAATCGGAAGCCTTGGTGGCGACGACAGACGAATCCCAGACCATGTCCGAGAACGTCTTCCGCCGTATCCAGGCCGCCATCGTCAAAGGCGAGATCGCCCCCGGCAGCAAGATCTCCGAGCCGGAACTGGCGCGCACCTACGGCATCAGCCGTGGCCCGTTGCGCGAGGCGATCCACCGCCTTGAAGGCCAGCGCCTGCTGGTGCGCGTGCCCCACGTGGGCGCACGGGTGGTGTCACTCAGCCATGCCGAACTGATCGAACTTTACGAAATTCGCGAATCCCTCGAAGGCATGGCCTGTCGCCTGGCGGCCGAGCGCATGACCGACGCCGAAATCGAAGAGCTGCGCCAGGTATTGCACACCCATGAGCGCGACGAAGCGTTCCAGGCCGGCCTCGGTTATTACCAGCAGGAAGGCGATTTCGACTTCCATTACAGGATCATCCAGGGCGCGGGTAACCGCACCCTCACCCAAATGCTCTGCGGCGAGCTGTACCAGTTGGTGCGCATGTACCGCATCCAGTTCTCCGCCACCCCCAATCGTCCACGTCAAGCCTTTGCCGAGCACCACCGCATTCTGGACGCGATCGCCGATCGCGACGGTGAACTGGCCGAACTGCTGATGCGCCGTCATATCGGCGCGTCCAAACGCAACATTGCCCGTCATTTCCCCGGCGGCGCCCCTGAAAGAGGTGAGTCATGAGTTCGAACAATAAAAGCACACCCGGCCAGCGTTTCCGTGACGCTGTCGCCAGCGAGCACCCGCTGCAAGTGGTCGGCGCCATCAACGCCAACCACGCGCTGTTGGCCAAGCGCGCCGGGTTCAAGGCGATCTACCTGTCGGGTGGCGGGGTGGCGGCGGGTTCCCTCGGTGTGCCGGACCTTGGCATCACCGGCTTGGATGACGTGCTGACCGATGTACGCCGCATCACCGATGTGTGCGACCTGCCGCTGCTGGTGGACGTGGACACCGGTTTCGGTTCCTCGGCCTTCAACGTGGCACGCACCGTCAAGTCGATGATCAAGTTCGGCGCGGCCGCCATCCATATCGAAGACCAGGTAGGCGCCAAGCGTTGCGGCCACCGCCCTAATAAAGAAATCGTGTCCCAGCAAGAAATGGTCGACCGCATCAAGGCCGCCGTGGATGCGCGCACCGATGACAGCTTTGTGATCATGGCCCGCACCGACGCCCTGGCGGTCGAAGGCCTGGAGTCGGCCCTGGAACGTGCCGCCGCCTGCATCGAGGCCGGTGCCGACATGGTCTTCCCGGAAGCCATTACTGAACTGGAGATGTACAAGCTGTTCGCCTCCCGTGTGAAAGCGCCGATCCTGGCCAACATCACCGAGTTCGGCGCGACGCCGCTGTACACCACCGAACAGTTGAAATCTGCCGATGTTTCCATCGTGCTGTACCCGCTCTCGGCGTTCCGTGCCATGAACAAGGCGGCCGAGAATGTCTACACCGCGATCCGTCGCGATGGCACCCAACAGAACGTGATCGACACCATGCAGACCCGCATGGAGCTTTACGATCGCATCGACTACCACACCTTCGAGCAGAAGCTCGACGCGTTGTTTGCCGCCAAGAAATGACTTTGTGGGAACCGGCTTGTGTGGGAGCGGGCTTGCTCGCGAATGCGGTGGTTCAGTTTAAGTATTTGTGACTGACACTCCGTCTTCGCGAGCAAGCCCGCTCCCACACAAAGCCGCTCCCACATGCTCCCTAATAAATTCAAAATTGGAGAAGAACCATGGCTGAAGCAAAAGTACTGAGTGGCGCCGGCCTGCGTGGCCAGGTGGCCGGGCAGACCGCACTGTCCACCGTGGGCCAGGCCGGTGCCGGCTTGACCTATCGCGGCTACGACGTGCGCGAACTGGCCGCCGATGCGCAATTTGAAGAAGTCGCCTACCTGCTCTTGTACGGCGAACTGCCGACCCAGGCCGAATTGGCCGCCTACAGCGCCAAGCTGAGCAAACTGCGCGACCTGCCCCAAGCGCTGAAGGAAGTGCTGGAACGCATCCCTGCCGACGCCCACCCGATGGACGTGATGCGCACCGGTTGCTCGTTCCTGGGCAATATCGAGCCCGAGAAAGACTTCAGCGTGCAGCGCGATGTCACCGACCGCCTGCTCGCCGCCTTCCCGGCGATCATGTGCTACTGGTACCGCTTCAGCCACGACGGCAAGCGCATCGACTGCGTGACCGACGAGCCCAGCATTGGCGGCCATTTCCTGCACCTGCTGCACGGCAAGAAACCAAGCGAACTGCACGTGAAGGTAATGAACGTGTCGCTGATCCTCTACGCCGAGCACGAATTCAACGCCTCCACCTTCACCGCCCGCGTGTGTGCGTCGACCCTGTCCGACCTGTATTCCTGCGTGACCGCCGCCATCGGCTCCCTGCGCGGCCCGCTGCACGGCGGTGCCAACGAAGCGGCGATGGAGATGATCGAGCGTTTCGGTTCGGCTGAAGAGGCCGTCGAAGGCACCCTCGGCATGCTGGCGCGCAAAGACAAGATCATGGGCTTTGGCCACGCGATCTACAAAGACAGCGACCCGCGCAATGAAGTGATCAAGGGCTGGTCGAAAAAACTCGCTGACGAGGTGGGTGACACGGTGCTGTTCCCGGTCTCCGAAGCCATCGACAAGACCATGTGGGAACAGAAGAAGTTATTCCCCAACGCCGACTTCTACCATGCCTCGGCGTACCACTTCATGGGCATCCCGACCAAGCTGTTCACGCCGATCTTCGTGTGCTCGCGCCTTACCGGCTGGGCCGCGCACGTGTTCGAACAGCGCGCGAACAACCGCATCATCCGTCCAAGCGCCGAATACACCGGCGTAGAACAGCGCAAGTTCGTGCCAATCGAACGTCGCTGAGTGGGGAGGTCGACAGGTTTGAAGTGGTAACCGAATCAAAATGTGGGAGCGGGCTTGCTCGCGAATGCGGTGCGTCATTCAACACATCTGGCGACTGCTGCACCGCTTTCGCGAGCAAGCCCGCTCCCACAGTTTGATCGCATTCCAGTTCGAAATCAGTCGGCTCCTTTTGCAATCACCGTGACCGAGTCCTGACGATGAACACTGAATTTCGCAAACCGCTCCCCGGCAGCCGCCTGGATTTCTTCGACGCCCGTGCGGCGGTCGAGGCCATCACCCCCGGTGCCTACGCCACCTTGCCCTACACCTCCCGCGTGCTCGCCGAAAACCTGGTGCGGCGCTGCGACCCGGCCACCCTCAACGCGTCCCTGAGTCAACTGATCGAGCGCAAGCGCGACCTCGACTTCCCCTGGTTCCCGGCGCGCGTGGTGTGCCACGACATCCTCGGCCAGACCGCCCTGGTGGACCTTGCCGGCCTGCGCGATGCCATCGCCCAACAAGGTGGCGACCCGGCGCAGGTCAACCCGGTGGTGCCGACTCAGCTGATCGTCGACCACTCCCTGGCTGTTGAAGCCGGTGGTTTCGACCCGGACGCGTTCGAGAAAAACCGCGCCATCGAAGACCGCCGCAACGAAGACCGTTTTCACTTTATCGAGTGGACCAAAAAGGCCTTCAAGAACGTCGACGTGATCCCGCCGGGCAACGGCATCATGCACCAGATCAACCTGGAGAAAATGTCGCCGGTGATCCAGGTGCGCGACGGCGTGGCCTTCCCCGACACCTGCGTCGGTACCGACAGCCATACCCCGCACGTCGACGCGCTGGGCGTGATCGCCATCGGTGTCGGTGGCCTTGAGGCCGAGAGCGTGATGCTCGGCCGCGCTTCATGGATGCGCCTGCCGGAAAGCGTTGGCGTGGAACTCACCGGCAAGCTGCTGCCGGGCATCACCGCCACCGACATGGTGCTGGCGCTGACCGAGTTCCTGCGCAAGCAGAAAGTGGTCGGCGCCTGGCTGGAATTTTTCGGTGAAGGTGCCTCGGCACTCACCTTGGGCGACCGCGCAACCATCTCCAACATGGCTCCGGAATACGGCGCCACGGCGGCAATGTTCTATATCGACCAGCAGACCATCGCCTACCTGAAACTCACCGGTCGCGAAGACGAACAAGTCACCCTGGTGGAGCAATACGCCCGCCACACCGGCCTGTGGGCCGATGACCTCAAAGGTGCGCGATACGAGCGAGGCCTCACCTTCGACCTGTCCAGCGTCGTGCGCAACATGGCTGGCCCGAGCAACCCGCACGCCCGCGTCGCCACCAGCGACCTGGCCTCCAAGGGCATCAGCGGCCAGTGGGACGAAGTGCCCGGCCAGATGCCTGACGGCGCGGTGATCATCGCGGCCATCACCAGCTGCACCAACACCAGCAATCCGCGCAACGTGATCGCCGCAGGCCTGTTGGCGCGCAATGCCAACAAGCTCGGGTTGACCCGCAAGCCTTGGGTCAAATCGTCCCTGGCCCCGGGTTCGAAAACCGTGGCCATGTACCTCGAAGAAGCGGGCCTGGGCCACGAACTGGAAAAACTCGGCTTCGGCGTGGTGGCGTTTGCCTGCACCACCTGTAATGGGATGTCTGGTGCGCTCGACCCGGTGATCCAGCAGGAAATCATCGATCGCGACCTTTACGCCACCGCCGTGCTGTCCGGCAACCGCAACTTCGACGGGCGTATCCACCCATATGCCAAGCAGGCCTTCCTGGCGTCGCCGCCGCTGGTAGTGGCCTACGCGATTGCCGGCACCATCCGTTTCGACATCGAAAAAGACGTGCTGGGCCTGGACGCCAACGGCAAGGAAATCCGCCTGCAGGACATCTGGCCGAGCGACGAAGAAATCGATGCGGTGGTCAAGGCGTCAGTCAAGCCGGAGCAGTTCCGCAAGGTCTACATCCCGATGTTCGCCATCCACGAAGACACCGGCCCCAAAGTCGCGCCGCTGTATGACTGGCGCCCGCAAAGCACCTACATCCGCCGCCCGCCGTACTGGGAAGGCGCACTGGCCGGTGCGCGGCCGCTCAAGGGCATGCGCCCGCTGGCGGTGCTGCCGGACAACATCACCACCGACCACCTGTCGCCGTCCAACGCGATCATGCTCGACAGCGCCGCCGGCGAGTACCTGGCGAAAATGGGCCTGCCGGAAGTCGACTTCAACTCCTACGCCACCCACCGCGGCGATCACCTGACCGCGCAGCGCGCCACCTTTGCCAACCCGAAACTGTTCAACGAAATGGTGCAGGAAAACGGCAAGGTCAAGCAGGGCTCCCTGGCGCGTATCGAGCCTGAGGGCCAAGTGACGCGGATGTGGGAAGCCATTGAGACCTACATGGAGCGCAAGCAGCCGCTGATCATCATTGCCGGCGCCGACTACGGCCAGGGTTCGTCTCGCGACTGGGCGGCCAAGGGCGTGCGCCTGGCGGGTGTGGAAGCGATTGCCGCCGAAGGTTTCGAGCGCATCCACCGCACCAACCTGGTGGGCATGGGCGTGTTGCCGCTGGAGTTCCTGCCGGGCACCGACCGCCACACCTTGAAGATCGACGGCAGCGAAACCTATGACGTGGTCGGCGCGCGTACCCCGCGCGCCACGTTGACGTTGGTGATCAACCGCAAGAATGGCGAACGTGTCGAAGTGCCGGTGACTTGCCGCCTGGACACCGCCGAAGAAGTGTCGATCTACGAGGCGGGCGGCGTGTTGCAACGTTTTGCCCAGGACTTCCTGGAATCGGCGGCAACGGCCTGAGAGGACACCATGGCACACGTAGCGCAAATCAAGATCCCCGCCACCTACATGCGTGGCGGCACCAGCAAGGGCGTGTTCTTCAGCCTCACGGACCTGCCTGAGTCGGCGCAGGTGCCGGGGGCTGCCCGTGACGCCTTGCTGTTGCGGGTGATCGGCAGCCCCGACCCCTACGACAAGCAGATCGACGGCATGGGCGGCGCCACCTCCAGCACCAGCAAGACGGTGATCCTGGCCAAGAGTACCCGCGCCGACCACGACGTGGATTACCTGTTCGGTCAGGTCTCCATCGACAAGCCGTTCGTGGACTGGAGCGGCAACTGCGGCAACCTGTCGGCGGCGGTCGGTTCGTTCGCTATCAGCGCCGGTCTGGTCGACCCTGCTCGCGTACCCCACAACGGCGTGGCTGTGGTGCGCGTGTGGCAGGCCAATATCGGCAAGACCATTATTGCCCACGTGCCGATCACTGACGGTGCGGTGCAGGAAACCGGCGATTTCGAACTGGATGGCGTGACCTTCCCGGCCGCCGAAGTGCAGCTGGAGTTCATGGACCCGGCGGCGGAAGAAGAGGGCGGCGGTGGTTCGATGTTCCCCACCGGCAACCTGGTGGACGACCTCGAAGTGCCCGGTGTGGGCACCTTCAAGGCCACGCTGATCAACGCGGGCATCCCGACCATCTTCATCAACGCCGAAGACCTCGGCTACACCGGCACCGAGCTGCAGGGCGCGATCAACAGCGACCCCAAGGCCCTGGCGATGTTCGAAACCGTACGGGCTTATGGCGCACTGCGCATGGGCCTGATCAAGCACCTGGACGAAGCCGCGCAACGCCAACACACGCCGAAAGTGGCCTTTGTAGCGAAACCTTTGGACTACGTGGCGTCCAGTGGCAAGGCGATCAAGGCGGGGGATGTCGACCTGCTGGTGCGTGCGCTGTCCATGGGCAAGTTGCACCACGCCATGATGGGCACGGCGGCGGTGGCGATTGGCACGGCGGCGGCGATTTCCGGCACCCTGGTGAACCTGGCGGCGGGTGGTGTGGAGCGCAATGCTGTGCGTTTTGGGCACCCGTCCGGCACGTTGCGTGTCGGCGCCGAGGCTAGCCAAGTGGACGGTGAGTGGGTGGTGAAGAAAGCCATCATGAGCCGCAGTGCCCGCGTGCTGATGGAAGGCTTCGTGCGCGTGCCCGGCGACGTTTTCTAACGACCTGCGCCGACCCAATGTGGGAGCGGGCTTGCTCGCGAATGCGGTTTGTCAGTCACCGAATGTATTGGCTGACCTGCCGCTTTCGCGAGCAAGCCCGCTCCCACAGGGTCTCTATTCCAAGGCGGACAGCCAAGATCTGCTTCTTACAACCGTGAGCCCGAGGACTGACCCCACCCCATTTTTGGAGTACTGCCATGAGCGCCAACGTCGACCAGAACAACCGCCCGGACTACGACCCGGTCCTGCAGGACATTGCCGATTACGTCCTCAATTACCGGATCGATTCCCGTGAGGCACTGGACACCGCCCGCAACTGCCTGATGGACACCCTCGGTTGCGGCCTGCTCGCCCTGCGCTTCCCCGAGTGCACCAAGCACCTGGGACCGATCGTCGAGGGCACGGTGGTGCCGTTTGGCGCTCGCGTGCCGGGCACCTCGTTCCGCCTGGACCCGGTAAAGGCCGCGTGGGACATCGGTTGCATCGTGCGCTGGCTCGACTACAACGACACCTGGCTCGCTGCCGAATGGGGTCACCCTTCTGACAACCTCGGCGGCATCCTCGCCGTGGCGGATCATCTGTCGCAACAGCGCGTGGCCAATGGCGACGCTCCGTTGACGGTGCGCGCGGTGCTGGAAGCCATGATCATGGCCCACGAAATCCAGGGCGTGATTGCCTTAGAGAATTCCTTCAACCGTGTCGGCCTCGACCATGTACTGCTGGTGAAAGTCGCCTCCACCGCCGTCACCGCCAAGCTGATGGGTGCCAACCGCGAGCAACTGCTGGCGGCCTTGTCCCACGCGTTTGTCGATGGGCAGGCGTTGCGCACCTACCGCCATGCACCGAATGCCGGCTCACGCAAATCCTGGGCGGCGGGGGACGCGTCGAGCCGTGGCGTGCGCCTGGCAGATATCGCCCTGCGCGGTGAGATGGGCATTCCCGGTGTGTTGAGCGCGCCGCAATGGGGCTTCTACGACGTGTTGTTCAGCCACACCAACAAGGACCTTGCGCTCAAGCCCGAAGGCAAGCGTGGGTTCAGCCTGCCCCAGCCTTACGGCAGCTACGTGATGGAAAACGTGCTGTTCAAGATCAGCTTCCCAGCCGAGTTCCACGCGCAAACGGCCTGCGAAGCGGCGGTGACGTTGCACCCGTTGGTGAAAAACCGGTTGCATGAAATCGAACGCATCGTGATCACCACCCACGAGTCGGCGATCCGCATCATTTCCAAGGTAGGCCCGTTGGCCAATGCCGCTGACCGCGACCATTGCCTGCAATACATGACGGCCGTGCCCCTGGCGTTCGGCAACCTGGTGGCCGAGCAGTACGAAGATGAGTTCCACGCGGCGCACCCGATCATTGATGAGCTGCGTGACAAGATGGTGATCGTCGAAGACCCACGCTACAGCCGGGAGTACCTGGAGACGGACAAACGCTCGATTGCCAACGCCGTGCAGGTATTTTTCAAGGATGGGTCCAGCACCGGGCAAGTGGCGGTGGAGTACCCGATCGGGCATCGCCGTCGCCGGGTGGACGGCATTCCGTTGCTGGAAGACAAGTTCAAGGCCAACCTGGCCACGCGGTTTACCGCACAGCGCAGCGGGGAGATTTTTGCGTTGTGCAAGGACCAGGCGCGGCTTGAAGCCACGCCGGTGAACCGGTTCATGGACCTGTTCGTGATCTGACAAACACCACTGATCCACTGTGGAACTGGGCTTGTGTGGGAGCTGGCTTGCCTGCGATGGCGGTAGTGGATTCACTATTGCTATCGCAGGCAAGCCATCTCCCACATTTTGTTCTGTGTTGCTCAAGGCGATTACATACTGCCTTCAACATCTTCCAGGCTGAACGTCTCGGTATGGTCGTCATAGGAGAAGATCTCCGCATACCGCCCCCAGGCCACCACGCTTTCCAGGGTTTTCTCCACGAAGGCTTCGGTCATCGAGTCTTCCAGTTCCTGCTCGAAACGCACCCGTGGCGCACGGTGCCCGCTGCGCTCTAGCAACACCTGATGAATGCGCGCGGCTAATGGCACGTGCTGGATCAAATGCTCGGCGAACAGGGTCTTGCGTTCCTGGGTGCCGTAGTCGGCGAACAGCTTGCCGGCGTCGGTGAGGGTGATGTCGGCGCCTTTGAGTTCAGCAAAGCCCAGGTGCTCCAGCATCTCCGCCACCGGGAACAGGTCGTCGACTTCCAGCAGGCGCCGTTCGGCCACGGTGGGCAAGCCGGCATGGCCGTTGTAGGGCTCAGCGGCCAGGGTTTCGATCAGGCCGGCCATCAGGTTGGTGGACACTTCCGGCAGCAGGCTGCCCATTTTCAGTTCCGGTTTGCCGGCGCTGGCATCGGCACTTCGGCGGTCGGTCATCAGTGCGTAGATGTCGTCGACCATCTGCCGGAACGTCGGGTCCAGGCGATTGCGCGGGTGAGCAAACGGCACTTTGATCTCGGCCACCACACGGCCAGGGTTGGAGGACAGCACCAGGATGCGGTCGCACATCAACACTGCTTCTTCGATGTTGTGGGTCACGATCAGGATCGACTTGATCGGCAGCTGCTTGCCGCTCCACAGGTCCAGCAGGTCGGTGCGCAGGGTTTCGGCGGTGAGCACGTCGAGGGCCGAGAAGGGTTCGTCCATCAGCAGCAAGGTCGGATTGACCACCAGGCCCCGGGCAAAGCCCACGCGCTGGCGCATGCCACCGGACAATTCGCGCGGGTAGGCGTTTTCGAAGCCGTCCAGGCCAATCAGGTCGATGGCCGCCAGGGCGCGGCGCCGGGTTTCCTTGCGCTCGACCTGCAAGGCTTGCAGGCCGGCTTCCACGTTTTCCAGCACGGTCAGCCAGGGGAACAGGGCAAAGGTCTGGAACACCATGGCCACGCCTTCGGCCGGGCCGTTGAGCGGGGCGCCCTGGTAGCGGACTTCGCCCGACGACGGCTGGATCAGGCCGGCGATGATGCGCAACAAGGTCGACTTGCCAGAGCCGGAACGGCCAAGCATGCCGACGATCTCGCCCTCGTGCAGGCTCAGGTCTACGCCGCTGAGGACTTGCAGCTCGTCCTTGCCTTTGCCGAACACCCGGTTCACGTTTTTCAGCGAGTAGATTTCCGGGGTGTCGACGGTGTGTTCAGTAGAGGTAGTCATCACGACGCATCCCGTCAATTCAAGCGAAGTTTGTTTTCTGCAATGGCATACATCGGTCGCCAGACCGCGCGGTTGAACGCCACCACAAAGATCGACATCACCACCACGCCCAGGGCGATCTTCGGGAAGTCGCCGGCCGCAGTGGTTTGTGCGATGTAGGCGCCCAGCCCATGGGCGACCACATTGTCCTGACCCCAGGACACGTACTCGGACACGATGCTGGCGTTCCACGCACCGCCCGAGGCGGTGATGGCGCCAGTGACGTAGTAGGGGAAAATCCCCGGCAGCATCACCTTGCGCCACCACAGCCAGCCGCGAATGCGGAAGTTGGCGGCGGCTTCCTTGAAGTCGTTGGGAAACGCGGTGGCGCCGGCAATCACGTTGAACAGGATGTACCACTGGGTGCCCAGCACGATCAGCGGGCTCAGCCAGATATCCGGGTTGAGGTGGTAGTGCAGGATCACGATGACGAACACCGGGAACAGCAGGTTCGCCGGGAACGCCGCGAGGAACTGCGCCAGTGGCTGGATCTTCTCTGCCAACTTGGGGCGCAGGCCGATCATCACGCCCAGGGGCACCCAGATCAGCGAGGCGATCAGGATCAGCCCGGCCACCCGCAGCAGGGTGATCAGGCCCAGTACCAGCACATGGCCCACTTCGGCCAGGCCCACTTCGGTGCCGACGTACATCACGATGTGATACAGCGCATAGGCGGCCATCAGGGCAATCAGCGTGCCCCACACCCAATCGATCACTTTTGACGCCGCGGGGGTTTCAACCGGCAGCGCCTTGAATGCACCGCCGGCCAGGCTGAAGCGCTTGTTGCCGATGCGGCTGATGGCACGGGTCATGGGGCGCAGGATGCGCTGCACGATGCGTGTGCGTTGAATCAGGTTCAGCACCCAGGATTGCGGTGCGTCGCCTTGGGACGCGGTGGTTTCCATGCGGAACTTGTCGGCCCAGGCCACCAGTGGGCGGAACAGGAACTGGTCGTAGATCAGGATCACCGCGATCATCGCCAGGATCACGTAGCCCACCGCGTGCAGGTCTTTCTGGGCAATCGCCAGGGCCAGGTACGAACCCACGCCGGGCAGGGTGATGGTCTTGTCGCCCACGGTGATGGCTTCGGAGGCAACCACGAAGAACCAGCCGCCGGACATGCTCATCATCATGTTCCACACCAGCCCCGGCATGGCGAACGGCACGTCGAGCTTCCAGAACTTTTGCCAGCCGGAGAGCCTCAAGTTGGTGGAAACCTCCACCAGGTCATGGGGCAGCATGCGCAGGGACTGGTAGAAGCTGAACGTCATGTTCCAGGCCTGGCTGGTAAAGATCGCGAAGATCGCTGCGAACTCGGCCCCCAGCACGCGCCCGGGAAACAGCAGCAGGAAGAACGTCACCGTGAACGAGATGTACCCCAGCACCGGCACCGATTGCAGGATGTCGAGCACCGGCACCAGCAGTTTCTCGGCGCGCCGGCTTTTGGCGGCCAGGGTGCCGTACAAAAAGGTGAACACCAACGCTGCGACCATTGCCGCGAGCATGCGCAGGGTGGTGCGCATCGCGTATTCCGGCAGGTTGGCCGGGTCGAGGGAAATGACTTCGCTTTGCAGGGTGGTGATAGGCGCCCAGGTTTCACGGGCGGTGATGGAGAAAAACAGGAGGAAGCCGATTACCAGCGGCAGGGCGACCAAATCCCAACGGTTGGGCAGCAAGCGCAATGTGGACGCCGGGATGTAGTGGCGGAACACTTTGTTCATAGGCAGTCATTCCTGCAGCGTTCAGGTTCTAAAGAGGTGCGATGGGGGTGAGCTTAGCTTCTGTTCGAAAGACCCACCGGGAATGGGCGGGCGCTCTTTTCCATGGTCGGTTTGCAGCGCATCAGGGGAGGATGGCCACAGGCGGGATTGTACGTTTCTGAATGTTACAAGCGCATAAATTTCCTGTCAGTTTCCTGTACGAAACGTGGCTTGGGCGTCGACGGTTTTTTCACCCTGAAACAAATACCCACGTAGATTTCTCTCCCTCAGGGAACTGGTTTCCTACTAAGTGCCAATCAGGTCGTTGGATGGCTTGTTAATCACATCGTCTGACAAACCCTACACGCGGGACAACCGCGAAACTGAGAGGTGCATTATGAGCAGTATCAATAATCAGCAGTATGCTCCCCAATACCGCTACGAAATGCCGCCAACGTCTCAATCCCCTTCTTCCAGTGACCCCGCTGGCGCAAGCGCCAACCCGGCCAATAACACGACCGAATCCAAGCCGCCTCGCCCTCCAGTAGGGGCAGAGCAACGTGGTCAGTTTTCCAGGCACAACAACATCGTCAATCAGCAGCCTCAGGGCGCCGAGTCCAAGGGCGAGTTGGCAGAACTGACGCAGAAAAATCAAAACCTTGTCGCCAAGTACGAGGCGTTGATCACAAAGTACGATGCGAAAATTATTGAACTCAATACGAAAATAGAAGGCCTGACTCAGCAGCTCACTGCCGGTGCTAAAACGCCTGAACACGCCCCCAGTGCGCCGGATACCAAGCCAGAGAACCCTCGCGCTGACAGCCAGCCTGTGCCGCCCGAAACGCCTGCCACACCAGATACCCAAACTCGGGGTACTGAGACGGCTGAGCGAAGTCCGCCTCAGGGGCTTGATAAATTGGAGGCTGAAATCACACAGCTCCACACTGCGCTCAAAACATTACTTGAGCGATTTGAAGACGCGATGAAAAAGCTGACGACGAAACTGGACAATTTGACTCAACTTCTGAGTAAAGGCGTTCCTCGACAGGAGACACCTGCTGTGCAGCCAGGCACCACCGATTCCACCCCGCCGAATAATGCAGCACCTGATACAGCCGCCCCCGAGCAACGTAAAGAATCCGCGCCAGCTGATAACTCAACAGCGCCTGCTCCCGGCAACGTTGATCGTCTCAAGCAAGCGAACGAGGAACTCGAAGCTCAGATTAATCAGATGGAGGCGTACTTTGAGAAGACGCTGTCAACGTTTGAACAGAAGTTCCAGGCTCTGACCCAGCAAGTCAGCGAGAAAAAAAACTAAAGCTCGGTATCGAATCGGCTAGTGTGGGGCAACGCCCGCACTGGCCTTCGATAGCTTCGGCCGCTCACTCAAAGCGCAGAATCACCCGGCGATTGTGCTTGCTCTTCTTCTCGATCTTTTCGCAAAACACCCGGCCGATTTCCTCGGTGTTGGCCACGTGGGTGCCGCCGCACGGCTGGATATCGATCCCGGCAATTTCGATCACCCGCACTGACCCCTGGATCACCGGTGGCGCCACCGCCTGGGTGCGTGTGATCTGCAGCAGGGTGGCGTATTCCGTGGCAGGCATCGACAGGGTGTTGACGGCGTGAGCCTGCTGGATCAGGGCATTCAGGTCGTGGGTGAGGCTGTCTTTGTCGAGTGTCATTTCTGGCAGGTCGAAATCCAGGCGGCCTTTGTCAGCACTGATGCTGCAACCGGTCACCGGCGCATCGATCAGTGAGCACAACAGGTGCAGGCAGGTGTGCATCTTCATGTGCTGGTAGCGCCGCTCCCAGTCCAGGCCGGCGTCCACCTGTGTGCCTACGGTCAATTGCTCCGGGCAGTGCTCCACCTGATGCCAGATGATCGAGCGCATTACCGGGTCGCGGACCGTTCCCACCACCTCGACCCGCGCGCCATCCGCCAGGGTGAAGTAGCCAGTGTCTCCGGGCTGGCCACCACCTGTGGGGTAGAACAGCGTGTGTTCAAGGGCAATGCCCTGTTCGCCGACGGCAATCACCCGGGCGCTGAAGGTGTTCTGGTAAGGCGCGCTGTCGAACAGCGCCAGGGTCTCCATGGTGTGCACGGACATGTTCAACCTCCGACAATCAGTGGGCTGGCTTGCAGCAGGTGACGCACCATTGCGCTCAAGCCAGGGGGGGAGAGCAGGGTGATTTCGAATTCCGGACCGCAGACTTTGAGGTTCAGCGGCAGGCGCGGCAGGTGGTTGCCGATTTCGAGGCGGCGCAGGCGAAATTGCAGGTGATGGCGCTCTTTCACCGTGGGTTCCAGCATCAACCCCGGCAAGGGGTGGAAGTCGGCGTCCAGCACCGTGACTTTATGGCTGGCGTTGACCTCGCCCACCACGTGCAGGCGCTCATCCAGGGCAAAGGCCCCCAGGTAGTTGCTGTGGTCCGACTCATCATTCTTTTGCAGCTGGATCTGGTTGACCACTTTCACCTTGGTGCCGGCCGGCACGTCCTGGGTGATCACGCAGGACGGGCTGATGAACACGTTGTCGCCAATCAGCACATAGCCCAGCACACGTGCGCCGGAACCGACCTCGACGTTATTGCCCAGGCGCGGGTGGCGCTTGCCATCCGGGTTGTTGGCAATGCCGCGCGCGCCGAGGGTGACGCCGCAGAGGATGTAGCAGTCGTTGCCGATCTCGCAGGTTTCGCCGATGACCGTGCCATAGCCGTGGTCCAGCACGAAGCGTCGGCCGATACGGGCTGCCGGGTGGATTTCGGCGCCAGAAAGCACCTTGCCCTGGTTGCTCAGCTTGAGGGCAATGCGCGAATACACGCCGTTGGTCTGGTCGGAGAAGTTCCACACCAGGTGTGCCAGGCGGTAGAACAGCACGGCCTTGAACGAGGCATAGGATTCCAGGATCAACTCGCCACGCCCACGCGAAGCCGGATCGCGGTAGGCGTAGGCGATCAGGTCCTCGGCCACGGCCTGGGCGGCGTTCTGGATCAGCGGGGCCAGGTGCGGTTCCAGCTGCTTCATCTGCGCCGGCGTCAGGGTTTTGATGAGGTGGGTGAGCAACTCATCGTGCAGCTGTTGCATGTCGATAAAGCCCCCCATGGAGGCACCCCCGCATTCTGAATGGTGGGAAAACCGGTTATTCGAAACTGGGCAGGTAACTGTCGGCATTGTCGTAGACCATGGTCAGCACCACCGTTTCGGGCGGCAGTTCGGGCGCCAGCTGGGCGATGGCCACCATGTTGGCGGCCGAGGACAACCCCAGGCTGATGGCGTCGGTGCGCATGATGCGTTTCATCATGTCGATGCACGCCTGGCGCGACACCTTGAGCATGCCGTCCAGCACATCCACATTGAGAATGCTCGGGATCAGGCCGATTGACAGGCCCTGGATGTGGTGCGGTGCGTGCCTGTTTTTCAGCAGGTCGCATTCCTCTGGCTCCACACCCATGACGCGCAACGCCGGCCAGGCCACCTTGAGGGTTTCGCCGATGCCGGTGATATGGCCCCCGGTGCCGATGCCGCTGACGAAGTAGTCCACGCGCTGTTCGCCGAATGCACGGAGGATCTCCGGCGCGGTGGTGTCGCGGTGGGTCTGGGGGTTGGCGCCGTTGCGCTGCTGGTTGAGCATCACGTAGCTGGGGTTTTCCAGCTGCAGCTCCATGCATTTTTCGCCGTGGGAGTTGTTGCCCAGGCGGCTGTCCGACAGCACCACCTTGGCCCCGTACAGGCGCAGCAGTTTCTGTTTTTCGGGGCTGTAGTTGTCGGGAATCACCAGCACCACTTTGTAGCCCAGCACGTTGCCGGCCATCACCAGGCCGATGCCGGTGTTGCCGCCGCTGGGTTCGATGATGGTCTGCCCCGAATCGCGGATCAGCACGCCGCGGCGCTCGGCGTCGAGGATCATGCCCAGGGCGATGCGTGCCTTGTGGCTGCCGCCCGGGTTGAGGGATTCGAGCTTGGCGTAGACCTCGATACCGAGGTCTTCGGAAAACTGCGCCAGGCGCACGATCGGCGTGTGGCCGATCACGTCGAGAATGGAGTTATGCAACATTGTTCAGCCCCCGGGTCAGTACAACGGCATGTCGGGTTCGACGTCGCGCACCCAGTGTTTCATGCCGCCCTGCAAGACCTTGGTGTTGGCGAAGCCGGCCGCCAGCAAGGTGCTTGCGGCTTGCTCGGCGCGGGTTCCGGCGTAGCAGATCAGGTAGTGGGTGTTGTCGCGGCTGAGGCTGTCGAGTTGCCCATCCAGTTCAGCCAGCGGGATGTGCAGCACCCCTGGCAGTTTGCACACCTCCAGTTCGCTGGCGTCGCGTACATCCACCAGCACGTCGGCGCTGCGCGGGTGTTCGAGCAGTTGCTTGAGCACGCGGGGCTGGATGTAGCGTTCTTCGGCCAGGGACGGTTGGGGTGGCACGGCGTCGGCGCACACCGACGGTGTGAGCGGTTCGGCGTGGCGCAGCTCCGAGCAGCAAGGGCAGTCGGCGCGGCGCTTGAAGCGGATTTCGCTGAACTTCATCGCCAATGCATCGAAACGCATCAGGCGGCCTGACAACGGCTCGCCGATGCCGATCAGCAACTTGATCGCCTCGGTGGCCTGGATCATCCCAACCACGCCGGGCAGCACGCCGATCACGCCACCGGCGCTGCAATTGGGTGCCAGTTCGGCGGGAGGTGCCGAGGGAAACAGGCAGCGATAGCAGGGCCCGCCTTTGTAGTTGAGCACGCTGATCTGCCCGTCGAAGCGGTAGATGGCGCCGTACACCAAGGGTTTGCCGAGCTGTACGCAGGCGTCGTTGACGAGATAGCGGGTATCGAAATTATCGGTGCCGTCGATCACCAGGTCGTAGGCGCCAACCAGCGCCAGGGCGTTGTCGGCATCCAGGGCGGTGTTGTGGGCGTTGATCTGGATATGGCGGTTGAGGTCCTGCAGGCGCTGCTTGGCGGACTCGACCTTGGGCAGGCCCAGGGTGCTGTTGCCGTGGACGATCTGGCGTTGCAGGTTGCTGCTTTCCACCACGTCGAAGTCCACCAGGCCCAGGGTGCCGACGCCCGCTGCCGCCAGGTACAGGCTGATGGGCGAGCCCAGGCCGCCGGTGCCGATGATCAAGACCTTGGCTTTCTTGAGGTTCAGCTGACCTTCGCGGCCGACGCCGGGCAGGGTGATGTGGCGTACATAGCGCTGTATCTCTTCGTTGCTCAATCCGTCAACGTCCATGCCGCCCGAGGTGGCGAGCAACACTTCGATCCGGGCTTTTTCCGGCAGTGTGTCGTCGGCGCCGATCAACTCTTCCTCGGCGGTGAACAGGAAGTGTTCCTTGAGCTGGTTGTTCTTCTCGTGGAACAGGTGCGGGCGTAACTGAGGGTGACTGCTGCAGAGGTTTTCAATGACTTCGCGCAATGTCGATCCGGTGCCCTCGAGGGTCGATTCCGGCAGCTTGGCCACGCGAACCAGAATGTCGGGGAAAGAGACAGCGTTCATGGACAACTCCGTGTGCAGGTCGTTGAAAGGGTTGAGGGCGAAATGCGTGCCGTCCCAGGCAAACAGCTTTGAGCCCAGGGCCTGGCCCTGGCGAACGTCCACCACCAAATAGCTGACGGGGTAGATCGGTTCGCCCATGAACAGGGCCTTGTCCTGGTCTTCATCGCTGAAATAGGCGCCGACATCCGGGTGCGAGTGGTAGATCACCACCACCGGGTTGTCGCTGCGAAACGCCTTGTTCATCAGCAGGGTGTCGGCCACCGAAAACGTGTAACCGTTGGCCGCGCTGCGTGGGTACATCTCAGGGTTCTTGCGGTGAAGCTCATTCTGGATATTGCTGCCCAGGTACACGCTGCCGTCGGCGAAAATGAAGCCGCAGCACTCCTCGGGGTAGCTGCGGTTGGCGTGGGCGTAGATCTGTTCAAGGGCTTTTGGGCGGAGGACGTCCATGTTTCTCTCGCGTGGTGGTGAGGGGGTCAAGGTTTCTTGGCCAGGAGCTTTTCAATCGGCAACTTGGTGATCGCAAAGCCGGCCAGCAGGATGGCCGAGTACAGCATCAGGTCGCGGGAAATCGCCACGCCTTCGTACCAGGCGCCGATGATCACCGCGAACACCGGGAAGATGATGAACACGAACGACAGGATGATCGGGCTCAGGCGCTTGAGCAGCATGAAGTACACGATGAACCCGCCGACCGACGCCACCAGCCCCAGGTAGAACAGTGCACTCCAGGAGCGCAGGGTGATGGCATCGAAGGCCGGGGTTTCGAACCACAGGCCGGCCACGAACAGCATCAGCCCGGCGATGCCGATGGGCAGGGTGTTGTAGGTGATCACGCTGATGGCGCTGCCTTTCTGCTTGGTGATGACGTAGCACAGGGCATGCATGATCGCGGCGGTCAGGATCGCCAGTACCCCGAAGAACTCGGCGTGGTCCAGGTGCAGGCCCTGGCTCTTGATGATCATGTAGAGGCTGCCGAAACCGATGCCGATGCCGACGACCTGGGAGAAGTAGATGCGCTCGCGCAGGAACAGCGCCGAGAAAATCAGGATGAACACCGGCATGCAGCTGAACAGTAGGGCGGTGAGGCCGGACGAGACATGCATTTCGCCGTAGTTGAGCAGGTAATAGGGAACGCTGAAGTAGGACAGGGTCACGAACACGAAGAACCAGCGGCTCTCACGGGGAAACAGGATCGGCTCGCGGCGCACCAGAGCAAAACACAGGAACAGTGGGAAGGCGATGAGGAAGCGCAAGCCTGCGGACGTCAGGGGTGGCACGCTTTCGACGGCGATCTTGATGCCCAGCCAGGTGGTGCCCCAGCTCAGGCACACGATGAGAAACATCACGCTGGTCACGAGGCCTGCCAGCCACTGTTTCCGCGAATTTGTTTTTGTTGTGTTTTCGAGAACGGCGGACATTGGCATCGTTTATTGCTTCCCTGAGCCGGAATTGAACTCTATATTGAGCTTGTAATGAGTTGTAAAATTCGGCGATTGAACCCGTAAAAGCACACTATTAGGGCGAAAGATGGCTGTCAAAACAAATATTGACATGGTGTCAATTATGCGTGAGGGGTTGTCCAACGGGCAGGGCGTGAAGTACAAGCGCCTGTCCGATGTCATGGAACGGGGCATCCTCGAGGGCTTGATTGAACCGGGAAGAAAACTGCCGCCCCATAGGGTGCTTTCCGACAATCTGGGTGTGACGATCGGCACCATCAGCCGGGCCTACGGCGAGCTGGAACGCCTGGGGCTGGTGGTGGCGCGGGTGGGTGACGGCACATTCGTGCGCAAGCGTGGGATGGAGCGCCAGCGCGACGAAGGCTTTCGCAATTTCAGCGAGGAGCCGCGCCAATACTTCGACATGAGCCGCAACATGCATATCCCGGGGCAGGAAACGGTGTTCCTGGCCCAGAGCTTCCAAACCCTGTCGACCAACGCCAAGTTCCTCCAGGACATCAGCGCCTACACCCCGGACGCCGGTTTGCCGCGTTACCGTGAAGCGGGGGCACAGTGGCTGGTGCAACGCGATTTCCACCCGATCCCCGAGCAGGTCATCTGCGTCAATGGCGGCCAGCACGGCCTGTTGTGCGCCATGATGGCGTTGTTGCGGGCGGGCGATACGGTGGTCACCGAACAGCTGACTTACCCCGGGTTGATCACCGCTGCGCGCATGCTCGGCGTGCGGCTGATCGGCCTGGAGATGGACGAAGAGGGCGTGCTGCCGAGTGCTCTGGATGAAGTCTGTCGCAATCACCGGGTGTCGGCGCTGTACTGTACGCCGACCATCCAGAACCCGACCACGGCGGTGCTCTCGATCCCGCGCCGGGAAGCCTTGGCCAAGGTCTGCCGTGAGCACAACCTGCTGATCCTGGAGGACGAAGCCCACGGCGTACTGGTGGAAGATCGCCCGCCACCCCTGAGTTTTTTCGCCCCCGAACGTACGATTCTGATCAGCAGTTTGAGCAAGGCGGTGTCAGCCGGGTTACGCGTGGGGTACGTGCATGCGCCGCCGGCGTTGGTCAGCCGTATCTCGGCAGCGCTGCGCTCGACGTGCTGGATGGCCACCCCGGTGACCCTTGAACTGGCCACCCAGTGGATCGAAAACGGCACGGCGGAATACCTGCTGCGCCAGCAGATCAATGAGATCAGCCGACGCAAGGCGTTGGTGAAAGACCTGTTGAACGGCCTGCAATACCGCACCCACCTCAACAGCCCGCACTTCTGGATTGAAGTGCCGGAGCCCTGGCGCGCGTCGGAAATCGAGGCGGAGCTCAAGCAGAATAATTACCTGATCGCCACCGCCGAGGCGTTTGCCGTGGGGCAGACGGCGGTGCCGCAGTTTATTCGGGCGAGTATCTGCAATACGTCGGGGGATGATCAGCTGTTGCGGGCGGGGTTTGATGCGTTGGCTACTGCGCTGGGGCAGGGGGGAGGGCGGTTTCACCTGTAATCGTCAGGCTCACCGCGTTATCGTTCTTCGCAGGCAAGTCGAATCGTCGCACCGCAGCTCCCACATTTGACTGCATTCCAGAGTTGGAACTCGGTCAGATGTGGGAGCGGCGGTGCGACGATTCGACTTGCTCGCGAAGGGGCCAGCCCGGGCAACACAATTACTTGAACCTGCGCTCCACACCCTTCTCCACCAAAATCTTCGCCGAAATCTCTTCCACCGAAAAATGCGTGGAATTGATGTGCGCAATGTTCTCGCGACGGAACAGATTTTCCACTTCACGTACTTCGAACTCGCACTGGGCGTAGCTGGAGTAGCGGCTGTTGGGTTTGCGCTCGTTGCGGATGGAGGTGAGGCGGTCCGGGTCGATGGTCAGGCCAAACAGCTTGTGCCGGTGCGAGCGCAAGGCCGACGGCAGTGTCAGGTGCTCCATGTCGTCTTCGGTCAGCGGGTAGTTGGCTGCTCGGATACCGAACTGCATGGCCATGTACAGGCAGGTGGGCGTTTTGCCGCAGCGGGACACGCCCACCAGGATCAGGTCGGCCTTGTCGTAATAGTGGGTGCGGGCGCCGTCGTCGTTGTCGAGGGCGAAGTTCACTGCCTCGATACGCTCCATATAGTTGGAGTTGTGGCCAATGGAATGGGACTTTCCTACCGAGTATGAGGAATGTTCACTCAGCTCCTGTTCCAGTGGCGCCAGGAACGTGGAGAAGATGTCGATCATGAAACCATTCGACGTTGCGAGAATCTCACGAATGTCCTGGTTGACGATGGTGTCGAAAATGATCGGACGAAAACCGTCTTTTTCGGCCGCCAGATTGATTTGTTGTACCATGGCCCGCGCTTTATCCACGCTGTCGATATAGGGCCGTGTGAATTTGGCGAAGGTAATGTTTTCGAACTGCGCGAGCAGGCTTTGACCCAATGTTTCGGCTGTGATGCCGGTGCCGTCGGAGATAAAGAAAGCAGATCGTTTCATTTGAGCCCTGGGCCTTAAGCTGATGACGAATCTTGGATATGATAGGCGCGATTTTGCCGTCCCGCAGTGGGCCGCATTCTCACTTATTTTCCAGGTCCAGGCCACAAACGCAGGCGAACGCTCCTACTGAGCAGCCGGCGTCCTGAGCTTTTCCAACACAGAAAGTGGAGAGATCACCTTGGTAGAGTACGTAGTTTCCCTCGATAAGCTCGGCGTCCATGATGTAGAGCATGTGGGGGGCAAGAACGCATCCCTCGGCGAGATGATCAGTAATCTTGCAGGCGCTGGCGTCTCGGTGCCTGGTGGTTTCGCCACCACGGCCCAGGCCTACCGCGACTTCCTCGAGCTGAGCGGCCTCAACGCCCAGATCCACGCCGCGCTGGACGCCCTGGACGTCGATGACGTCAACGCCCTGGCCAAGACCGGCAGCCAGATCCGCCAATGGATCATGGAAGCCGAGTTCCCCGAGAAGCTCAACGAAGAAATCCGTACCGCCTTCGCCACCTTGTCGGCCGGCAACCCGGACATGGCCGTTGCCGTGCGTTCCTCGGCCACCGCCGAAGACTTGCCGGACGCCTCTTTCGCGGGTCAGCAGGAAACCTTCCTTAACATCCGCGGCGTGGAAAACGTCATCCGTGCGGCCAAGGAAGTGTTCGCCTCGCTGTTCAACGACCGCGCCATTTCCTATCGCGTACACCAAGGTTTCGACCATAAGCTGGTGGCCTTGTCTGCCGGTGTGCAACGCATGGTGCGTTCGGAAACCGGTACGGCCGGCGTAATGTTCACCCTGGACACCGAATCGGGCTTCCGTGACGTGGTGTTCATCACCGGCGCCTACGGCCTGGGCGAAACCGTCGTACAAGGCGCGGTCAACCCCGACGAATTCTACGTGCACAAGCACACCCTTGAGGCTGGCCGCCCGGCTATCCTGCGCCGTAACCTGGGCAGCAAGGCAATCAAGATGATCTACGGCGACGAGGCCAAGGCCGGTCGCTCGGTAAAAACCGTTGAAGTCGACAAGGCTGAACGCACGCGTTTCTGCCTGACCGACGCTGAAGTCAGCGAATTGGCCAAGCAAGCGATGATCATCGAAAAGCACTACAAGTGCCCGATGGACATCGAATGGGCCAAGGACGGTGACGACGGCAAGCTGTACATCGTGCAGGCCCGTCCTGAAACCGTGAAGAGCCGCACCTCGGCCAACGTCATGGAACGCTACCTGCTGAAAGAAACCGGTACCGTGCTGGTGGAAGGTCGCGCCATCGGCCAGCGCATCGGCGCCGGCAAGGTGCGGATCATCAAGGACGTGTCCGAAATGGACAAAGTCCAGCCAGGTGACGTGCTGGTCTCCGACATGACCGATCCCGACTGGGAACCGGTGATGAAGCGCGCCAGCGCCATCGTCACCAACCGTGGCGGGCGCACCTGCCACGCGGCGATCATCGCCCGTGAACTGGGTATCCCAGCGGTCGTGGGCTGCGGCAACGCCACCCAACTGCTGAAAGATGGCCAGGGCGTTACCGTCTCTTGTGCCGAAGGCGACACCGGTTTCATCTTCGAAGGTGAGTTGGGCTTCGATATCAAGCAGAACTCCATCGACGCCATGCCGGACCTGCCGTTCAAGATCATGATGAACGTCGGCAACCCAGACCGCGCCTTTGACTTCGCACAGCTGCCGAACGCCGGCGTGGGCCTGGCCCGCCTGGAGTTCATCATCAACCGCATGATCGGCGTGCACCCCAAGGCCTTGTTGAACTACGACGGCCTGCCACTGGACCTCAAGGAAAGCGTCGACAAGCGCATCGCCGGCTACAACGACCCGGTGGGCTTCTACGTCGAGAAGCTGGTGGAAGGCATCAGCACCCTGGCGGCGGCGTTCTACCCGAAAAAGGTCATCGTGCGTCTGTCGGACTTCAAGTCCAACGAATACGCGAACCTGATCGGCGGCAAGCTGTACGAGCCGGAAGAAGAAAACCCGATGCTGGGCTTCCGTGGCGCTTCGCGTTACATCAGCGAATCGTTCCGTGACTGCTTCGAACTCGAGTGCCGCGCCCTCAAGCGCGTGCGCAACGAGATGGGCCTGACCAACGTTGAGATCATGGTGCCGTTCGTGCGCACCCTGGGCGAGGCGAGCCAGGTGGTGGACCTGCTGGCCGAAAATGGCCTGACCCGTGGTGAGAACGGCCTGCGCGTGATCATGATGTGCGAACTGCCATCCAACGCGATCCTGGCCGAAGAATTCCTGGAATTCTTCGACGGTTTCTCCATCGGCTCCAACGACCTGACTCAGCTGACCCTGGGCCTGGACCGCGACTCGGGGATCATTGCCCACTTGTTCGACGAGCGTAACCCTGCGGTCAAGAAGCTGCTGGCCAATGCCATCCAGGCTTGCAACAAGGCCGGCAAGTACATCGGCATCTGCGGCCAAGGCCCTTCCGACCACCCTGACCTGGCCAAGTGGCTGATGGAGCAGGGCATCGAAAGCGTCTCGCTGAACCCCGACTCCGTGCTGGAAACCTGGTTCTTCCTGGCAGAAGGCCAAGCGTCCGTCTAAGGTCGTTACGTCAAAAGTGCCGGTCACTCTCACAGGGTGACCGGCATTCTTATCTGTACAGGGCGGGAATCCTTGCGGACGCCGCCCTTTTTTGTGCAAGAGCATTATGCAAAGCAGCAGCAACCTGTTTCCCGTCGCCCTGATCAGCGCTGAACGTCGTGGCGACCTGAGTGAAGATGTGTACCGCCTCAAGCCCGGTAACAGCCCCGACGGCACCGTCGAGTTGGCCGTGACCCGCTTGGGCCTGGCCGATGTCCCGGAAAACCGGGGCATCCCGGTTATTTTATTGCACGGTAGTTTTTCCAACCGGCGCTTCTGGTACTCGCCTAAAGGCATCGGCCTGGGCGCTTACCTGGCGCGGTTGGGGTTTGATGTCTGGATCCCGGAAATGCGCGGCCATGGCCTGTCCAAGCGCAATCATGACTACGCCCGCAACCGTGTGGCCGACTACGCACGTTACGATTTGCCGGCAATTGGGGCGTTCGTGCGTGAACAAAGCGCGCAGGTTCCCCACTGGATCGGCCATTCCCTGGGCGGCATCAGCCTAGCGGCGGCCCTTGGCGGGCAGCACTTGGGCGCGCCGGCGGTGGCTTCGGTGGCGCTGTTTGGCAGTCAGGTCAGTCGCACCCACTGGCCGTTGAAACTACCACCGGTGGAGTGGACGGGCCGCTTGCTGTTGAAACGCTTTGGTGAGGTCTCCGGCTCGCGCCTCAAGCGCGGCCCCGAGGATGAACCGGCCGGCGTGATGATCGAGGCCATGCGCTGGAACGGCCTGTTTGGCCGCTTTGGCGAAGGCAAGAACGATTGGTGGAAAGGCTTGGCAGAGGTCGATGTGCCGCTGCTGGCGGTGAGTGCGGCGGGTGACCAGCAAGACCCGGACTGGGCGTGTCGCAAGTTGTTCGAACAAGTCGGTTCAGAGCACCGTCAATACCTGTGCCTGGGCCGCCAGCAAGGGTTTACCGGGGATTTCGGCCATGTGGAGATGCTCGTCAGCAAGGCCGCCCAGGCCGAAGTGTGGCCATTGGTGGCGCAATGGCTGAAAGACCCGCTGACACCTTTATTCGGGGCACAATCGGAGGTGGCGGCAACGGTTTGACGAAGCGCTCTGCCAAGGGCGTTTCACTCGTGTGTGGTTGCGGCTAAGATATGACGCGTTAAACGCTTCTGGTCATATTCAGTCGCGCAGTGGCTATTGCGTTGCGCCGTTGGGGGTGGGAAGGTCTGCCCCCGCTGTGCCTGGCGCTTCTTTCGAAAGACACCTCTTTGCCAGAAAGGAATTTTTCAATGAACCATTACGTGACCCCCGACCTGTGCGACGCCTACCCTGAACTCGTACAGGTGCTTGAGCCGATGTTCAGCAATTTCGGCGGCCGAGATTCCTTTGGTGGCGAGATCGTCACCATCAAGTGCTTTGAAGACAACTCCCTGGTCAAGGCGCAAGCCGACCTGCCGGGTGCAGGCAAAGTGCTGGTAGTGGACGGTGGCGGCTCCCTGCGCCGTGCCTTGCTGGGTGACATGATCGCCGAGAAAGCGGCGAAAAACGGCTGGGAAGGGATGGTGATCTACGGCTGCATTCGCGATGTCGATGTCATTGCCCAGACCGACCTGGGGGTGCAGGCCTTGGCGAGCCACCCGATGAAGACCGACAAGCGCGGTATTGGCGATCTGAACGTGGTCGTGACCTTTGCCGGCGTGACATTCCGTCCGGGGGAGTATGTCTATGCCGACAACAATGGCGTGATCGTGTCGCCAAGCCCGCTGAAAATGCCTGAATAAACCGCTGCAGACGAAAGGGGTGAGGATGTTCGAGGAAGAAAACGCGCAATGGGGGCTGGTGCATGCCCTGGTGCTGGACGGTAAAGGCGGTGCGCGTTCGATTGCCCGGACAGAGCTAGACGACCTGCAACTGCAGCCTCAGGAAAGCCTGTGGCTGCATTGGGATCGCAGCCACCCGCAGACCCAGACCTGGCTGCGCCGGTCCAGTGGCTTGAGCGAGTTCGCCTGCGACTTGCTGCTGGAAGAAAACACCCGTCCGCGCTTGTTGCCGCTGCCGGATGACGAATTGCTGCTGTTTCTGCGCGGGATCAACCTCAACCCGGGCGCCGAGCCGGAAGACATGGTCTCGGTGCGGATCTTTGCGGCGGCCAGTCGCGTGATTTCCCTGCGTCTGCGGCCCTTGCGCGCCACGGACGAGCTGCTGGTGCAGCTGGCGGACGGCAAAGGGCCGAAAACCGCTTCGGAACTCATCCTTTATATGGCGCAGTACCTGACTAATAAAGTGCAGGACCTGGTCACCGACCTGTCTGAAATCGTCGATTCCGAAGAAGAAAAACTCGATGCCGACGAACGGTATACTCCGGAGCACGGCAACGTTTTGCAGATCCGTCGGCGAGCGGCTGGGCTGAAGCGATTCCTTGCGCCGCAGCGGGATATTTTTGCCCAGCTGACGCGAATCAAATTGCCGTGGTTTTGTGACGACGATGCCGACTACTGGAACGAATTGAACAACAGCCTGACCCGCTACCTGGAAGAGCTGGAATTGACCCGGGAGCGCGTGGGGCTTGTGCTGGAGGCTGAAGACCGGCGCTTGAGCGTGCGCATGAACCGCACCATGTACCGCTTCGGCATCATCACCGGGATCTTCCTGCCAATGAGTTTTCTCACCGGCTTGCTGGGCATCAATGTGGGCGGCATTCCGTTCTCCGCCAGCCCCTACGGATTCGTGATTGCCTGCCTGATGATGGTGGCGGTTGCGCTCGGACAATGGTGGCTTTTTCGACGATTACGCTGGGTTTGACCTGAATATGACCTGAACGTAGGAAAGGTCCCATGTGACCCCAAGAATTTTACCCTCGTCTTTTAAATCACTTGCGAGAGGTCTTTATGCACGATCCGTTCGAACAGTCTTTGCGTGACATGCTCAATGCCTCGCCATCCAACCGGGATGACGATGCCTGCCTGGGCCGCGTGTTGAAAACCGCCAACCGTCAGGTAGGGGCGGGTGACCTGTTCGGCCTGCTCGGTCGTTGGCTGCCGGCGTTGATGATGGCCCTGAACAATGGTTCGGCCCACGTATCGCCGGTTTCCCGTCGTAAACCTCTTGCTCGCACTGCTGATAAGGCTGATTGAATATGGAACTTGATCTCTGGACCCAGAGCCTGGTCACCGCGATGACCGCATTGTGGACCAAGGTGGCTAACTTCATCCCCAACCTGTTTGGTGCCCTGGTCCTGGTGTTGCTGGGTTTTGTCGTGGCCAAGCTGCTCGACACCCTGCTGTCCAAACTGCTCGCCAAATTGGGCCTGGACCGCTTGATGGCAGGCACTGGCCTGACCAAGCTGCTGGGGCGTGCCGGCCTGCAAGTGCCGATTTCCACCCTGATCGGCAAGATCGTCTATTGGTTCGTTCTACTTATTTTTCTGGTTTCTGCGGCTCAATCCCTTGGCCTTGAGCGAGTTTCAGCTACGCTCGACATGCTGGCACTGTATTTGCCGAAGGTTTTCGGCGGTGCGCTGGTACTGCTGGTAGGTGTCTTGCTGGCGCAACTGGCCAATGGGCTGGTGCGCGGCGCCGCTGAAGGCGTGGGGTTGGACTATGCTGCCGGCCTTGGGCGGATTGCCCAGGGCTTGGTCATCATCATCAGTATTTCGGTCGCGATCAGCCAGTTGGAGGTCAAGACTGACCTGCTCAACCACGTGATCGTGATCGTTTTGATTACCGTTGGTCTGGCCGTTGCGCTGGCCATGGGGTTGGGAAGCCGGGAAATTGCCGGGCAGATTCTTGCGGGAATCTATGTGCGTGAGCTGTATCAGGTTGGGCAACAGGTGCGTATAGGCGAGGTCGAAGGACAGATCGAGGAGATCGGCACGGTCAAGACGACGGTGCTGACCGATGACGGCGACCTGGTGTCGCTGTCCAATCGGATCCTCCTGGAGCAGCAGGTCAGTAGCCGCTAACCCGGCAAACCCTGCTAATGTACGCCGCCGCAAACCCGGGTAGCCGGGCTGTAGCGGACATTGACCTGACTGTCGGCACGACTTGTTTTGAATAAAGCCCAAACGCTGTCCACGCGCTATGACCCCCGTGAGCTCTCTGATGAGGAGTTGGTCGCGCGCTCGCACACGGAGCTGTTTCACGTAACACGCGCGTACGAAGAATTGATGCGCAGATATCAACGCACTTTGTTCAACGTTTGTTCAAGGTATTTAGGGAACGATAGAGATGCGGATGATGTCTGTCAGGAAGTGATGCTCAAGGTGCTGTATGGCCTGAAGAACTTTGAGGGCAAATCGAAGTTCAAGACATGGCTATATAGCATCACGTACAACGAGTGCATCACGCAGTATCGCAAGGAACGGCGAAAGCGTCGCTTGATGGACGCGTTGAGTCTGGACCCCCTCGAGGAAGCGTCTGAAGAGAAGGCGCCAGCACCCGAGGAGAAGGGCGGACTTGATCGCTGGTTGGTGCATGTGAACCCGATTGACCGGGAAATTCTGGTGCTACGATTTGTCGCAGAGCTGGAGTTTCAGGAGATCGCTGACATCATGCATATGGGTTTGAGTGCTACAAAAATGCGTTACAAACGTGCTCTTGATAAATTACGTGAGAAATTTGCGGGCGAGACTGAAACTTAGTGCGTGGCAAATATCTCTTACGTGTAGGCAAGTTCTGTTAGACTTGTCGCCGAGTTGTCCCCCGGTTTGTGGGACTGCTTTACAATCACCAGATGGGGATTTAACGGATGAAACTGAAAAACACCTTGGGCTTTGCCATTGGTTCTCTTATTGCTGCCACTTCTTTCGGCGCTCTGGCACAAGGCCAAGGCGCAGTTGAAGGCCAGCTGTTCTACAAGAAGCAGTACAACGATAGCGTCAAGCACATCGAAGACGGCTTCAACCCTGGCGCAAGCATCGGTTACTTCTTGACCGACGACGTGTCGATCAACCTGAACTACGACACCACCAACCACACCCGTTCGAACGACGGTACTGGCAACCAGAAGATCAAAGGTGACACTGGCAGCGTGACTGCTCAGTACCACTTCGGTCAGGCCGGTGTTGATTCCCTGCGTCCATACGTAGAAGGTGGTTTCGGTCACCAATCCCGTACCAACGTACAGGCTGACGGCCACAGCGGTCGCGACCAGTCGACCCTGGCTATCGCTGGCGCTGGTGTGAA
Source organism: Pseudomonas sp. BIGb0164 (assembly GCF_024810135.1). Lineage (NCBI taxonomy): Bacteria > Pseudomonadati > Pseudomonadota > Gammaproteobacteria > Pseudomonadales > Pseudomonadaceae > Pseudomonas > Pseudomonas sp. BIGb0164. Next base: position 180,953 of record NZ_JANUEA010000005.1, on the reverse strand, counting down.
GTACTACTTCACCAACAACCTGTTCGCCCGTGCTGGTGTTGAGTCTGACTACAACCTGGACAACGGCAAGTGGGACTACTCCGCACTGGTTGGCCTGGGTGTGAACTTCGGCGGCAACGCTGGCGCAGTTGCTCCAGCTCCTACCCCAGCACCAGCTCCAGAGCCAACTCCAGAGCCAGAAGCTCCAGTTGCTCAGGTTGTTCGTGTTGAGCTGGACGTTAAGTTCGACTTCGACAAGTCCGTTGTTAAGCCTAACAGCTACGGCGACGTGAAAAACCTGGCCGACTTCATGAAGCAGTACCCACAAACCACCACCGTGGTTGAAGGTCACACTGACTCCGTAGGTCCAGACGCTTACAACCAGAAGCTGTCCCAGCGTCGTGCTGACGCTGTTAAGCAAGTTCTGGTCAAAGACGGTATCGCTCCTAACCGCGTTAGCTCGGTTGGCTACGGTAAATCCCGTCCAGTTGCTGACAACGCAACTGAAGCAGGCCGTGCTATCAACCGTCGCGTAGAAGCCTCGGTAGAAGCTCAAGCTGCTCAGTAATTACTGAGTGGTAGAAAAAAGTCCGGCCTAGGCCGGGCTTTTTTTCGCCTTGAATTTGCTTCAGGCGCTGGCGACCGCAACGGCGCAAGCGGCTTGAGCAGAGGCGGCAACACGGCCGATCACCAGGATCGCCGGGCTCTTCAGGGCAAATGCCTGCGCGTCTTCCTGCAGGTGCAACAGGTTGCTGCGGCATTCCCGCTGCTGGGGCAGTGATGCATTCTCGATCATCGCCACCGGCATATCGGCAGCCATTCCGCCGTCGAGCAATTGCTGGCGAATCTCCTCAAGCTTGGCCACCCCCATGTACACCACCAATGTGGTGCCGCCTTCGGCCAGTGCACGCCAATTAAGGTGGCTGTCGTCCTGGGTGTGCGCCGTCACCAGCGTCACCCCACGGCTCACACCCCGCAAAGTCAGCGGAACAGCGCAATTCGTCGCCCCCGCCAGGCCGGCGGTAATGCCGTTGACCAGCTCCACCTCCACCCCGTGTTCACGCAGCCAGGTCGCTTCTTCGCCACCCCGGCCAAAAATACACGGATCCCCCCCTTTAAGCCGCACCACACACTTGCCCTGGCGGACATAACGCAGCATCAGGCGATGGATGAAATCCTGCGGGGTCGAGTGGCAACCGCCACGCTTGCCGACGGTGATCACCCGCGCACCGGCACAGTGTTCCAGTACGGCCACGTTGACCAGGTCGTCGATCAACACCACATTGGCCTCACGCAGCGCACGCACCGCCTTGAGGGTCAACAGCTCGGGGTCACCGGGGCCTGCGCCCACCAACCAGACTTTTGCACTCATGTTGTTCCCCTCACACACTGATCGCGATTGGCTGCGGGCTGCTGGCCAAAAGACGTTTGATTTCCGGCACACAGGAGCCGCATTGGGTGCCGCAGCCCAGTTCCCGCTTGAGCCCATCCAGGTCCAGGCCCCGGGCGATACCTGTGCACACCGCGTTTTCGCTGACGTTCTTGCAATTGCACAGCACTTTGTTGCTCGCCGCGGTTCCGCCCGGGGGGGCGCTCAACGGCGCCAACAGCCAGCGCCGCAGTTGGTCGTCGGTGCGGCCCTCCAGCCACAGGCTTTGCAACCAATGCCGCGCCAAGGTTTCGCCGGCCAGGCGTAAGGCCGTGATGCGGCCTTTTTCGATCTTCACGCGTTTGCCGATCGAGCGGCGTGGGTCGTCGTAAGCCATCACTGGCCCGTCGTTGAGGCCCAGCAGTTCATCGATTCGGGTCAACAGCTGCAGGTCGGGCGCCTCGCTATGGGCGGCGCGTATCAATAACGCGGGCCGCTCCCGCCCGGCCAGGCTGAGGCTGACGTAGGCAAAGCCCTCGCACAGCGGGCGCAGGGCTTCGAAGTGTTGCTGCACATCACCTTCGATCAACGCGAACAGTTGCCACGGCAGTTGCACCGCTTCCAGGCGCACGCCGCTGTGCTTGAGTTCCGGTTGTTTGGACAAGGGATCAAACGCTGGCTGGGTCAGCGCATTCACGCCGCCCTTGAGAAAACGATCACCCCAGTGCATGGGCAGAAATGCCTGCCCGGGACGCACGCTGTCATCACTGCTGACCGCCACGATCACCTGGCCGCGACGGCTTTTCAGGCTGACCAGATCACCTTCTTTGAAGCGGTGCCGGCGCAACTCATCCGGGTGCAGGCTCAACAACGCCTCGCTGACATGCCCGAACAACTGCGCCGCCGTACCCGTGCGGCTCATGCCATGCCATTGGTCGCGCAGGCGCCCGGTAATCAGGGTCAGCGGGAAGCGCGCGTCACGTTGCTCCTTCGCGGCGCGGTAAGGGTCGGCAACGAAGCGTGCCCGCCCGTTGTCGGTCGGGAACACACCGTCGGTGTACAGGCGTGAGGTACCTCCCTCGGCGCCCTGGGGGAACGGCCATTGCTGCGGGCCGATACGATCAAGCAAGGCGTGGCTGATGCCCGACAAGTCCAGGTCACGGCCACGGGTCAGCATCTTGTACTCGTCAAACACCTGCGCGGGCTGCTCAAAGGCAAACAGGCTGCTCAAACCCGGACGCAGGCGGCGCTCCAGGCGCTGTGCGAAATCCACGGTAATTGCCCAGTCCGGTCGCGCTTCTCCCGGTGGGACGATGGCACGGCGCACGTGGGAAATACGCCGCTCGGAGTTGGTCACCGTGCCTTCCTTCTCCCCCCAACTGGCGGCGGGCAATAGCAGGTCGGCGTAGGCGGCGGTCTCGGTGGTACGAAACGCCTCCTGCAGCACCACGAACGGGCAGGCGGCCAAGGCTTCGCGCACGCGGTTCTGGTCTGGCAGTGATTGCGCGGGGTTGGTGCAGGCGATCCACAATGCCTTGACCTTACCAGCTTGCACCTGCTCGAACAGCTCGACAGCCGTGAGCCCGGTAGACGCTGGCAACGAATCAACTCCCCAATACGCCGCGACCTGCTCGCGATGTTCAGGGTTGGCGGCCTCACGGTGCCCGGGCAGCAGGTTCGACAAACTGCCCGTCTCGCGCCCACCCATGGCATTCGGCTGGCCGGTCAGGGAAAACGGCCCGCAGCCGGGCCGGCCAATCGTGCCGGTGGCCAGGTGCAGGTTGATCAACGCGCTGTTTTTAGCGCTGCCCGCCGTGGACTGGTTAAGCCCCATGCACCACAACGACAGAAAACTGTGGGAGGTCCCGACCCATTCCGCACACAGGCGCAACTGCTCGACGCTGATGCCACAGAGCTGCGTGACCATCTGCGGCGTGTAGTCGTGCACCAGGCGCTTCAGCTCGGCCAGCCCCTCGGTATGCGCCTCGATAAACGCGCGGTCGATCCAGTCTTCCCACAGCAGCAGGTGCAAGATCCCATGGAACAGCGCGACGTCTGTCCCCGGCAGGATCGCCAGGTGCAGGTCAGCCAAATCGCAGGTGTCTGTGCGACGTGGGTCGATCACCAGCACTTTCATCTGCGGGCGCCGCGCCTTGGCTGCTTCCAGGCGTCGGAACAACACCGGGTGCGCGTAGGCCATGTTGCTGCCGACGATCATCACGCAGTCGCTGCTCTCCAGGTCTTCGTAGCTGCAAGGTGGTGCGTCGGCGCCCAGGCTGCGCTTGTAGCCGACCACCGCCGAAGACATGCACAGCCGCGAGTTGCTATCGATGTTGTTGGTGCCCACCAGCGCCCGCGCCAGCTTGTTGAAGCTGTAGTAATCCTCGGTGAGCAATTGCCCGGAAATATAGAACGCCACACTGTCCGGCCCGTGTTCGGCGATGGTCTGGGCGAACACGTTGGCCGCGTGCTCCAGCGCGGTGTCCCAATCGGTGCGGCTGCGCGCCAGGCCTTTGCCCAGGCGCAACTCGGGGTACAAGGCGCGGGCGGCCAAGTCGCCGGTCAGGTGCAGGCTGGAGCCCTTGCTGCACAACTTGCCGAAGTTCGCCGGGTGGTCGGGGTCGCCTTGCACGCCAATAATTTGCTCGCCGTCATGTTCGATCAACACGCCGCAACCCACGCCGCAGTAGCAACAGGTAGAGGCGGTGGTCTGGCGGTTCATCACACAGCGTCCCGCAGGGCCAGCAGCACACGGCCGTTTTCCACGCGGGCCGGGTGGTGATGGGCGCAACCGATGTCCGGGGCTTGGGCTTCGCCGGAGGCGAGGTCGATCTGCCAGTTGTGCAACGGGCAGGCCACGCGTTTGCCGTAGATCAGGCCTTGGGACAGCGGACCGCCTTTGTGGGGGCAACGGTCATCGAGGGCGAAGACTTCGTCGTCACTGGTACGAAAAATCGCGATATCACCCTTGGGCCCGTTGATGATGCGCGATCCCAGGGTGTTGATGTCGTCGAGGGCGCAGATATCCAGCCAGTTCATGCCGGCACCTCCAGTTGTTTGACGGGGATGACCTCGAACTCCTTCTTCAGCAGCGGTTGTTCCAGGCGCTCCTTCCACGGGTCCTGTTCGAACGACAGCGAGAATTGCAGGCGCTCGTTAAGGGCCTGGCGGCGCGCCGGGTCTTCCAGCACGGCCTTCTTGATGTGCTCCATGCCCACCCGTTGCAGGTAGTGCACGGTGCGCTCAAGGTAGAAGGCTTCTTCGCGGTACAGCTGCAGGAAGGCGCCGTTGTACTCGCGCACTTCTTCGGCGGTTTTGAGCTTGACGAAGAACTCGGCGACTTCGGTCTTGATGCCGCCGTTGCCACCGATGTACATCTCCCAGCCGGAGTCGACGCCAATAATGCCTACGTCCTTGATGCCCGCTTCCGAGCAATTGCGTGGGCAGCCGGACACCGCCAATTTGACCTTGTGCGGTGACCACATGTTGAACAGGTCATGCTCCAACTCGATGCCCAGTTGGGTGGAGTTCTGCGTGCCGAAGCGGCAGAACTCGCTGCCGACGCAGGTCTTCACGGTGCGGATGGACTTGCCGTAGGCGTGGCCGGACGGCATGTCCAAGTCTTTCCACACCCCCGGCAAATCCTGCTTCTTGATCCCCAGCAGGTCGATGCGCTGGCCGCCGGTGACCTTGACCATCGGCACGTTGTATTTGTCGGCCACATCGGCGATGCGCCGCAGCTCCGACGGGTTGGTCACACCACCCCACATCCGTGGGACCACGGAATAGGTGCCGTCTTTCTGGATATTGGCGTGGGCGCGTTCGTTGATCAGGCGCGATTGCGGGTCATCCTTGGCTTCGCCCGGCCAGGTGGAAATCAGGTAGTAGTTCAAGGCCGGGCGGCAGGTGGCGCAGCCGTTGGGCGTGCGCCAGTTCAGGTAGCTCATGGTACCGGCGATGGTCAGCAAGTGCTGGTCGCGGATGGCTTGGCGGATCTGCCCGTGGTTGAGGTCGCTGCAGCCGCAGATGGCCTTTTCGCTTTTCGGCTTGACGTCAGCGGCGCCGCCCACGGTATTGATCAAAATCTGCTCGACCAGGCCAACACAGGAGCCGCAGGAGCTGGCGGCCTTGGTATGTTTTTTCACCTCGTCGACGCTGAACAGCCCCTGTTCCTGGATCGCCTTGACGATGGTGCCCTTGCACACGCCATTGCAACCGCAGACTTCGGCGTTGTCAGCCATGCTCATGGCCTTGTCCTGGCCTTGATGGCCGACATCGCCCAAGGCATTTTCGCCGAACATCAAGTGATCGCGGATCTCGCCGATGGCGTGGTTCTCACGGATCTGGCGGAAATACCAACCGCCGTCAGCGGTGTCGCCGTACAGGCAGGCGCCGACCAGGATGTCGTCCTTGATCACCAGTTTCTTGTACACACCGCCAATCGGGTCGGAGAGGGTGATGGTCTCGGTGCCTTCGCCGCCCATGAAGTCGCCGGCCGAGAACAGGTCGATGCCGGTGACCTTCAATTTGGTCGAGGTGACCGAGCCTTTGTAGGTGGCAAAGCCCAGCTGTGCGAGGTGGTTGGCGCAGACCTTGGCCTGCTCGAACAGCGGCGCCACCAGGCCATAGGCGATGCCGCGGTGGCTGGCGCACTCGCCGATGGCGTAGACGCGCGGGTCGTAGGTTTGCAGGGTGTCGTTGACCAAAATCCCACGGTTGCAGGGAATGCCGGATTTTTCCGCCAGCTCGGTGTTGGGCCGGATACCCGCCGCCATCACCACCAGGTCGGCAGGGATGATGTCGCCGTTCTTGAACTGCACCGAGCCGACGCGACCGTTGCCCGCGTCATGCAGCGCCTGGGTCTGCTCGCACAGGCGAAACACCAGGCCACGGCTTTCCAGCTCGGTCTGCAACAGTTGGCCGCTGGTCTTGTCCAGCTGACGCTCCAGCAGCCATTCGCCGATATGCACCACAGTAACGTGCATGCCGCGCAGCATCAGGCCGTTGGCGGCTTCCAGGCCCAGCAGGCCACCGCCGATGACCACGGCGTGCGTGTGGGTCTTGGCGGTGTCGATCATGGCTTGGGTGTCGGCGATGTCGCGGTAGCCGATCACGCCCTGCAACGTATTACCGGGGATCGGCAGGATGAAGGGGGTGGAGCCTGTGGCGATCAGCAGGCGATCGTACTCCGCCTCGGTGCCGTCTTCGGCGATGACGATGCGTTTGACGCGGTCGATCTGCACCACTTTACGGTTGAGCAGCAGCTTGATGTTGTTGTCCAGGTACCAGCTCAAGTCGTTGAGCACGATCTCTTCGAAGGTTTGCTCGCCGGCCAGTACCGGCGACAGCAGGATGCGGTTGTAGTTGGTGTGCGGCTCGGCGCCGAACACGGTGATGTCGTACAGGTCGCTGCTCAGCTTGAGCAATTCTTCAAGGGTGCGAACCCCGGCCATGCCGTTGCCGATCATCACCAGTTTGAGTTTTTTCATGTCGTTCTCCGCAATGGCTCGACCAATCACGCGCAAACAAAAAAAGGCGTCCCCGCTAGTTACCTAGCGAGGACGCCTTTGTCCTGGTCCCGTTCTCTCGGGAAGCTCGCCCTTCGACGTTGAAGGTGCGGCTGTATGTGGGGTGTTGTGTCAGCTAATGCAGCGGTTGTGCCAAGTTGCGTTGTGCCCGGGTTTACGGGGCTTGCGCAAAAACTGGAGTGGGGATTTGCTCCCTAGTGGTGCAACAACCAGTACACCAGCACCAGATTGATGAGCAGCGACGCCACCGCCAGGGTCTGCCAGACCTTCAGCGGTTCACGCTCCAGCAGTGGCCTGGGTCGCACGCTCAGTTCGCGGCGATCGGCCTGTTCCAGCACCAGCAGCCATTCTTCGGCGGTTTCATAACGCTGCGCGGGTTGAGCGGCCACCGCGCGTTCCAGGCTCAGTGGCAGCCAATCCGGCAGGTCCGGGCGGTAGCGGCTGGCGCTGACAGCTTGGGTGAAACGCGGCCGTTGGAAAGCCTCGATTTCACCGTAGGGGTAATGCCCGGTGAGCAGGTAATACAAGGTAACGCCGACGCTGTACAAATCCTGCTGCGCTGTAGGCCGGTCACCAGCAAAGGCCTCCGGCGCGATAAAACTCGGGGTGCCAGGCAGCAAGTGAGCGCGGTCTTCAGAAAGGCCCGGGCAGTAGGCCAGGCCGAAATCCAGCACACGCAGTTCGCCGTCGTCCCCCAGCAGCAGGTTTTCCGGTTTGATGTCGCGGTGCAGGATCTGCCGTCGATGCAGCATGCCCACGGCCCGCAGCAAGCGCTCGGCGATGGACTGCCATTGCGCCAGGGGCAGCGGGCCTTGCTGCTGGAACAGCGCAGCCAGGGTTTGCCCGGGGTATTCGCGCATCACGTAGTACAAGTGCTGACGCCCGCTGGCGGCATGCACTTCCGGAAACGCGCGACCGGCCACCCGCCGTAAAAACCATTCTTCCGACAGCAGGGCCTGGCCGGCATCGTTGTCGTCGTCACGGTTGAGCGGCAAGGTTTTCAACAGCCAGGGTTGCTGCTGGGCATCGCGTACCCGGTACAGCAACGACTGTCGACTCTGCGCCAGCACGCTTTCTACCTGCCAGCCTTCAAAGCGTTGCCCAGCCTTAAGCGGCGGCGGCAAAGGCCACTGCTGCAACTGCACCAAGGCATCGCCGAGGGTGGCCGCGCCCAGCGTGTCGATGCGCACCAGCAAAGCGCTGGCGTTGTCCTGGCTGCCGGCCAGATGAGCGGCGTTGACCAGGGTGTTCACGGCCAGGTCGAGGTCGGTTTGTTCGCGCAGGATCGTGCTGATGCTGTGATCGCCCAACGTGGCCCACACCCCATCGCTGAGCAGCAGGAAGCATTCGCCCGTGCGCAGTTCGCCGTCGAGAAAATCCAGCACCAGGTGCTGATCCAGGCCGAGGGCGCGCTTGAGCACATGCTGCATGCCCGGTTGCTCCCACACATGGTCTTCGCTGATGCGCTGCAACTCGCCGTCCAGCCAGCGATACACCCGGCAATCGCCAACGTGGGCCAGGGTGAAGCGCTGGCCGCGAAACACCAGGGCGCTGAGAGTGGTCAGCAGCGGCTGGCCACCGCCATTGGCCTGCAGCCAGCGGTTTTGCGCGAGCAGCAGGCGTTCCAGGGCCTGGGCCACGCCCCAGGTTTGCGGCGTGGCGTAGTAATCCAGGGCCAGGGCCTGCAAGGTCGAGCGCGCCGCCAACCCGCCATCGGCGCATTGGCTCACACCGTCGGCCAATGCGCACAGGTAACCTTTGCTGGCGGCCAGTTCCGCGACCGGCGTGACCACGCGCAGGGCGTCCTGGTTTTCGGCCCGTGGGCCGATGGCGCTGGCGTGGGCGACGCTCAGTTGCAGGCTCATCAGACGCGCGCAGCGGTCACGGCGGCCGAACCCCAAGTGGTTCTCCAGCGGCGTTTCACGCCGTGCAGGCCGAACCAGGCCAGCACGCCAAGGCTGGCGAACAACCACAGCGCCATCTGGTAACTGCCGGTGCTTTGCTTGATCGCACCCATGCCGGCCGCCAGGGCAAAACCGCCGATCCCACCGGCCATGCCGATCAGGCCGGTCATCACGCCGATCTCACGGCGAAAACGCTGCGGTACCAGTTGGAACACCGCGCCATTGCCTGCGCCGAGGCCGAGCATGGTGCAGACGAACAGCGCCAAGGCCGCGTAGGAACTGGGCAGGTTGAAGCCCACCGCCGCGATGCAGATCGCCGCCACGCTGTACATGCCGAGCAGGGTGCGGATGCCGCCGAACCGGTCGGCCAAGGCGCCGCCCAACGGACGCATCAGGCTGCCGCCAAACACGCAGGCCGCGGTGTAGTAGCCGGCGGTAACCGGGCTCAGGCCGTACTGGTCGTTGAAGTAGCCGGGCAGGGCGCTGGCCAGGCCGATGAAACCGCCAAACGTGACGCTGTAGAAGAACATGAACCACCAGCTGTCGCGGTCACCCAGGGCCTTGAAGTAATCGGCCATGGATTTGGCTTTCGGGCGTTCCGGTGCATTGCGCGCCAGCCAGGCGAAGACGATCAGGGTAAGCACCAGCGGGATCAGGGCGAAGCCGAACACATTGCTCCAGCCAAACGCTGCGGCCAGCACCGGTGCGAGCAAGGCCGCAAACACGGTGCCGGAGTTGCCGGCGCCGGCGATGCCCATGGCCTTGCCCTGATGTTCGGCGGGGTACCACTGGGACGCCAGGGGCAGGGCGACGGCAAACGACGCACCGGCCATGCCCAGGAACACACCCAGCAACAAGGCTTGTTCGTAGCTGTGGATGCCCAGCTTCCAGGCGCCCAACAGCGCGGCGATCACGATCACCTGGCCGATCAGCCCGGCGGTTTTGGGCGACAGCTTGTCGGCCAGCATGCCCATCAGAAAGCGCAGCACGGCGCCCGCCAGGATCGGCGTCGCCACCACCAGGCCACGCTGCTGGGTGGTCAAGTGCAGGTCGGCGGCGATCTGCACCGCCAACGGGCCCAGCAGGTACCAGACCATGAAACTCAGGTCGAAATACAGGAACGCGGCAAACAGGGTCGGGGTGTGCCCGGATTTCCAGAAGCTTGATTTCATCACGCACCTCAACGGTTGGGAGTCTTGTAAGAAGGCCGGGTGATGGAACAGCCGGCGAAGGCTGCCCCACCGGCCCCATGCGCTGGGGCCAAAACGAAAAAACGCCGCCACCGGGTTTGCGGGGGGCAAACCGGATGTGCGACGTCTTTGTCGTGGAGGGGCAACCGCCGTTGGTTACCTGTGATGAATGCTTAGCAAGAGCTGAGCCAAATCAGCCGAGCAGCTCACTCATGGCGATAATCTGCTCGGCCACCTGGATCAGTTTCTGCTGGCGGCTCATGGCCTGGCGGCGCATCAGGGTGTAGGCCTCTTCTTCATTGCAGCTCTTCATTTTCATCAGCATGCCCTTGGCCAGCTCGATGCGCTTGCGCTCGGCCAGTTGCTGGTCCCGTGCCTGGAGCTGGGCGCGCAGGGCCTGGTCGCTCTCGAAGCGCGCCATGGCCACGTCGAGAATCGGCTGGAGGCGCTGGGCCTGGATGCCTTCGACAATGTAGGCGCTGACGCCGGACTTGATTGCCTGGCGCATCACATTCGGGTCGTGCTCATCGGTAAACATCACGATCGGCCGTGGCTGGTCGCGGCTGACCAGCACCACCTGCTCCATCACATCGCGCCCGGGTGACTCGGTATCGATCAGGATCACGTCCGGTCGCACCGTTTCGACGCGCGCCGGCAGGTCGATGGTCAGGCCCGACTCATCGATGACCTCGAACCCGGCCTCAATCAGCGCGGCCCTAAGCCGACCGACCTTGCGCGGAGTGTCGTTGATCAACAGGATTCGCAACATATCCGTGCTCCTGTCAGCGCAAGGCTTGGCGGCTGGTGTGGTCGGTCATGGCGTGCAGGCGGAAGCTGCGCGCGTAGGCGGCGGGGTCGCTGCCGTCCCAGACCTTGCCGTCGATCAATTGGCTGCTGCGCATGTCCTGGGGGCTGCTTGAAACATTCACGGCGCTGGCGGCTTGACGATACAGGTCCAACTGCTGGACCTGGCGGGCGATGCCCAGGTAGTCCGGGTCTTCGCGCAGCAGGCCCCAGCGGCGGAACTGGGTCATGAACCACATGCCGTCCGACAGGTAGGGCAGGTTGACCTCGCCATCGGCAAAAAAGCGCAGCGCGTGAGGGTCTTGCCACTGGTTGCCCAGCCCATCGTCATAGGTGCCCAGCAGGCGAGGTTCGATGCAGTCGAGTGGCGCATCCAGGTAGTCGCGGGCGCTGAGCAGTTGTGCGGTAGAGCGACGGTTTTCCTGGCTTTCTTCAATAAAGCGGCTGGCTTCGAGAATGGCCATCACCAGCACCCGCGCCGTGTTGGGGTATTGCTCGACAAACGCCTGGGTGCAACCGAGCACCTTTTCCGGATGATCCGGCCAGATCGCCTGGGTGGTGGCCAGGGTGAAACCTTGATGTTGCTTGACTGCGCTGGCACACCAGGGCTCGCCGACGCAAAACCCGTCGATGCGCCCAGCCTGCAGATGCGCAACCATCTGCGGCGGCGGGACCACCACACTGTCCACGTCCTGCAAGGGGTGGATGCCTTGGCTCGCCAGCCAGTAATACAGCCACATGGCGTGTGTGCCCGTGGGAAATGTCTGGGCGAAGGTCAGTTTTGTTCGGCTTTGGTGCACGTGGCGATCCAGTGCCTCGGGAGTGGTCACGCCTTGCTGCTGCAGGCCGTGGGACAGGTTGATGCTCTGGCCGTTCCTGTTGAGGCCCATCAGCACCGCCATCTCGGTGGGCGCCACCCCGCCGATGCCCAGGTGCACGGCATAGATGAGTCCATACAGGCTGTGGGCGGCATCCAGCTCACCGCTGACCAGTTTGTCGCGCAGGTTAGCCCAGGAGGACTGGCGCTTGAGGTTCAGCGTCAGCCCGTAGGGTTGGGCGAAACCCTGGGTGGCGGCAACCACCAGTGAGGCGCAATCGGTCAGTGCCATGAAGCCCAGGTCCAGGCTGCTCTTTTCCGGAGCGTCACTGCCGTTGACCCAGGCCAACGGATTATTCACCGGGCTGTTGCCGACTGAATCGTTCATCAACACCTACCTTTTCTCTGAAAAAAAAGCGTCGTTCCCTCGGATGGCGCTATGGGCCATTGAAGGGTAACGACGCCTTTGTCTGTAGGCCTGCTCCGACGCTGGTGCGGGCCCTGATGCAATGTCTGTAGCAAGGCACATGCCACGCGTTGCCGTCAGCTTTTCATCAAGATTGAACGCCGCTTGCCTTTCAGTATGGCCGCTTCGCTACGCCAGACCGCTGAGGAAACCTCACCTTGCACGCTGACTCCGCCGCAACGATGACCTGTCACCGACTATGCCGGTGGGCGTTGTGTGTCGTGTTGCTGCTCAGCTGTGCAGCGGCCTGGGGTGACGAGTACCAGGCGCAGGAGGAAAGCCTGGGCACATTTTTCAATGCACTGTTGGGGCCCTTGGGTGTGGCGGTGGTGGTCAGCCGACGGGTTGAGCGCAAGCGTGTCAGTGGAACATACGACTTTGCAGCCCCCGAACAGGTGCTGGAGGCGTTGGCCCGACAGGAGGGATTGATCTGGCACCGCGACCGGCAAACGCTTTACCTCTACGAGGCTGCCGAGATCAGAAGTTCGGCCGTCGTGCTCCGGCATATTTCCGTCAGCAAGCTGCGCAGCCTCATGCAAGGGGCAGGGCTGGATGAGCCCCGCTTCCCTCTGCGTGATGGCGGGCAGCGCATGTTTTATGTGTCCGGGCCGCCGAGCTATGTCGACCGCGTGCTGCAAATGGCGCAATTGATGGACCGCCGGGCCGTGAAGACGCCCGTGCAGGCGCAGGCCTTCGGCGTGGTGGAGGTGCTTCACCATTTTGTAGCGGACCGCCAGGCGGGCACCGGTGCAGATCAACCTGTGGTACCGGGGATGGTTTCGATGATCGAGGCCCTGCTGGCGCGTAAACAGAAGAGCCTGCTGGCAGACAAGGGCTTTGCGGTCATTCCCTACCCCAACACCAACAGTTTGCTGGTCAGGGGCACGCCTGCGCAGGTGCGGCTAGTCAAGCAATGGGTGGCGGAACTGGACGTGCCCCAACAGACGAATGAAGCACCGCCCTCTGACGTCACTCAATGAATTGAAGGGCGAAACCAGTGGTGAACCTTGGCATGGGTAGCGAATTGTCTTACCGGGTACTTCCGAAAGTCGTCGGGTCTATGGGCTTTGTCCTGCCGTACGTTGCAGAACAGGTTTTTATAGTCGTGGCGTTGATTGGGCAACCGGTGCAGGAAATAGTGATTTCAATGTCGAACGTCGGATACAGAGGTGTGCATGGCCGTCGCAAGTGATGGGTTGGCGACGGCCCTGGTTTTTGATCGCTGGACCTTGCACGGCGATGGCCGGTTGACGGGGGAGGGCGCGGACATTCAATTGCCGCCCAAGGAGGGCCAGGTACTGCGCTTGCTGCTGGCTTCCGGTGGGGCGCTGATGACCAAGGATCGCTTGCTGGAACAGGCATGGCCTCGGGGCGAGGTGGCGGAGGAGTCGCTGACGCGGTGCATCTACGCGTTGCGCAAGCACCTGAAGGCCGACAAGGGGTTTATCAAGACGATCTATGGCCGGGGGTACCGTTTTACTTGCGCGGTGCAGGCCGAAGAACCGAGGGTATGTTCGGTGTGCGGGCAGGCCCGCAATGGCTAGTGCGTGGAGCAGGAGCCTGCTGCTGGCTCTGTGGATGGGCAGCAACACGGCGTTGGCCGACTGCTGGGACGAAGCTGCCAGCCGCTATGACCTTGAGCCTGAGTTGCTGCAGGCCATCGCTGCCGTGGAGTCGGGTTATCGCACGCAAGCGGTCAACTACGACAACCGCAACGGCACGCGAGATATCGGCTTGATGCAGATCAACAGCATTCATTTGCCGCGCCTGCTCAAGCAAGGCATTACCGAAGAGCGGCTATTGAACGAGCCTTGCCTTTCGGTGGAGGTAGGCGCGTCGATCCTTGCCGAATTCGTCCGGCGTTTCGGTTACAACTGGACGGCAGTGGGCTCCTACAATGTGGGGCCGGGCCCGGGCCCGCAGCGTGAAGCCTTGCGCATGCGCTACGCCGAAAAGATCTGGGCGCGCTATGAGGCGCTGGTAGCGCGGCGCTATTGACGATTGGACGGCATGCCTCGCGCGCGCGCCGTGACCCCGGCTATAATCGCCGCCACCTTTACCGCCATCCGAGTCTAGCCCGCCCATGTATACCCTGGCCCGCCAGCTGTTGTTCAAACTCTCTCCGGAAACCTCCCACGATCTGTCCCTGGACCTGATCGGTGCCGGTGGCCGACTGGGGCTCAATGGCCTGGTATGCAAGGCACCGGCGAAAATGCCGGTGTCGGTGATGGGGCTGGACTTCCCCAACCCGGTCGGCCTGGCTGCCGGCCTGGACAAGAACGGCGCGGCCATCGATGGCTTCGCACAGTTGGGTTTCGGTTTTGTCGAAATCGGCACCGTGACCCCACGGCCACAACCGGGCAACCCCAAGCCACGCATCTTCCGCCTGCCGGAAGCCGAGGCGATCATCAACCGCATGGGCTTCAACAACCTGGGGGTTGATCACCTGCTGTCACGGGTGCAGGCGGCGAAGTACACGGGGATTCTCGGGATCAATATCGGCAAGAACTTCGACACCCCGGTTGAACGTGCGGTGGATGACTACCTGATCTGCCTGGACAAGGTCTACGCCCACGCCAGCTACGTCACCGTCAACGTCAGTTCACCCAATACCCCGGGCCTGCGCAGCCTGCAGTTCGGCGATTCCCTCAAGCAATTGCTCGAAGCCCTGCGTCAGCGCCAGGAAGACCTGGCCATGCGCCACGGCAAGCGCGTGCCGCTGGCCATCAAGATTGCCCCGGACATGAGCGATGAAGAAACCGTACTGGTGGCCCAGGCCCTGGTGGATTCGGGCATGGACGCTGTGATTGCGACCAACACCACCCTCAGCCGTGTCGGTGTCGAAGGGCTGGCCCATGGTGACGAGGCGGGCGGTCTGTCGGGCGCGCCGGTGCGTGACAAGAGCACTCATATCGTCAAGGTACTGGCCGCCGAGTTGGCGGGGCGCCTGCCGATCATCGCCGTGGGTGGCATCACTGAAGGCAAGCATGCGGCCGAGAAAATCGCGGCCGGTGCCAGCCTGGTGCAGTTGTACTCGGGCTTTATCTACAAAGGCCCGGAACTGATTCGCCAGTCGGTGGATGCGATCGCTGCACTGCGCTGATGCTTCTATTGCAGGAGCGGGCTTGAGTGGGAGCGGGCTTGCTCGCGAAAGCGGTGGGTCAGTGAAACAAGTTTCGACTGAAAGAACGCCTTCGCGAGCAAGCCCGCTCCCACAGTGAGTCCGAGTACGTCGGGTAGTTTTTCCAACCAATAAAAAGGGCTCCATAAAGGAGCCCCCTGGGCCGAAGCCCGCCGCCCGGATGGGGCGTGCATGGTAAGTCGTTACAAATCCAAAGGTGGTGTGTCGGAATTAAGTGCCCTGATTAGCCGACGGCGTGAAGTTCGTTGAGTCTGTGGATGCCCGCAGTGCCAGTCATACCGTCCCAGTTGTCGCCGCGTCCTTCTCGCCAGCCGTTGATCCAGGCTTGGCGTACCGACGGTAGAGTAAATGGGCAAAGCTCACGGGATTTTCCATGAACGCCATATTGATATCCGCGTAAAAATGCTCTTTCCAACGGATCACGCTTAAGTCTTCTCATAGGGTGTTTCCCTCACTTGTTGACTGTCTAGATATCCTTCGGCCTCGTCCGAGGCCGGGCAGAGTTTTTCTGCCGTTGGTGGGCTCGCTGCCGGCGTGGCGAGCCAATGTGTCGGCGTCGTTACGGCGCCAACCTGTGTTGAGTTCTAACCAATAGGTCACATGGATTCAATGACCGTTTTGTCATAAGCACGTAACGATAACGATGCTATAGCCATAAGCTGGGATGGCTTTTCGCCCCATTTGTCTGGCAAAGCCAGCTATGATGCACCCTGCATAGAGGATGGGTTTAATCCTTTAGTGAGAATGCCCGCTCGTTGCAGTCGGTTATTATTCGACGAAGGGTCGGAATATTTCTTTTTGTTGCCATCGTTTATTTATCTGCCCCGGCAATCACGGCCCAAAGGCCCGGCAGCCGGGGTGGGACGGCACATTCGTGCCACGCGAGCACTCTTCAAGAAAAGTGCTTGATTGAAAACCGAGCCGGCGATGCGTCGCCCGTTCATTTATTGCTGAAAAGCCTGGAATGCCCCATGTCGGACCGTTTTGAACTCTTCCTCACCTGCCCCAAGGGCCTTGAAGGCCTGCTGATCGAGGAAGCCGTCGGGCTTGGCCTTGAGGACGCCCGCGAGCACACCTCGGCCGTGCGCGGCATGGCCGACATGGAAACCGCCTATCGCCTGTGCCTCTGGTCGCGCCTGGCCAACCGCGTGTTGCTGGTGCTCAAGCGCTTCCCGATGAAGGACGCCGAGGACCTCTACCACGGCGTGCTGGATATCGAATGGGCCGACCACATGGTGCCGGATGGCACCCTGGCGGTGGAGTTCAGCGGTCACGGTTCGGGCATCGACAACACCCACTTCGGCGCCTTGAAGGTCAAGGACGCCATCGTCGACAAACTGCGCACGCCGACCGGCGAGCGCCCGTCCATCGACAAGATCAACCCGGACCTGCGCATCCACCTGCGCCTGGACCGTGGCGAAGCCATTCTTTCCCTTGATCTGTCCGGCCACAGCCTGCACCAGCGCGGCTATCGCCTGCAGCAGGGCGCGGCGCCGCTGAAGGAAAACCTGGCTGCCGCAATCCTGATCCGCGCCGGCTGGCCGCGCATTGCTGCCGAAGGCGGTGCGCTGAGCGACCCGATGTGCGGTGTAGGTACCTTCCTGGTCGAAGGCGCGATGATCGCCGCCGACATGGCGCCCAACCTGAACCGTGAACTGTGGGGCTTCACCACCTGGCTGGGTCACGTCCCGGCGTTGTGGAAGAAGTTGCACGCCGAGGCTACCGAACGTGCCGCCATCGGCATGAACAAGCCGCCGCTGTGGATCCGGGGCTACGAAGCCGACCCGCGTCTGATCCAGCCCGCGCGCAACAACATCGAGCGTGCTGGCCTGAGCCATTGGATCAAGGTGTACCAGGGCGAAGTCGGCACCTTCGAGCCGCGCCCGGACCAGAACCAGAAAGGCCTGGTCATCTGCAACCCGCCTTACGGCGAGCGTTTGGGTGATGAAGCCAGCCTGTTGTACCTCTACCAGAACCTCGGCGAGCGTCTGCGCCAAGCGTGCATGGGCTGGGAGGCGGCGGTGTTCACCGGCGCGCCCGACCTGGGCAAGCGCATGGGCATCCGCAGCCACAAGCAGTATTCGTTCTGGAACGGCGCATTGCCGTGCAAGTTGCTGCTGATCAAGGTCAACCCGGACCAGTTCGTCACCGGCGAGCGCCGCACCCCGGAGCAGCGCCAGGCCGAGCGTGAGCAAGCCGCTTATGATCAAGCCCCGGCTGCGCCGCAAGAGCGCCAATACAACAAGAACGGCAACCCGATCAAACCCGCACCGGCACCTGTGGTCGAGCAAGCGCGGCTGAGTGAAGGCGGTCAGATGTTCGCCAACCGCCTGCAGAAGAACCTCAAGTTGCTGGGCAAGTGGGCCAAGCGTGAAGGCGTGGATTGCTACCGTGTGTACGACGCCGACATGCCGGAATACTCCATGGCCATCGACCTGTACCACGATTGGGTGCATGTGCAGGAATATGCTGCGCCTAAATCCATCGACCCGGAAAAAGCCTCCGCGCGTATGTTCGATGCCCTGGCTGCCATTCCCCAGGCGCTGAACATCGACAAGAGCCGCGTGGTGGTCAAGCGCCGCGAGCGCCAGAGCGGTACCAAGCAGTACGAGCGCCAGAGCGCCCAGGGCAAGTTCACCGAGGTCAGCGAAGGCGGCGTGAAGCTGCTGGTCAACCTCACCGACTACTTGGACACCGGCCTGTTCCTCGATCACCGCCCGATGCGCCTGCGCATCCAGAAGGAAGCGGCCGGCAAGCGCTTCCTCAACCTGTACTGCTACACCGCGACCGCCAGTGTGCACGCAGCCAAGGGCGGCGCGCGCAGCACCACCAGCGTCGACCTGTCCAAGACCTACCTGGACTGGGCCCGCCGCAACTTCTCCCTCAACGGTTTCTCCGACAAGAACCGCCTGGAGCAGGGTGATGTGATGGCCTGGCTGGAGGCCAGCCGCGATGAGTTCGACCTGATCTTCATCGACCCGCCGACCTTCTCCAACTCCAAGCGCATGGAAGGCATCTTCGACGTACAGCGTGACCACGTGCAGTTGCTCGACCTGGCCATGGCGCGCCTGGCACCGGGCGGCGTGCTGTACTTCTCGAACAACTTCCGCAAGTTCGCGCTGGAGGACAACCTCAGCGAACGCTACGCGGTCGAGGAAATCAGCGACAAGACCATCGACCCGGACTTTGCGCGCAATGCCAAGATCCATCGGGCGTGGAAAATCACCGCGCGCTGATCGCCGTGACACAAAAGCCGCAAGCCTGATTATTCCGGGTTTGCGGCTTTTTTACGCTGGTCAAACCCTGGGCCGCTAGCTATAACTAAGGCCTAGCCAAAGTGACACCCCCCGCACGCTGGCGTTGTGAGTGTTGCCTATGCCGATGCAAGCCGTCCGCCCGAAAATCCTTGGCTTTATCAGTGAGCAGGCGTCGGCTTGGCTGGTGGCATTGGTGGTGTTATTGGCCGGTTGCGCGCTGACGGCCATCATCGCGTGGGCGGCTGCCGACCTCTATCAACAGCAGGTTCGCCAACGTTTCCAGCTGCTCGTCAACGAACGCTACACCCGTCTTCAAGAGCGCTTCGAGGACCAAGAACAACGCCTGGGCAGCCTGCGGCGTTTCTTCGTCAACTCCGATGATGTCTCCCGCGAAGAGTTTGACGGCTTCGCCCAACCCCTGCTGTTGCGCGCCCGGGCCTATGCCTGGGCGCCTCGGATTTTTCGCGACCAACGCAGCCAGTTTGAACAGGAAATCTCCCGTCAGCGCGGCACGCCTTTCAGCATTCGGGAGCTGAACTCGTCGGGCGACCTGGCTCCCGCTGCCGAGCGCGATGAATACGTACCGGTGTTGTACAGCCAGACCCAGAGCCTGCTCGGTTCGCCCCTGGGCTTTGACTTGCTGGCCCAACCCCTGCGGCGTTCGGCCCTTGAACGTGCACAAAAGACTGGCAAGCCTGCGGTGTCCCAGCCCATGCAACTGGTGGGCGTTGAGCCCGCTTATGCTGCCGGCGTGCTGCTGGTGGCGCCGGTCAGCAAGCTGTCGGAAACCGAGCCCTTCGGTTTTGTGATGGCGGTGATCAGCATGCGCCAACTGGTTGCCGACGGCTTGCCCAAGCCGAACCGCGACAACCTGGTGATGCAGATCATCGACACTTCCGACACCCAGCAACGCGTGCTCTACGCTTCCAGCAACGCGGTGGGCGACAGCGATCTTACGGCCGCGCGCCGTCTCAGCCTGGGCGATCATGTCTATGCCCTGAACCTGCGGGCGAGCCAGGTGTTCGACCTGGCCAATCACTCCTCCCTGAGCACCATCTTGACCATGGGCGGGCTGCTCAGCCTGTTGCTCAGCGCCTTGCTCTATGTGTTGGTCAGCCAGCGCCAGCGGGCGCTGAAGATGGTCGAGCAGCGCACTGAACAATTGCGTTTGCGTGAGCAGGAATTGCGGGGCGCACACGGGCAATTGCGCAGTGTGCTGAACGCCGCCACCCAGGTCGCGATCATCGCCACGGATTTGCGTGGGGTGATCAATACCTTTAACGCCGGTGCCGAGCAGATGCTGGGGTTCAAGGCTGACGCGGTGCTGGGGCGCATGACCCTGGAAAGCCTGCACCTGGCATCGGAGCTGGACGCACGCGCCGCCAGCTTGAGCGTAACCTTGGGCAAACGCATTCCCCCAAGCCAGGCGATGCTGGTGGAAAGCCCGGACAATCTGCACGAGGCCAGGGAGTGGACGCTGCTGCGCCAGGACGGCAGCCAACTGACCGTGAATATGCTTGGCACTGTATTGCTGGATGACCATGGCCTGTGGATCGGGCACTTGGCGATCTACCTGGATGTCACCGAGCAGAAACGCGCCTACGAAGCCTTGGCCGCACGCGACCGCCTGCTGAAAAAGCTCAGCGCTCATGTGCCCGGCGGGATCTTCCAATTCACCCTGGAACCCCAGGACCAATGGCGTTTCATCTACGCCAGCGATGGCATGCGCGATATCTATGAAATCGAGCCGGGGGTGCTGCAGCAGGACGCGAGCAAGGTGTTCGAGCGCATTCACCCGCTGGACGCAGAGCGGGTGCGGGTGTCGATTCGCCTGTCAGCCTTGCAGTTGAGCCATTGGCGCGAAGAGTATCGCGTGCTGTTGCCGCAACGCGGCCTGCGCTGGATTCGGGGTGAAGCGACGCCAGAAGAACTGCCGGGCGGCGGTACGTTGTGGCATGGCTATGTGTCGGACATTTCCGACCTCAAGCGGGTGGAGGAGGAGTTGCGTGCGCTCTCGATTACCGACTCCCTCACCGGCATCCATAACCGGCGCTATTTCCAGGATCGCCTCAAGGCCGAGATGAGCCGGCTCAACCGCACCTCGGGGGCGTTGTCGTTGATCATGCTCGACATTGACCACTTCAAGCGCATCAACGATCAGCACGGCCACGGAGTGGGCGACGGTGTATTGCAGGAAGTGTGCAAGCGCATCAGCCAGCGCCTGCGCCGCACCGACGTGTTCTGCCGCCTGGGGGGCGAAGAGTTTGTGGTGCTGTGCCCCAACACCGATGCAGGCCAGGCCTACAGCCTGGCGATGGAACTGTGGCAGGCCTTGCGCAGTGTGCCGATGGAGTCGGTTGGGGTGGTGACCGCGAGCTTTGGCGTGGCCAGTTGGCGGGTCGATGAAGGCATCGATGGGCTGTTGCTGCGCGCGGATTCGGCGGTGTATATGGCCAAGCAGGCGGGTCGGGACCGTGTGGAGGCTGAACGGCTGAGCGCCTGATCCTCGACGCATGACAACTGTGGGAGCGGGCTTGCTCGCGAATACGCAGTGTCAGTCTCAGATGTATCGACTGATCCACCGCTTTCGCGAGCAAGCCCGCTCCCACTGGGTGTTGCGTGCTGCCTAGAGGACCGGGGCGGCGGCCACCGCTTTGGGCTGGCGATACAGGTCGAGCAACACCTGATCCAGCACGGATGAAGCGCCCCACGGTTTCGAGTCGTTGAGAATCGCCACCACTACCCAGCTGTTGCCGTTGTTGTCGCGGCTGAACCCGGCGATGGCGCGCACGGTATTCAAGGTGCCGGTCTTCACGTGGGCTTCGCCGCGCATGGCCGTGGTTTTCAGGCGTTTGCGCATGGTGCCGTCGGTGCCGGCAATCGGCAGCGAGCTGATGTATTCCGCCGCGTAAGGCCCTTTCCAGGCCGCTTGCAGCATGGCCGCCATCTCACGGGCGCTGACCCGTTCGGCGCGGGACAGGCCGGAGCCGTTCTCCATCACCAGGTGCGGCGCGGTAATGCCTTTTTTCGCCAGCCATTGGCGCACCACGCGTTGCGCAGCCTTGGCGTCGTCGCCGTCGGCATCGTTGCGGAACTGCGCGCCCAGGCTCAGGAACAACTGCTGGGCCATGGTGTTGTTACTGTATTTGTTGATGTCGCGGATGATCTCGGCCAGGTCCGGCGAGAATGCGCGGGCCAGCACTTTCGCGTCTTTGGGCACAGGCGCCTGGATATCGCGGCCCTGGATGGTGCCGCCCAGTTCCTGCCAGATCGCGCGCACGGCACCGGCGGTGTAGGTCGCGTGGTCGAGCAGCGACAGATAGGTCTGCGAGCTGCAGCCATCGCCCAGTTGGCCACTGACGGTGACGGTGACGCTGCCATCGGCCGCCGTGACCGGGTTGTAGCGTACGTCGCCGGTGCACTGCTTGGCGTTGGAGACTTTCACCTGGTTGTCGATGCGAATGCTGGCAATCGGCGGTTCGACCGACACGATCACCCGGCCCGAATCGTTGCGGGTCACGAAGCGCAGGGCCTTGAGGTTGACCAACAGGGCGTCCGGCTTGACCAGGAACGGCTTGTTCTCGTCGTTACCGTCGTCGTTGAACTCCGGCAATTGCGGTTGGTTGAAGAAGCCGCGGTCCAGCACCAGGTCGCCGGTGACTTGCTGCACGCCGTTGGCACGCAGGTCACGCATCAGCAGCCAGAGCTTTTCCATGTTCAGCTTGGGGTCGCCGCCACCCTTGAGGTACAGGTTGCCGTGCAACACGCCGCCGCTGAGGGTGCCGTCGGTGTAGAACTCGGTTTTCCACTGGTGGTTGGGGCCGAGCATTTCCAGGGCGGCGTAGGTGGTGACCAGCTTCATGGTGGAGGCGGGGTTGACCGATACGTCGGCGTTGAACACGGTGGGGGTGCCGGGGCCGTTGAGCGGCAGCATCACCAGGGACAGGGAGGTGTTGGGAATCTTGGCTTTCTGCAGGGCCTGTTGGACATTCGGCGGCAGCGTGTTGTTGATCGGGGCGGCGGTGACGGAAAAGGCCAGGGGCAGGAGAACACTGGCAAGCAAAAAGGGACGCAAAGATTTGATCATAAGAAGTAAAACCCTACTGCTGAGGAGGGTGAAAAAGGCGAGGGGTAAATAGGAAAAATCCCTCAATGGTCATGAAAGTGTCGGCATTATGCCCCAAGGTGGATCCACTTGTAGCTGAACGATAGCTGGTATTGGGCGTTTTTTTTGCGGGCCAATGGCCGCCTGTCCCAGAGAGTCGGGCAATCGCCGCCTTAAACTGCTAAAGTGCCGCCCGTTATTACTTAAGAGGATTGTTCCAATGGCGACTAACCGTTCCCAGCGTCTGCGCAAAAAACTGTGCGTTGATGAATTTCAAGAGCTGGGTTTCGAACTGAACCTGGACTTCAAAGAAGACCTGAGTGAAGAAGCGACCGACGCTTTCCTCGAAGCATTCATTAAAGAAGCCATGGAAGCCAATGGCCTGGGCTATGTTGGCGGCGATGACTTCGGTCTGGTTTGCCTGCAGAAGCGTGGCTCGGTCAACGAAGAGCAGCGCGTAGCTGTTGAAAGCTGGCTCAAAGGCCGCAGCGAACTGAAAAGCGCTGAAGTCAGCCCGCTGCTGGACGTGTGGTATCCGGAAAAGCCGATCAACGCGGCTAAGTGATACTCAAAAAAACGGCGACCTGAGGGTCGCCGTTTTTTTATGCCTTGCGCCAGTTCAGAATCAGCAGCGTCAACACCCCCGCCACAATCCCCCAGAACGCCGAACCGATGGAAAACAGCGTCAAGCCAGACGCGGTGACCATGAAGGTGATCAGCGCCGCTTCCCGCTCCTTCGGCTCATTCATGGCGATGCTCAAGCCATTGATGATCGAGCCAAACAGCGCCAAGGCTGCAATCGACAGCACCAGCTCCTTGGGCAAGGCGGCGAACAATGCCGCCAAGGTAGCGCCAAACACCCCGGCAATCCCGTAGAACACGCCGCACCACACCGCTGCGGTGTAGCGTTTGTTGCGGTCTTCATGGGCATGGGGGCCGGTGCAGATGGCCGCGCTGATCGCCGCCAGGTTGATGCCGTGGGAACCGAAGGGCGACAGCACCAGGGAAGCCAAGCCGGTGGCTGTGATCAGCGGCGAGGCCGGCACGGTGTAGCCATCAGCGCGCAGCACGGCAACACCGGGCATGTTCTGCGAGGTCATGGCCACCACAAACAGCGGGATGCCGATGCTGATGGTGGCGGCCAGGGAGAAGTGCGGGGTGGTCCACACCGGCGTCGCCACTTCCAGGTGAAAGCCGCTGAAATCCAGCAACCCCATCAGCCCCGACAGTGCGGTGCCGATCACCAATGCGGCCAGTACCGCGTAGCGCGGCGACAGGCGCTTGATCACCAGGTAAGTGAAAAACATCCCCAGCACCAGGCCGGTGCGATGCTGCGCGGCGACGAAGATCTCGCTGCCGATCTTGAACAGGATGCCGGCGAGCAAGGCCGCCGCCAGCGATGCCGGGATACGCTTGACCAGTTTTTCAAAGCTGCCGGTCAGCCCGCAAATCGTCACCAGCACCGCGCAAGTGATGTAGGCACCGATGGCTTCGCCATAACTCACGCCGCCCAGGCTGGTGATCAACAGCGCCGCGCCGGGGGTGGACCAGGCAATGGTGATCGGCGTGCGATAGCGCAGGGACAGGCCGATGCTGCACACTGCCATGCCGATGGAGATCGCCCAGATCCACGAGGAAATCTGCGCCGTGGTCAAGCCAGCCGCCTGGCCGGCCTGGAACATCAGCACCAGGGAGCTGGTGTAGCCGGTCATCATGGCGATGAAACCGGCCACGACGGCGGACGGCGAAGTGTCGGCCAACGGGCGCAACGGCGCTTGGGTGGCGTGTGTCATGGCGAGGTGTTCCTTTTACCTGAGGCTTTTTACCGATGAAGGCGCGGATTCAAGCCTAAACTCAAACGTAACCACTCATTGCAATACAGCCGACACCGCAAACAGCCGTACAGTGTGTTGGCGCAACCGGTTGTGTACAATGTGCCCTGGTTTTAGGTGATACTTGCCAGCGACACGCTGTTGCCGTATTACGATAAAGCTGCCGCATTACCGTCAATTCGCCGCCGTTCTCCAAACCCGAGTGCCCATGAACGAACAGTTGCAACCTCTCAAGAAACAACCGCGAGCTGGCAAGGCCGGTCGCAGCGGAACCCAGGACGATATCGTCTATGCGCATATCTTCGAGGCGATCCTTGAACAACGCCTGGCACCCGGTACCAAATTGAGTGAAGAGGCACTGGGCGAAATCTTTGGCGTCAGCCGCACCATCATTCGCCGTGCGCTGTCGCGCCTGGCCCATGAAGGCGTGGTGCTGCTGCGGCCCAATCGCGGTGCCGTGGTTGCCAGCCCGAGTGTCGAAGAGGCCCGCCAGGTGTTCATGGCGCGGCGTCTGGTGGAGCGCGCGATCACCGAGCTGGCGGTGCAGCACGCCACCGCGGAGCAACTGGCCGAACTGCGCCAGATGGTCAACGACGAGCGCGACAGTTTCTCCCGGGGCGATCGAGGTGCGGGCATTCGTCTTTCCGGCGAATTCCACCTCAAGCTGGCCGAAGCGGCGAAGAACGCGCCGTTGATCAGCTTCCAGCGCAGCCTGGTGTCGCAGACCTCGTTGATCATCGCCCAGTACGAAAGCGGCAACCGCTCGCACTGCTCCTACGATGAACACACCCAGTTGATCGATGCGATCGAAGCGCGGGACGCGGTGCTGGCGGTGGATTTGATGATGCACCACATGGATCACATCGACAGCAAGCTCAACCTCGATGAAGAGAGCGCGTCGGATGATTTGCATGCGGTGTTTTCGCACCTGTTGCAGACCAAGAAGCCAGGGCGCTCCTCGATCAAACTCTGATCCCAATAAAAAATGTGGGGGCCGGCTTGTGTGGGAGCTGGCTTGCCTGCGATGGCATCACCTGGGTCTAACAGAAAGACCGAGGTGTCTGCATCGCAGGCAAGCCAGCTCCCACAAAAGCCCGCTCCCACATTGGGTTTTGTGGTGTACCTGAAATTAGCGCTGGTGTACGAGCTGCCCCGCCGCATACGTCTGCAACACCGTCCGATCATCCCCCAGCGTCATCAGTACAAACAACGTCTCGGCGATGTTGTTCGCCTGTTTCAAGCGATAGCTCAGCAACGGCGTGGCGTTGTAATCCAGCACCAGGAAGTCCGCATCGGTGCCCGGCTGCAGCGTGCCGATCTTGTCTTCCAAGCGCAGCGCACGGGCACCGCCCAGGGTTGCCAGGTACAGCGACTTGAACGGGCTCAACCGCGCGCCCTGCAACTGCATCACCTTGTACGCTTCATTCAAGGTTTGCAGCAGCGAGAAGCTGGTGCCGCCGCCCACGTCGGTGCCCAGGCCTACGTTGAGTTTGTGTTTTTCCGCCATCGGCAGGTTGAACAAGCCACTGCCGAGGAAGAAGTTCGACGTAGGGCAGAACGCAACCGCCGAGCCGGTTTCTGCCAGGCGCGCGCATTCGTCGTCACACAAGTGTACGCCGTGGGCAAACACCGAGCGCTCGCCGAGCAGTTTGTAGTGGTCGTACACATCCAGGTAGCCGTTGCGCTCCGGGAACAGTTCCTTCACCCACTCGACTTCCTGCTTGTTCTCACTGATGTGGGTCTGCATGTACAGGTCCGGGTATTCGCCCAGCAATTGCCCGGCCAGTGCCAGTTGTTCCGGCGTGCTGGTCGGCGCAAAGCGTGGGGTGACCGCGTAGTGCAGGCGGCCCTTACCGTGCCAGCGCTCGATCAGTGCCTTGCTTTCCTGGTAGCCGCTTTCTGCGGTGTCGGTGAGGTAGTCCGGCGCGTTGCGGTCCATCATCACCTTGCCGGCGATCATGCGCAGGTCGAGTTTCTCGGCTGCTTCGAAGAATGCATTCACCGACTGCGGGTGCACGCTGCCAAACACCAGTGCAGTGGTGGTGCCGTTGCGCAGTAGTTCCTTGATGAAGATATCCGCGACTTCTTCGGCATGGGCCTTGTCGGCGAACTGGCTTTCGCACGGGAAGGTGTAGGTGTTGAGCCAATCCAGCAACTGCTCGCCGTAGGCGCCGACCATGCCGGTTTGCGGCAGGTGGATGTGGGTGTCGATCAGGCCGGGGGTGATCAGTGCGTCCTGGTAGTGAGTGACTTCGATGTCGGCGGGCAACGTCGGCAACAAATCACCGGCATGGCCAATGGCGCTGATCTGGCCGTTTTCGATCACCAGCAGGCCGTCTTCAAAGTACTCATAGGAGGCTTCGATCCCCACTTGCGCAGGGTCGGAGATGCTGTGCAGGAGGGCGGCACGGTAGGCTTTGCGAGTCAAAGGCATGGTGATCTCAATTCAAATGGCTTGGCTGCGGCGTGACGCCGGCAGCAGTTTGGCAATGGGTTCGGCGCTGGCGGTGTGCTGGCCGAAATTGGCGTTATAGGTGGCGATGATTTCGCCGGCGATGGAGATAGCGATCTCCACCGGCAGTTTGCCCTTCACCTCGGTGAGGCCCATGGGGCAACGCATGCGCTGCAGCTGCGCGGCGTCAAAGCCGCGATCACGCAGGCGATGTTCGAACTTGACGCGCTTGGTCTTCGAACCGATCAGGCCGAAGTAGGCGAAGTCGTTGCGTTTGAGCAGGGCGGCGGTGAGTTCCAGGTCCAGCGCGTGATTGTGGGTCATCACGATGCAGTAACTGCCCACCGGCAGGTCGGCAATTTCATCGACCGGCTCTTCGCTGACGATTTTACGCACGCCTTGCGGGATATGTTCCGGAAACTCCTTGTCACGGGAATCGATCCAGCGCACCCGGCACGGCAGGCTCGCCAGCAACGGCACCAGTGCGCGCCCCACGTGGCCGGCGCCAAACACGGCGATCTGCGCCTGCACCTGGCCCATGGGTTCGAACAGCAACACGGTCACGCCCCCGCAGCACTGGCCCAGGCTGGCGCCGAGGCTGAAGCGCTCCAGGTGGGTGTTCTGCTGGCCACGCACGAGCATGTCCCGGGCGATCTGCATCGCTTTGTATTCCAGGTGGCCGCCGCCGATGGTGTCGAAGGTTTGCGCGGCGCTGATCACCATTTTGGAACCGGCGTTGCGTGGCGTGGAGCCGAGTTCTTCGATGATGGTCACCAGCACGCAGGGTTCACCGCGGTTCTGCAGGTCGGCGAGGGCGCTGATCCAGTTGTTCATGTTCACCTCAACATCTCTGTTGTCAGTTCTGCCGTCTTCGCGAGCAAGCCCGCTCCCACAGGGGAATGCATTTCAAATGTGGGAGCGGGCTTGCTCGCGAAAGCAGCGCCCCGGTCTAAAGCGAAGCCATCTCGGTTTCAGTTTCCACAGGCGATGCAGCTTTCAACTGCCGCATCTGCTCACACCCCCACAACACCCGCTCCGGCGTCGCCGGCGCATCGATCTTCGGCTGATGGCGATAGTCGCCCAGGCTCGCCACCGCATCCTTGATCGCGCACCACGAGGCAATCCCGAGCATGAACGGCGGCTCGCCCACGGCCTTGGAATGGAACACCGTGTCTTCCGGGTTCTTGCGGTTCTCCACCAGCTTCACCCGCAGGTCCAGGGGCATGTCGGCCACGGCCGGGATCTTGTAGCTGGCCGGGCCGTTGGTCATCAGCTTGCCCTTGTTGTTCCACACCAGCTCTTCCATGGTCAGCCAGCCCATGCCCTGGATGAAGCCGCCTTCCACCTGGCCGATGTCGATGGCCGGGTTCAGCGAGGCGCCCACGTCATGCAGGATGTCGGTGCGCAGCATCTTGTATTCGCCGGTCAGGGTATCGACGATCACTTCGCAGCACGCTGCGCCAAAGGCGAAGTAGTAGAACGGCCGACCCCGTGACTGGCTGCGGTCGTAGTAGATTTTCGGGGTCTTGTAGAAGCCGGTGCTCGACAGCGAGACCTGGGCGAAATACGCCTGCTGGATCAACGCCTCGAACGTCAGGATCTGGTCACGCACCCGCACATGGCCATTGTGGAATTGCACATCCGCTTCGCTCACGTCGTATTTGCGTGCGGCGAACTCCACCAGGCGCTGCTTGATGGTTTCGGCGGCATTCTGTGCGGCCTTGCCGTTCAGGTCGGCACCGCTGGAAGCGGCGGTTGGCGAGGTGTTGGGCACCTTGTCGGTGTTGGTCGCGGTGATCTGCACGCGGTCGATTTCCACCTGGAACACTTCGGCCACCACTTGCGCGACCTTGGTGTTCAAACCCTGGCCCATCTCGGTGCCGCCGTGGTTCAGGTGGATGCTGCCGTCGGTGTAGATGTGAATCAGCGCACCGGCCTGGTTGAGGAAGCTGGCGGTAAACGAAATGCCGAACTTCACCGGGGTCAGCGCCAGGCCTTTTTTCAGGATCGGGCTGTGGGCGTTGTACAGGCGGATCGCTTCGCGGCGCTCGGCGTATTGGCTGCTGGCTTCCAGCTCGGCGGTCATCTCTTCGAGCATGTTGTGCTCGACGGTCTGGTAGTAGTGGGTGACGTTGCGCTCGGTCTTGCCGTAGTAGTTGGCCTTGCGCACCGCCAGCGGGTCCAGCGCCAGGTGGCGGGCGATGGCGTCCATCACCTCTTCGATGGCGACCATGCCTTGCGGGCCGCCGAAGCCGCGATAGGCGGTGTTGGACGCGGTGTTGGTCTTGCAGCGGTGGCCGTTGACCGTGGCGTCGCCCAGGTAATACGAGTTGTCGGAGTGGAACATGGCCCGGTCGACAATCGAGTTGGACAGGTCCGGCGAGCAGCCGCAATTGCCTGCCAGTTCCAGGTTGATCCCGTGCAGGCGACCGTTGTCGTCAAAACCCACGTCGTATTCGATATAGAAGGGGTGGCGCTTGCCGGTCATCAGCATGTCTTCGACGCGCGGCAGGCGCATCTTGGTCGGCTGGCCGGTGAGGCGTGCAACCACCGCACACAGGCACGCGGGGCTGGCGGCCTGGGTTTCCTTGCCGCCAAAACCACCGCCCATGCGGCGCATGTCCACGACGATCTTGTTCATCGACACGTCCAGCACTTCGGCCACCAGCTTCTGCACTTCGGTGGGGTTCTGTGTGGAGCAGTAGACGATCATGCCGCCGTCTTCGGTGGGCATTACCGAGGAGATCTGGGTTTCCAGGTAGAAGTGTTCCTGGCCGCCGATGTGCAGGGTGCCCTGGATACGGTTTTTTGCCGTGGCCAATGCGCCCGCCGAATCGCCGCGCTGGTGGGTGTGGCTGTCGAGCACAAAGTGCTTCTTGCGAAACGCCTCGACCACGTCCAGCACCGGCTCCAGGTCTTCGTATTCGATCACGGCGGCCATCGCCGCTTTGCGTGCGGTTTCCAGGTCGCGGGCCGCCACCGCCAGCACCACCTGGCCAACGAACTGCACGGTGTCGATGGCCAGCAACGGGTCGCCGGGCATCAGCGGGCCGATGTCTTTCAGGCCCGGCACGTCTTCGTGGGTGATGGCAATGCGCACGCCTTCAAAGGCGTAGCAGGGCGCGGTGTCGATGTTGATGATGCGCGCATGGGCGCGGTCGGACATGCGTGCATACAGGTGCAACTGGTTGGGGAATTCCAGGCGGTCATCGATGTACTGCGCTTCACCGGACACATGCTTGGCGGCGCTGTCATGCTTGACGCTGCGGCCCACACCGGAGGTGAGGTCCTGGGCGAACAGCTCGGCCAGTTCAGCCTGGGTTTTAACGACGGCGTGATGGTTAGACATAAGCGGTCACCCGAGTCTCGATGTGTGGCGTTTGCAGCTCGATGAAGTATTTGCGCAGCAGGTTCTGGGCGCTGAGCAGGCGGTATTCCTTGCTGGCGCGGAAGTCCGACAGCGGGGTGAAGTCTTCGGCCAGGGCGGCGCAGGCTTTTTCCACGGTGGCAGCGTTCCAGATCGCGCCGATCAGCACGGTTTCGCAGTGCTTCGCACGTTTGGGGATGGCGGCCATGCCGCCAAAAGCCACGCGGGCATCGCTGATCACACCGTTGTCGAGCTTCAGGTTGAACGCGGCGCAGACGGCGGAAATGTCATCGTCCAGGCGCTTGGAAACCTTGTACGCACGGAACAGCGCGTGGCCCTTGGGCACAATGATCTTCTCGATGAACTCGCTGTCCTGGCGGGCGGTGACGCGGTAGTCGATGAAGTAGTCTTCCAGCGCCAGGGTGCGGCGGGTGTTGCCTTTGCACAGCACGATCTGCGCGCCGAGGGCGATCAGCAGCGGCGGCGAATCGCCGATGGGCGAAGCGTTGCCGATGTTGCCGCCCAGGGTGCCCTGGTTGCGGATCTGCAAAGAGGCGAAGCGGTGCAGCAGGTCGCCGAAGTCCGGGTAGGCGTGGTGCAGCGCGGCGTAGCAGTCGGAGAGGGCGGTGGCGGCGCCGATTTCCAGGCGGTCGTCGAAGTCTTCGATGCGCTTCATCTCGTCGATATTGCCGACGTAGATCATCACCGGCAGCGTGCGGTGGAACTGAGTGACTTCCAGTGCCAGGTCGGTACCGCCCGCCAATAGCCGGGCTTGCGGATAGGCGTCATAGAGGTCAGCCAGGTCGGCGACGGTCAGCGGCACCAGGCAGCGCTTGTCGCCGCTGTTGAGTTCGCCGGTTTGCGTCGGCGCGATGGCTTTGAGCTGGGCGATGGTTTCGGCCTGGCGGCTGTCGAACTGGTCCTGCGGTTTGTTGCAGCACGCCTGTTCGGCGGCGGCCAGGATCGGCCGGTAGCCGGTGCACCGACACAGGTTGCCGGCCAGGGCTTCGTGGGCCTTTTGGCTGTCGGGGGCATCGCTGTTCTTTTGCAGGGCGAACAGCGACATCACAAAACCCGGGGTGCAAAAGCCGCATTGCGAGCCGTGGCACTCGACCATGGCCTGTTGCACGCTGTGCAGTTGGCCCTGGTGCTTGAGGTCTTCGACGCTGATCAGTTGCTTGCCGTGCAGGGATGACACAAAGGTCAGGCACGAATTGAGGCTGCGGTAACGGATCTGCTCGACGCCGTGTGCATCGGTATGCAGCTCGCCGACCACCACGGTGCAGGCACCGCAATCGCCGCTGGCGCAGCCTTCCTTGGTACCGGATTTGCCCAAATGCTCGCGCAGGTAGTTGAGCACCGTCAGGTTGGGGTCCAGGGCGTGCTCGCTACGGAGTTCCCTGTTAAGTAAAAACTGGATCACGGAAGGCCTCGCAGACTCATTATTGTTGTTAACCGCTTTGCGCCGAATCTAGTCATCTCTGACTTTTCGGTCAATGATTTTCTGACCAGAAGGTCAAGAAAATGCAGTCGCAACACTTTCAATTA
Organism: Pseudomonas sp. BIGb0164; assembly: GCF_024810135.1. Lineage (NCBI taxonomy): Bacteria > Pseudomonadati > Pseudomonadota > Gammaproteobacteria > Pseudomonadales > Pseudomonadaceae > Pseudomonas > Pseudomonas sp. BIGb0164. Next base: position 149,193 of record NZ_JANUEA010000005.1, on the reverse strand, counting down.
TGGTCCAGTCTTCTGGAACCGGCGTTTTCAGGGGCTTTTGGCTTTTCAGTGCTGCTTATTTCATGCCAAATTCGCCACGGTGGGCGTAGCGCCATCAGCGGGCCAATGCGCTACACTGCCGCGCTTGTACCGATAGAAGATTTTGAAGGGAAAACATGACGTTCAAGGCGCCGGACAGTCTCGCCGAGCAAATTGCTCACCACCTCGCCGAACGTATCATTCGCGGCGATCTCAAGCCTGGGGAGCGGATCCAGGAACAGAAGGTCACGCTGGCACTCAATGTCAGCCGTGGTTCCGTGCGTGAAGCCTTGCTGATCCTCGAGCGCCGCCACCTGATCGCGATCCTGCCGCGCCGTGGCGCCCACGTCACCGAGCTCACCGCGCACAAGGTGCAGAGCCTGTGTACCTTGATGGGCGAGCTGTACATCCTGCTGGGCAACGCCGTGGCCCAAGGCTGGCAGACCCAGGCCGACATGGGCCCGTTCCTGCAGATCCAGCAGCGCCTGGTGGCGAGTTTCGAGCGCCAGGACATCCGCGCGTTCGTTGAAGAAAGCTTCAACGTGATGCGCGCCGCGTACCCCTTCGCCAATAACCCGTACCTGCAGGAAACTGTCGAGAACCTGCAACCGGCGATGAACCGCGCCTATTACCTGGCTCTGGATCAGCGCAAGGCGTCGATGAGCGAGTACCTGACGCTGTTCGAGCAACTGCTCGCCGCCGTGCTCGCCCGTGACCTGGTGCAGATCCGCCAAGTGCTCTCGGCCTACGGCCAGCGCAGTTGCTCGCTGGTCATCGCTGCGTTGGCGGACGCCTAAACGTGCGGCTCAAGTGCATCAAACTGGCGGGGTTCAAATCCTTCGTCGACCCGACCACGGTGAACTTCCCCAGTAACATGGCGGCGGTGGTCGGGCCCAACGGTTGCGGCAAGTCGAATATCATCGACGCCGTCCGCTGGGTGATGGGCGAGAGCTCGGCGAAAAACCTGCGTGGCGAGTCGATGACCGACGTCATCTTCAACGGCTCCACCAGCCGCAAGCCGGTGAGCCAGGCCAGCATCGAACTGGTGTTCGATAACTCCGATGGCACCTTGATCGGCGAATACGCGGCCTACGCGGAAATCTCCATCCGCCGCAAAGTGACCCGCGACAGCCAGAACAGCTACTTCCTCAACGGCACCAAGTGTCGCCGTCGGGACATTACCGATATTTTCCTCGGCACAGGCCTGGGCCCGCGCAGCTACTCAATCATCGAACAGGGCATGATCTCCAAGCTGATCGAAGCCAAGCCCGAAGACCTGCGCAACTTTATCGAGGAAGCGGCCGGCATCTCCAAGTACAAGGAGCGCCGCCGCGAGACCGAAAACCGCATTCGCCGTACCCATGAAAACCTCGCTCGCCTCACCGACCTGCGCGAAGAGCTGGAGCGCCAGTTGGAGCGCCTGCACCGCCAGGCCCAGGCCGCCGAGAAGTATCAGGAATACAAGGGCGAAGAGCGCCAGCTCAAGGCACAACTGTCGGCCCTGCGCTGGCAGGCGCTGAATGATCAGGTGGGCCAGCGCGAAGCAATCATCGGCACCCAGGAAATCAGCTTTGAGGCCCTGGTGGCCGAGCAGCGCAACGCTGACGCCAGCATCGAGCGCCTGCGTGACGGTCACCATGACCTGTCCGAGCGTTTCAATCTGGTGCAGGGCCGCTTTTATTCGGTGGGCGGCGACATTGCCCGCGTCGAGCAAAGCATCCAGCACGGCCAGCAGCGCCTGCGCCAGTTGCAGGATGATTTGAAAGAAGCCGAACGCGCGCGCCTGGAGACCGAATCCCACCTGGGCCATGACCGCACCTTGCTGCTGACCCTCGGCGAAGAGCTGGACATGCTCACCCCCGAGCAGGAAGTCACCAGCGCCGCTGCCGAAGAGGCCGCCGCCGCCCTGGAAGAATCCGAAACCACCATGCACGGCTGGCAGGAGCAGTGGGACACCTTCAACCTGCAATCCGCCGAGCCGCGCCGCCAGGCTGAGGTGCAACAGTCGCGCATCCAGCAACTGGAAACCAGCATGGAGCGCCTGGCCGAGCGCCAGCGCCGCATGCAGGAAGAGCGCGCGTTGCTGTCTGCCGACCCGGAAGACGCGGCGATCATGGAACTGAGCGAGCAGCTGGCCGAAAGCGAAATGACGCTGGAAGAGCTGGAAGCCAGCGAAGAACAACAAGTGGAGCGCCTGGAGCAACTGCGTCAGCAACTGCAACAGGCGACCCAGGCCCAGCAGCAGGCCCAGGGTGATCTGCAGCGCTTGAACGGGCGCCTGGCGTCCCTTGAAGCCTTGCAGCAGGCCGCGCTGGACCCCGGCACCGGCACCGCCGAATGGCTGCGCGACCAGCACCTGGCCGAGCGCCCGCGCCTGGCCGAAGGCTTGAAAGTGGAAGCGGGTTGGGAGCTGGCGGTGGAAACCGTGCTGGGTGCTGACCTGCAAGCGGTGTTGGTGGATGATTTTGGCGGGTTCGACCTGTCGGGTTTTGCCCAGGGTGACTTGCGTTTGCTCAGCCCTGCGGCGGACGGTATGCGAGTACCGGGCAGCTTGCTGGATAAGGTTGAAGCAGCGATTGACCTGTCGCCGTGGCTGGGCCAGGTCAAGCCGGTGGATTCGCTGGAGCAGGCGCTGGCCCAGCGCGGCCAGCTGGGTGCTGGTGAAAGCCTGATCAGCCGCGACGGCTATTGGGTCGGCCGGCACTTCCTGCGGGTGCGTCGCGCCAGTGAAGCAGAGAGCGGCGTGTTGGCCCGGGGCCAGGAGATCGTCAACCTGATCGCCGAGCGTGAAGAGCGCGAAGCCACCCTTGAAGGTCTGGAAACCCAGCTGCAAACCCTGCGCGCCACCCAGCGCCAGCAAGAGACCGGCCGCGAACACCTGCGCCGCCTGTTGCAGGACGAAGCGCGCCAGCAAGGCGAGCTGAAAGCCCAGCTGTCCGCGAGCAAAGCCAAGGTCGAGCAACTGACCCTGCGCCGCACCCGTCTCGACGAGGAAGTCGCCGAGATGGGCGAGCAGCGCGCCCTGGAACACGAACAGATTGGCGAGGCGCGCCTGCATTTGCAGGAAGCCCTCGACAGCATGGCGCTGGACACCGAGCAGCGCGAACTGCTGCTGGCCCAGCGCGACAGCCTGCGCGAGCGCCTTGACCGCGTGCGTCAGGAAGCCCGTCAGCATAAAGATCACGCTCACCAGTTGGCGGTGCGTTTGGGCTCGCTCAAGGCTCAGCACGCGTCCACGGCCCAGGCCCTCGAGCGTTTGGAGATGCAGTCCGAACGCCTCACCGAAAAGCGCGAGCAACTGAGCCTCAACCTGGAGGAGGGCGAAGCGCCGCTGGAAGAGTTGCGCCTCAAGCTCGAAGAGCTGCTCGACAAGCGCATGACCGTCGACGAAGAACTCAAGACCGCGCAGATTGCCTTGGAAGACGCCGACCGCGAACTGCGCGACGCCGAGAAGCGCCGCACCCAGGCCGAGCAGCAATCCCAGCTGATCCGCGGCCAGCTCGAACAGCAGCGCATGGAATGGCAAGCCCTGACCGTGCGCCGCAAGACCCTGCAGGACCAGTTGCTCGAAGACGGCTACGACCTGCACGGCGTGCTCAATACCCTGACCGCCCAGGCCAACGAGAAAGAAGCTGAAGAAGAACTTGAGCGCATTGCTGCACGTATCCAACGCCTCGGCGCGATCAACCTCGCGGCCATCGACGAATACCAGCAGCAGTCCGAGCGTAAACGTTACCTGGACGCCCAGGACGCCGACCTGGTCGAAGCCCTGGACACCCTGGAAAACGTGATCCGCAAGATCGACAAGGAAACCCGTAATCGTTTCAAAGATACCTTTGATCAGATTAATGGCGGTTTACAGGCCTTATTCCCGAAAGTTTTCGGTGGAGGCAGCGCTTACTTGGAACTGACGGGCGAAGATCTACTCGATACAGGGGTAACGATCATGGCGCGGCCTCCGGGCAAGAAGAACAGCACCATCCATTTGTTGTCCGGCGGCGAGAAGGCCCTGACCGCATTGGCCCTGGTATTTGCGATCTTCAAGTTGAACCCGGCGCCGTTCTGCATGCTCGATGAAGTTGACGCCCCGCTGGATGACGCTAACGTTGGACGGTATGCACGCCTGGTTAAGGAGATGTCCCAGACTGTGCAGTTCATCTATATCACCCACAACAAGATCGCCATGGAAATGGCCGATCAACTGATGGGTGTGACGATGCACGAACCGGGCTGTTCGCGCCTGGTGGCGGTGGACGTGGAAGAAGCGATGGCGATGGTGGAGTCCTGAACCACGCTTTGAAAGAGAATTTTCAGCAGGATGTAAGGTGATGGAGCCGGCTGTGAAATATGGCAAATGGACATATTTGTTCAAGGCATTTTGACAGACGGTGTAAAGTTATCTTTGGTCGTGCTAGTTTAATGTCAATTTTTCGTGTGCGTGGGCAAAACGTCAGTCAGAACATAGAGTTGGCGCCACGTTTTAAAGCGGTTTGCACGGTGCTAAACCCCTTATTTTTCAGCATTTTTTATTAGAGGCACGGGATTACATGGAAATCGGTCTGCGCGAGTGGCTGATCGTCATCGGCATTATTGTCATTGCCGGTATTCTTTTTGATGGCTGGCGCCGGATGCGTGGCGGCAAGGGCAAGCTCAAGTTCCGCCTGGACCGAAACCTGTCCAACCTGCCGGACGACGACGGCAGCGCCGAGCTGCTGGGGCCGCCCCGTGTGCTGGATACCCATAAAGAACCGCAACTGGACGAGCACGACCTGCCGTCGATGAGCGCGCCGCTGCGAGAAGCCCGTGAGCCGTCCTCCAAGCGTGGCAAGCGCAACAGTGCGCCGGTCGCCGAGCCGCATCAGGGCGACCTGAACCTCGACGTCGATGAAGGCCCGAGCTTCAGCAGCCGCGACGATGATTTCCCGGACGAGAACATTGGCAAGAGCACCGCGCCGCGCCAGTCGGTGAACGACCAGCCGGCCGCTGAAGAAGTGCTGGTGATCAGCGTGATCTGCCGCGACGCCGCCGGCTTCAAGGGCCCGGCACTGTTGCAGAACATCCTGGAAAGCGGCCTGCGTTTTGGCGAGATGGACATCTTCCACCGTCACGAAAGCATGGCGGGTAACGGCGAGGTGCTGTTCTCCATGGCCAACGCGGTCAAGCCGGGCACGTTCGATCTGGACGACATCGACCTGTTCAGCACCCCGGCCGTGAGCTTCTTCCTCGGTTTGCCAGGCCCGCGTCACCCGAAACAAGCGTTCGACGTGATGGTGGCGGCAGCCCGCAAGCTGTCCCAGGAACTCAATGGCGAACTCAAGGACGATCAACGCAGCGTCCTGACCGCCCAGACCATCGAACACTACCGTCAGCGCATCGTCGAGTTCGAGCGTCGCGCCCTGACACAGAAACGCTGAGGTTCGATCTTAAGCGTTGTCTGTAGAATCCGTGCACTAACATATTGAGCAGCTTCGGCTGCTCTTTTGCTTTATGAGAGAACACCCATGACCGCCGCCCACACCCGCATCCTCGAACTGCGCGCTGAACTGGATCAGCACAACTACCGCTACCACGTCCTCGACGAGCCGAGCATCCCGGACGCCGAGTACGACCGGCTGTTCCACGAGCTCAAGGCCCTGGAGGCCGAGCACCCGGAGCTGGTCACGCGGGATTCGCCGACGCAGCGGGTGGGCAGTGCGGCGCTGTCGGCGTTCACTCAGGTCAAGCATGAGATCCCCATGCTCAGCCTTGGCAACGCATTCGATGAAACCACTATGCTGGAATTCGATCGCCGGGTCACCGAAGGTCTCGACCTGCCGGTGGGCGACCTGTTCGGCGGCGGCGCGGCGGTGGAATACAGCTGCGAACCGAAACTGGACGGCCTGGCGGTCAGCCTGCTGTACCAGGACGGCGAGCTGGTACGCGGCGCCACCCGGGGCGACGGCACCACCGGCGAAGACATCAGCGTCAACGTGCGCACCGTGCGCAATATTCCGTTGAAACTGCACGGCAGCGGCTGGCCGGCGACCCTGGAAGTGCGTGGCGAAGTGTTCATGTCCAAGGCCGGGTTCGAGCGGCTCAATGCTTCGCAACTGGAAGTCGGCGGCAAGACTTTCGCCAATCCGCGCAACGCCGCTGCGGGAAGCCTGCGTCAGCTGGATTCGAAGATCACCGCCAGTCGGCCGCTTGAGTTCTGCTGCTATGGCGTGACCACCGATATCAGCGACACCCACATCGGCAACCTGCAACAGCTGCAGAAGTGGGGCATGCCCATCAGCCACGAGCTGAAGCTGGCCAAGGGCATCCAGGATTGCCTCGAGTACTACCGCGATATCGGCGAGCGGCGTAACAGCCTGCCATACGAGATCGACGGCGTGGTGTTCAAGGTCAACAGCATTGCTTCCCAGCGTGAACTGGGCTTCCGCGCCCGCGAACCGCGTTGGGCCATCGCCCATAAATTCCCGGCCATGGAAGAGCTGACCGAGCTGCTCGACGTGGAATTCCAGGTCGGCCGCACGGGCGCCGTCACCCCGGTGGCGCGTCTCAAGCCGGTCAAGGTCGCGGGTGTCACCGTGTCCAATGCCACCTTGCACAACATGGACGAAGTGGCGCGCCTGGGCGTGATGATTGGCGATACCGTGATCATCCGCCGTGCCGGTGATGTGATCCCGCAAGTCGTCTCCGTGGTGCTTGAGCGCCGTCCGGAAAACGCCCGCGCGGTGCCTATTCCCGAGAGCTGCCCGGTGTGCGGTTCCCATGTTGAGCGCACCCAACTGGTCAAGCGCAGCAAGGGCAAGGAAACCGTCAGCGAAGGCGCGGTGTACCGCTGCGTCGGGCGCCTGGCGTGTGGGGCACAGCTCAAGCAGGCGATCATTCACTTTGTCTCGCGCCGCGCCATGGACATCGACGGCCTGGGCGACAAGACCATCGAGCAATTGGTAGACGAGAAGCTGATTGGCTCGCCGGCTGATCTCTACAAACTCAAGTACGAACAGATCATCGACCTGGAAGGCTTTGCCGATATCTCCAGCAAGAAGCTGATCACGGCCATCGAAAACAGCAAGACGCCGACCCTGGCGCGCTTTATCTACGCCTTGGGTATTCCCGATGTGGGCGAGGAGACCGCCAAGGTGCTGGCGCGCTCCCTGGCGTCTCTGGAGCGCGTGCAGAAGGCCTTGCCGGAAGTGCTGACGTACTTGCCTGACGTGGGCCTGGAAGTGGCGCATGAGATTCACAGCTTCTTTGAAGACAGCCATAACCAGGAAGTGATCGGTGCATTGCTGTCGCCTGAAGAGTGCGGCCTGCAGTTGCAGGATCAGGGCGACTTGAGCGCCGAGTTCGCCGCCAGTACCACCTTGGGCGGGTTGCTCGACAAGCTGCACGTGCCGAGCGTTGGCCCGGGGGCGGCGCAGAAGCTGGCGGACAAATTCGGCAGCCTCGAAGGTGTGATCAAGGCCGATTGGCTCGACATGCGTCAGGCGCTGCCCGAGAAGCAGGCCAAGGCCGTGCGTGACTTCTTCGATAACCCCGACAATGCCAACCGCGCCCTGGCCATCGAACAGCAGCTCCGCGACTTCGGCATGCATTGGCAGAGCGAGAAAAAAGTCGTCGAAGGCTTGCCCGAAGCAGGGCATACCTGGGTGCTCACCGGCTCCCTGGAGCGGATGGGCCGTGACGTGGCCAAGGACAAGCTGGAAAGCCTGGGGGCCAAGGTGGCCGGCTCCGTGTCGGCGAAAACCCACTGCGTGGTCGCCGGGCCGGGTGCGGGCTCCAAGTTGGCCAAGGCCAGCGAGCTGGGCCTGAAGGTGCTGGACGAAGAAGCCTTCGTCGCTTTCCTCGCCAAGCACAACATCACCGTCGACTAACCCTGTAGGAGCCCGGCTTGCCGGCGATAGCGATTTTGAAAACGCCATCGCCGGCAAGCCGGGCTCCTAAAGTGGTATTGCGTTATTTTCGGAACGATCTTCGAAGGGAATTGATCTAGTCTCTGTCTTCCAGGGAGAGATCGCCATGTTCCGTTACTTCGAGCAACTCAGTTCGCGTATCGCTGCACCGTTCGTGGCCGGGTCCTCGCGCAACAGCAAGGTGTGGCAATGCCGGTGCGGCCAGTCGCTGTTCTTTCGCAACAGCCAATGCCTGGCCTGCCAGGCGTTGCTGGGTTATCAGCCGCAACAGAGCCGGCTGGCGTCCTTGCAGCCCGGTCCCGTTGCTGGCACTTGGTTGCAAGACGATAACCTAGACGCCGGTGCCTTTCGCCGTTGCGCCAATCTCGACACACCCGCCGCGTGCAACTGGCTGATTCCTGCCCATAGCACGGCGCCGTTGTGTGTGGCCTGCAGCCTCAATCGCACCATCCCCGACCTGTCGGTCCCGGAAAACCCCGAACGCTGGCGCAAGGTCGAAACCGCCAAGCGCCGGCTGGTGGCGCAGTTGATCAGCCTGGGGTTGCAGGTGGTGCCCAAGAGCATCGATGAAGACAATGGCCTGGCCTTCGACTTCGTCGGCATCGACCTGGAAGGCAATGCGCCGATGACCGGCCATGCCAATGGCCTGATCACCCTGGATATCAAGGAAGCCGACGACGCCCACCGGGAAAAAGTCCGCGTGCAAATGCGCGAACCCTACCGCACCTTGCTCGGGCATTTTCGCCATGAGGTCGGGCATTACTACTGGGATCGCCTGATCGCCAACACCCATTGGATCGAACCGTTTCGCACCCTGTTCGGCGACGAACGCGCCAGCTACGCCGATGCACTGGACCGTCACTACCAAAACGGCCCGCGCCCCGACTGGCAACAAACCTGCGTCAGCGCCTACGCCACCATGCACCCGTGGGAAGACTGGGCCGAGACCTGGGCCCACTACCTGCACATGATGGACGCCGTCGACACCGCTCTGGGCTTCGGCATGAGCGCCCGCGAGATGGACCTGGACTACCAGCCGTTCCCTCTTGCCACCCTCTACGACCCCGAACACCCGGGTGGCGTGGCATTCCTGTCGTTCGTCAACGCCTGGATCGAACTGGCCGGCATGCTCAACGAACTGTCCCGCAGCATGGGCCAGCCGGATTTCTACCCCTTCGTGCTGCCACCGCCGGTGATCGCCAAGTTGCACTTTATCCACCTGGTGATCCAGGAAGAAGGCGGCCGGGCAGACGAGGCGGTTCTTTTGTAGGAGCCGGCCACAAGTGCTTGAACCATCGAATATTTTTAATCCGCCGCGAACGGTTGTAACTTCCGATGAGATCGGTACAATGGCGCGGCTTGCCGAGAGGCAGGCGTCGTTATGGTGACCCCATCGGTCCCCCCGCAACGATTACCCGTGAACCTGGTCAGAGCCGGAAGGCAGCAGCCACAGCGGGAACATTGTGTGCCGGGGTGTGGCTGGTGGGGTTGCCTCCATAACGCTCTTCCGGCAACACCCACCAAATTCCTATTTTTTATCGATGTTTTGTTGGCAATGACTGCCTGCGAATAATTTTTTGCTGCCCGCGAAACGGCATTACTGCCGATACAACGGAAAAGCCTTGAACGTCGGCACCAGCTCCGCGCCCATCTCTTGCGTGCTCTCCACCGGGTTAGCCGGCGTGGGAATATTCCTGGCGAAGTGAAAGATGATGATCTGGCCCGTGACGCTGTCGCGGTAGTACTTGAAGAAGCTGATCTCGGAAAAGTCCCCGTCCTTACGGAGTGACTTGGGGTAAAACAGCATCAGGTACAGGATCCCGGTGCGGTTGTCTGTGGTCAGGATCGCCGGCATGTTCGGGTTTTCCAGCTGGTGAAGCTGGACTGTGCGTTTGCCGAGGTCGAGGGGGTCCTGCCAGCTCAGACCGCGCGAGACGACGGTGAAGTCGAGCATTTCAGTCCAGGCATCGACGCTTTCGTTCTCCGGGAAATATTCCCACAGGCCATCTTTCTGGAATTTCAGCACGAACGTCTTGCCCGCAAACACCACCGATTTGGTTTCGGTGATAGCAGGGCGAGAGAAGTCTGGCGTGGGCGAGGACGCGCAGCCGGACAACAGGGCCAGAACCGCCAAGATCAGGAGGGGAGTTTTCATTTCAATCCTTGAATGTTTTCAGGTGCGTGCGTCTTGCGAGCGTGACAGTAGCGCAGCTTGTGGTTAAACGCTCTGTTTAAATCTAAGGCGGGGTTTTACATATCGGCGGTGGCTGTCAGGTGTGATATCTTTAGGCCACTAGTTGGTGATGTCAGAGTGTTATAAGGAGATAGCATGAAAAAGTTATGGCGCTGGCCGCTCTTGCAACTGCGTTGGTCTTTTCAAGTGGCGTTCAGGCGCGCGGTAGCAGTTTTGGTGGGCATTCATCGTCCCATTCCACTTACTCGTCCTCCAGTCGATCTGACCACACCATCAGCGGATACACCCGGGGTGGCACTTACGTCCGTCCCTCTCACGCGACTAACCCTGATGCGACCCGCAATAACAACTACAGCACCAAGGGAAACGTGAACCCCTATACCGGCAAATTGGGCACTAAGAGTCGCGACAGCAAGTAATGTCTGCTTTAGTTGCACGCCTCACCCTGTGGGGTATGCGGCACACCAAGCAATAGGATTTTTATGTCTTCACCGCGAATTCGCCCTCTGGCCCTTTGTATTTTTCATCATCGCGGAAAAATACTGGTCAACTCGTTCTACGACGTCGTTAAGGAGCAGACTCTTTTCCGTCCTATTGGCGGCGGGATTGAGTTCGGTGAGAGAAGCAGTGATGCGATTATCCGAGAGGTGCAAGAAGAGCTAGGCCTTTCAATCAGTGATGTTCGGTTGATCGGCACTCTGGAAAGCATTTTTCATTACGCGGGCAAGCCCGGACACGAGATAGTCCAGGTGTATGACGCGACGTTTGATGACCCGCAAGTCTACGAAAGGCCTTGGCTGCAAGGTCATGAAAGCGATGGCGCGCCGTTCAGGGCCTTGTGGTGCAATGCTTCGAGCTTCACTGAGACCTCGCCGCTAGTGCCTGAAGGGTTATTCGATTTACTCAAAAAAGCATCGTTGCTGGAGTGATTTTCCGGGCTTCAGCCCCATGCGGATCAATGATGTCCTTGAATTTCGCCCGTTAAAAACACGCTGGGCAAACTCCAAGTGGTGCGAAACTCTCGAACTCTCCACAACTTTTAAACCCTTCGCTGGACAACCCCAAACCACCTTGTTAGTTTCCGCCAGCCACTTGTTTCAGAGTATGACAAGGGCAAAGTTGATATTGAAGTGCTATCACTTCTTTAACTAACAAGGATGTCTGTGATGAAAAGCCTGGAAGGGTTGCCCCGTCTTATCAGTGCCTCGGTAGGCGCTCCCGGCAAGGCCCGTAACTTGCCAGCCGATGTTCAGTGCATCCAGTATCTGTTCAATTTGATCATTCCCAAGCTGGGATTTCCCTTGGCCGAAAACGGCAAGTGCGACGGCCAGTTGGTGCAGTGCATCAGCCAATACCAGTTCCGTCATCTCAAGTACGCCCACCCTGACGGAGTGATTGACCCCACCGGTCGCACCTTCAATAGCCTGATCGAAGAGGCGGTGAAAGTGCCGGTGAAGGCGTTTCCGACGATGCGAATTCCGAGCTTTCTCAACGTGTTCGCCACCCAGCAAGGGGACGCGGTGCAGGCCACGGTCAATGTGTACCTGGACCGCATGCGCGCGATGATCGAGGCCGAGCGGCGCAACCGGCAATTGATGCTGCAGCCCATGTGCGACGGCGGCATGACCCTGAGCGAGGCCGACTTTCAGAACGCCGCCACGCAGTTGGGCAATGGCATCTCGGTGAATATCGTCAAGGCGTTTGCCACCGTGGAGTCCGGTGGGCGTTCGGGGTTTGGCCCGGCCAAGTTGCCGGTGATCGCGTTTGAAGGGCACTTGTTTCGCAAGTACACCAAACATATCTACGACCAGGCGCACCCGCTGTTGTCGTACCCCTACAAGAAAAAGGCCGGGCCGCAGTGGCAGGTCAATAACAAGGATCAGGTCAAGGCCTGGGAAACCATGGCCACCGCGTTTGCCCTGGACCAGGAAGCGGCGTTGAAGTCGGCGTCGTGGGGCATGTTCCAGATCATGGGCTTCAACTATGGCTCGTGCGGTTACAAAACCGTGTTTGAGTTTGCGGCGGCATTAAAAGTGAATGCCGGCAACCAACTAAAGGCATTCCTCGGTTTTTGCAGCAAGAGCCCAGCCTTGATGAAGGCCATGAAGTCCAAGGACTTTACGGGCATGGCCTACAACTATAACGGCGAGGACTACGGCAACTACGACGTCCTGATGAAACAAGCCTACGAAAAACTTGAAGGGAAGAAATAAGATGATCCGTTTTCTGGCGATGGGTGTGTTGTCGTTGTGTGCCGCAGTGCCTGCGTTCGCGGGCAGCGCCCCGTTGCATTCGGGCAAGTACGAAGGGCTGATGCTGGCCGTGACGCCAGACCATCAGGTTGAAGGTTACTACGCCGAAACCCTGGGCGAGGGCGTTACCCGCGGTTGTGCGTTCTACCTGCAAGGCAAGCCTGCAGCACTGACCACTTGGCTCGATCAGGCGTATCCCGGCAAGGTCGCCGCTTCATCCGACGGCGTGACCCTGACCGTGGAGCAGGGCCGCCAGCACCCCGGTTGCATCAATGTGCTGATGCCCGAGATCGCCACCGGCCTGGAGCTGACCCAGACCGCCAACAAGAAATGGATCGGCCTGGTGACGGTGTCTGCCGACAAGGCTTACTTGCTGAAGAACCCTGGCGTCAAAGCCGCCAAGCGCCCGTATATCGTCAAGAACGATGTCGTCGGTGTGCTGGCGTTCAAGGATGGCTGGGCCCAGGTCGAGTTCATCAACGCGGACGACCGTTCGTTCACCGGCTGGATCAGCGGGGATCAATACCGTCGGCTGGCGGCGCCCGTCGCGAAGAACTGAACTCATAAAAAAACGCCGCAGCGTGCCTGGCACATTGCGGCGTTTTTTTGTGCCTGTGATCAGGCTTTGTTGCGGTTGAACAGCTTGCGAACGAAGGCAAGCAATGCCACGACGCCGATCACCAGGAACTTCTTCGCCGCCAGCAAGAAAATGCCGATCTTGGCAAACAACCCGGCTTTGGCCGCGATACCACCAGCGACCAGGGCGGCCAAGCCGTAAGCGGCCAGCTTGTCGGTTTTCGGGTTGAAGTCGGTGTACAGGTTGCCGTCGGTGAAGTTGGTGAAGGCCAGCACTTGAGGCAGTTCCTGCTTGATGGTCGGCAGGTCGGCCATGGCGGCGACGGCGTTGAGTTCCAGGACGCCCTCACGGCCCAGGACGCGGATGCTGTAGTTGAGAGTGTTCTGTTGCGCGTCGTCGGCTTTCAGCTCACGGGCCCAGTACATCTTGTGGGTGGTGTCGTCGTAGCGCGGCGGCTCGGCCCAGCCCAGCAAGTGCAGGCCGGCGTAGCCTTGTTTACGGCGCTCCTTGTTGTCGGCTTCGTCTTCTTCCTGCATCTGCTTGAGCAAGTCGGCGTAGTCGATTTTTGCCGCATCTTCGTCAGAAATGTGCCCGTCATTCTTGTAACTGACGATCACGCCCCAGCCGCGTTCCGACAGCGGGCTGACGGCCTTGGGCACGATCATGCCGAGGGTCTTGAAGCCTGGCGGGTTGCCCCAGCCATCGGTCAGCAAGCGTTCGGTGTCGGACGGGTCGAGGTAGTAGAAGTTGTCGTTGAGCTTGAGGGTGGCAATGCCGCTTGGCAGGGTGATGGTGCCGGTCTTCTGCTTGAGTGACGCAAGAAAGTGCTCGGCCGTTTCGGCAGGGGCACTGGCTTCGACAGGGGCGGGCGGGGTGGCAGCAAAAGCGGGTGCGATAGGCAGGCTCAGGGCGGCCGCCACCATTAGCAGGCGGAAGTAATTCATGGTAGTCCCTTACAATTTGAATTAATTTCGCGGGAGGATACCTGAAACAAGTTGTTACGGGTTAGCCGAAAGTCTCTCGCAACAGCCCAGCAAAGGCATCCCGTGCCAAGTGCCGTTGGGTCTCCTTGTGCCAGAACAGCAGGTTGTCCACGGCCTGGAGTTCTTCGAATCGATAGGACGCCAGTTGGTTGGCCTGTTCGTAGCGCGCCAGGATGCCTTCCGGCGCCAGCGCCACGCCGATCCCTGCACTCACGCAACCAATGATGGTGCCCCAACTGGCATAGCTGGCGATGCTCGGTTTGAAGTCGTGGGGCTTGACCCAATTTTCCAGCGCGGCGCGATAGGGGCAGCCGGGTGGCCATACCAGCAGAGTGCGCTCGGCCAGGTCGGCGGCGCTGTGAATCGGAGCGCTGGATGCGCTGGCGATCAGCACCAGGCGTTCGCTGTAGACCACGCTGTGTTCGAGCTTTGCGCGCTTGCCCCCGGAGGCTACCAGCGCCACGTCGATGCGGTGGTGTTGCAGGTCGTCCAGCAGTTGCGCCCAGGCGCCGGTCACCAGTTCGAGGGTGACGTCGGGGTAGCGCCGGTGATACTCCGCCAGCAGCGGTGGCAAACGGCCGCTGGCGCTGGACTCGACGGCGCCGATGCGCAGGGTGCCACGAGGAATGGCGTTGGCGTCGACGGCACGCTTGGATTCGTCCACCAGCGCCAGGATGCGCTCACAATAATCCAGGAAGATCTCGCCGGCCGCACTGATCGCCAAGCCGCGCCCGGCACGGATAAACAGCGGCGTGCCCAACTCGCTTTCCAGCTGCTTGATGCGCGTGGTGATGTTGGACGGCACGCAGTGCAGTTGCAGGGCGGCCTGGGCCACGCTGCCGGTTTGCGCCACGGCTCGCACCATTTTCAGTTGGGCCAGTTCCATTGCTCAGTTCCAGTGATTTCAGAAGTCAGAAACGGTTAATTGTCCTGCACCTTGCCCGGGCCAAGACTGACGGCATTCCTTCCTGTTGCCGGACGCCCTCGATGAATACCCCGTCACCCGTAAAGCTTACGCTAGTCATCGCCAGCGTCATCCTCTGTTGGGCGTATTCACCCATTGGTGTGCACATGGGCTTGCACAGCTACAGCCCGGGCCAACTGGCGTTGCTGCGGTTTCTGATCGCGTCGGTGTTCATGGGCGGTGTGGCGCTGCTGATGGGCATCGGTCGGCCGCGTCTGCGGGACGTACCGTGGCTGCTGGTATTGAGTTTTTTCGGGGTGTTCCTGCATCACACCAGCCTCAACTACGGGCAGCAATTCGTGACTGCGGCGGCGTCCAGCGTGCTGGCGCAATCGGCACCGCTGTTCAGTGTGTTGATAGCGTTTTTCTGCTTGAAGGAACGGGTCAGTCTCTGGCGCTGGAGCTGCGTGTTGCTCGGCCTGATTGGCGTGCTGGTGGTGATCTGGGGCGATCAGGGCGTGGGTGATATCGACCCGCGCGGCCTGCTGATACTGCTGGCGGCGCTCTCGTGGAGTGTGTACTTCGCCATCCAGAAGCACTACGCCCACCGCTACAGCCCGCTGACCATGGCGTGCTACATGGTGTGGGCGGGCACGCTGATGCTCTGCGTGAACCTGCCGGGTTTGTCGGCTGCCGTGGTGCAGGCGCCGTTGCCGGAGAACCTGGCGGTGCTGGTGCTCGGGATTTTCCCCAGCGCCCTGGCCTACCTGGCCTGGGGGTATGTACTCAAGCACGTGGAGGTCAGCCGCGCCTCGGTGGCGATGTACCTGATCCCGCCCGTGGCCATGACGATGGCCGCGACGCTGTTGGGTGAACACATCGCCTTGCAGGTGGTGCTCGGCGGTGTGATCGTGCTGGCCAGCGTGGCAGCCATCAGTCTGGAAGGGCGTTGGCGATCAATCGCTCAGGCAGAACGCGCGCAGCCGGTGGCCATCGAGGTCCTGGGCGACAAAGGTGTAGCCGAAGTCCAGGGTGGTCGGTGATTGAATAATGGTTGCGCCGCGCTCCACCCACAGGTCGTGCAGGGCATCGATGGCGGCCTTGTCGGCCAGGGAGAAGCCCACTTCACCACCGCCGCCCGTCAGCTGGGCCGCCGGTTCGACCGTGTGCCGCGACCACAGCCCGAGTTTTACGCCATTGTCGAGAATGAACAGGGCAAAGGTCGGGTTCAGCTCGACCGGTGGCTTGTCCAGCAGGCGGCTGTAGAAGTTGGCGCTGGTGGCCGGGCTGTCGACGTACAGCAGGAAGTAATGGGCGATGGTGTTCATTCAAGCTCCTGAGAGTGGGCGGTTAGCGGGAGCCAGTCTAAAAGCCCGGACTGTCAGTTTTTGTCAGGAGTCGGCAGGGCCGGCGGATTTTCCCCGGTATAGAGTTGAATGATGTCGTCGATCTCGCCCGACAGCTTCATGCGCAACAGTGTGCGCAGGATGCGCTGCACCGGCACGCCGGGGTCGTTGCGCACGATGCAGCCCAGGCTTTGCTCGTCGATGACCGCGACCTTGTGCAAGCGATGCCCGGGCGCCAGGCCCAGGTTGAAGCGGTCCAGGATCCACTCATTGATCACCGCGTAGGTGAAGCGCCCGGCCACCAGCTTGTGCAGCACCAGGTCTTCGCTGCGCGAATCGTCGCGGGTCAGCTGGCCGCTGGCGAACAGCGGGGCGAGGGCGGCATAGCGGTAGTTGAGCACGGTGCCGATCGACTGCGGCGCCAGCTGGGCGACCTGCACCACCGGCGGCGTGGCGTGGCGGCTCACCAGCACATTGCGCTGCACCATCAATGGCACGCTCCAGGTGTAGTCGCCCGACAGGTTGTCGACCCAGGACTGGGCGACATAACAGCGCACATCGATGTCGCCGTGTTCCATGGCGCCTGCGATGCGCGCCCGGGCCAGCACGTGGAACTCGGCCGGGCGCCCGACCTGGGTGGCCAGGCTGAGCATCAGGTCATACAGGATGCCCTGGGTGGGTTGGTCGCCCTCCACGTGCGCCATGGGCATCGCCCAGCTGTCGGAAACCGAGAAGCGCAGCGGCGCCGGGGCCGCGAGGCTGACGAGGGAAATCATCCATAAAGCGCCCAGGACTACGCGCATAGGTTCTCCGGGTTCAGGCCTTTGTGGGGCCAGTCAGGAGAGCTTAGTCAGATTAGACGAGCGTGCCGGATGCAATTTCCCCCTTGCTCCGCTAGCATTACCGGCTTCCGCTTCCCAGTTGCGACGGTTTTCGATGAGTTATCAGGTTCTTGCACGTAAATGGCGTCCGCGCTCGTTCCGCGAAATGGTCGGCCAGACCCATGTGCTCAAGGCTCTGATCAATGCCTTGGACAGCCAGCGGCTGCACCACGCCTACCTGTTCACCGGCACACGCGGTGTGGGCAAGACCACCATTGCGCGCATCATCGCCAAATGCCTGAACTGTGAAACCGGTATCACTTCTACACCGTGCGGCACCTGCTCGGTTTGTCGGGAAATCGACGAAGGGCGCTTTGTCGACCTGATCGAGATCGACGCCGCGAGCCGCACCAAGGTCGAAGACACCCGCGAGCTGCTCGACAACGTGCAGTACGCGCCGAGCCGTGGGCGCTTCAAGGTCTACCTGATCGACGAAGTGCACATGCTGTCCAGTCATTCCTTCAACGCGCTGTTGAAAACCCTGGAAGAGCCGCCGCCCTACGTCAAATTCATCCTGGCCACCACCGACCCGCAGAAACTTCCTGCAACCATTTTGTCGCGGTGCCTGCAGTTCTCCCTGAAGAACATGACCCCCGAGCGCGTGGTCGAGCACCTGACCCACGTGCTGGGCGTCGAGAACGTGCCGTTCGAAGACGACGCACTGTGGCTGCTCGGCCGCGCCGCCGATGGTTCGATGCGTGATGCCATGAGCCTCACCGACCAGGCTATCGCCTTTGGTGAAGGCAAGGTCATGGCCGCCGATGTGCGCGCCATGCTCGGCACCCTGGACCATGGCCAGGTGTTCGACGTGCTGCATGCGCTGATCGAAGGCGACGCCAAAGCGTTGCTCGAAGCGGTGCGCCACCTGTCGGAGCAAGGCCCGGACTGGAACGGCGTACTGTCCGAGATTCTCAACGTGTTGCACCGCGTCGCCATCGCCCAGGCCCTGCCTGAAGGGGTCGACAACGGCCATGGCGACCGCGACCGCGTGTTGGCCCTGGCCCAGGCGTTGCCGGCCGAAGATGTGCAGTTCTATTACCAGATGGGCCTGATCGGTCGCCGGGATTTGCCGCTGGCGCCGGACCCGCGCGGTGGCTTTGAAATGGTCCTGCTGCGGATGCTGGCCTTCCGGCCCGCCGACTCGGCAGACGCACCGAGACAGCCGCTAAAGCCAGTGGGGATCAGCCAGGCCACAGTTGATTCCGCCAAACCAGTGGCTGGCGCGGCAGTGGTTGCTGCGCCTGCCCCGGTTGCGCCGGCACCTGAACCGGTGGCCGTTGCGCCGGTGGTTGCACCGCAGCCCGCGCCTGAAACGGTCATCGAGCCCGAGCCGGTCGTCGACCTGCCGTGGAACGACCCGGTGGAAGTCGAAGCCGAGGCCGACGTCGAGCTGCAGCCCGCCGTGGAACCGGTGCTGGAGACCACCGGTGAGCAGCCCGAGCTGACGCCGATGCCCACCCCGACACCGGACAGCGTGGTGCCGGACGCGCCGGAGTGGGTGTCTGCCCCGGTCCCCGAGCCGACGGTCGCCCAGGTTGACGCGGCCACGCCCGGCATGGACCTCGACGACGAACCTCCGCTGGACGAAGACTACATCGAACCGGACATGGATTCGGCCTACAGCTACCTGGATGACCTGGCCAGCGAACATGCCGCCGAGCCTGCGCCGGAACCCGAAGTGGAGCCTGCAGCGGCCCCGGCCACCGGCCTGGCCCTGCAATGGTTGGAGCTGTTCCCGAAATTGCCGATCTCGGGCATGACCGGCAGCATCGCCGCCAACTGCACCCTGATTTCCATCGACGGCGACCACTGGCTGCTGCACCTGGACCCGGCCCACAGCGCCCTGTTCAACGCCACCCAGCAACGTCGCCTGAATGACGCACTGAACCAGTACCATGAGCGCACGCTGACCATCGCCATCGAGCTGATCAAGCCCGAGCAGGAAACCCCGGCCCAGGCCGCGACCCGTCGGCGTATCAACCGCCAGCGTGACGCCGAAAGTTCGATCCACGCCGACCCGCTCATCCAGCAGATGATGCAACAGTTCGGCGCGGTCGTGCGTCACGATACAATTGAACCTGTCGATGCCCCGGTGCCCCAAGCATCCTGACACCGGGCTACTAACTTGATCCACGTACTTTGAGGTGATTCCCATGATGAAAGGTGGCATGGCCGGCCTGATGAAGCAGGCGCAGCAGATGCAGGAAAAAATGGCCAAGATGCAGGAAGAGCTGGCCAACGCCGAAGTCACCGGTAAGTCCGGCGGCGATCTGATCAGCGTGGTGATGACCGGTCGTCACGACATCAAGCGCGTGAGCATCGATCCAAGCCTGGCTCCAGGTGTGAGTGAGGAGGATCGCGAAGTGTTGGAAGACCTGCTCGCTGCAGCCGTCAACGACGCCGTTCGCAAGATCGAAGCCAGCAGCCAGGAAAAAATGGGCGGTGTGACCGCTGGCATGCAACTGCCACCGGGCATGAAGCTGCCGTTCTGATCGGCGAGCGTTAGCTAGACTCCAATGCCAGGCCTCGTGCCTGGCATTTTTGTTTGTGCCGATCCAATCGAACCCCAGCCCCTCGACCATGGTCTGCACCCTGTACCGATGGATTCGATCAAGGAGCCTCCTGATGCCTCAAGAACTGACTCTGAACCAGCGCATCGTGCTGGTCTCTCGCCCTCAGGGCGCCCCCACCCCGGAAAACTTCCGCCTGGAACGGGTGGCGTTGCCCGAACTGGCAGACGGCCAGGTCTTGCTGAAGACGCTGTACCTGTCCCTCGACCCTTACATGCGCGGGCGCATGAGTGATGCACCGTCCTACGCCGCGCCGGTGGAAATCGACGAGGTGATGACCGGCGGTGCTGTCAGCCGTATCGAGCAATCACGTAATCCCAAATTCGAAGTGGGCGATCTGGTGGTCGGCTCCACCGGCTGGCAAAGCCACAGTATTTCCGACGGCCGCAACCTGATCCCGGTACCCAAGGGCTTGGCCAGCCCATCGATGGCGTTGGGTGTGCTGGGCATGCCCGGCATGACCGCCTACATGGGCCTGATGGACATCGGCCAGCCCAAGGCTGGGGAAACCTTGGTGGTGGCGGCTGCGTCCGGTGCCGTGGGCTCGGTGGTTGGCCAGGTGGCCAAGCTCAAGGGCTTGCGCGTGGTGGGGATCGCAGGTGGCGCCGACAAGTGCCGTTATGTGGTGGAGGAGTTGGGTTTCGATGCCTGCATCGACCACAAGAGCGCAGACTTTGCCAATGAACTGGCCCTGGCGTGCTTCAAGGGCGTGGACATCTACTTTGAAAACGTCGGCGGCAAGGTCTTCGATGCGGTGGTGCCATTGCTCAATCCCAAGGCGCGTATCCCCCTGTGTGGGCTGATCGCGGGTTACAACGCCCACCAGCCACCGAGCGGCCCTGACCGGTTACCGGCATTGCAACGCACCTTGCTGACCAAGCGCGTGCGCATCCAGGGCTTTATCGTGTTCGACGACTACGGCGATCGCCAGCCCGAGTTCCTCAGTGCGATGGCGCCCTGGGTACGTGACGGCAAGATCAAGTTCCGCGAGGACGTGGTCGACGGCCTGGAGCAGGCACCCGAAGCCTTTATCGGTTTGCTTGAAGGGCGCAACTTCGGCAAGTTGGTGGTGCGCATTTGACGCTAATCCGGGGCGCGGGTATAAACCGCGTCTCGTTGTTTTGTCGGACCTTTCGCCCATGAGCTTCAGCCCCCTGATTCGCCAACTGATCGACGCCCTGCGCATTCTGCCGGGTGTGGGCCAGAAAACTGCCCAGCGCATGGCGCTGCAACTGCTGGAGCGCGACCGCAGCGGCGGCGCCCGGTTGGCCCAGGCTTTGAGCCAGGCCATGGAAGGGGTCGGGCACTGTCGCCAGTGCCGCACCCTTACTGAAGAAGAACTCTGCCCGCAGTGCGCCGACCCACGCCGCGACGACACGTTGCTGTGCGTGGTGGAAGGGCCGATGGACGTGTACGCGGTGGAGCAGACCGGTTATCGCGGGCGTTACTTCGTGCTCAAGGGCCATCTGTCGCCGCTGGACGGCCTGGGGCCGGAAGCCATCGGCATTCCGCAACTGGTGGCACGTATCGAAGAGCAGGGCACCTTTACTGAAGTGATCCTGGCCACTAACCCGACCGTGGAAGGTGAAGCGACCGCGCATTACATTGCCCAGCTGCTGACCAACAAAGGCCTGATCACCTCGCGCATCGCCCATGGCGTGCCGCTGGGTGGCGAGCTGGAACTGGTGGACGGCGGCACCCTGGCGCATTCCTTCGCCGGGCGCAAACCCATCGCCCTCTAACGCGCACACACCGCGATACACCCTGTGGGACTGGCTTGTGTGGGAGCGGGCTTGCTCGCGAAGCGGTGTGTCATTCAACCTGTTAGTGACTGATCCACCGCATTCGCGAGCAAGCCCGCTCCCACACAAAACCGCTCTCACATGGAATTTGTGTGGCAAGTGAGAACTTGATAACCAAGCAAGCGCTTGGTAAGTTCGCTCCACCCTCTGCGTGGAGCTTGCCGATGTCTGCCTATCAGGATTACTTCGACTCCAGCCACCAATTGGTCCGCGACAGCGTGCGCCGTTTTGTCGAGCGCGAGCTGTTGCCGGGCATCGATCAATGGGAGGAGGCCGAAACCTTCCCCCGCGAGCTGTACCTCAAGGCCGGTGCGGCGGGCATCCTCGGCATCGGCTACCCCGAAGCCCTGGGCGGCAGTCATGAGGGCGACCTGTTCGCCAAGGTCGCGGCCAGCGAAGAGTTGATGCGTTGCGGCTCGGGCGGCGTGGTGGCGGGGCTTGGTTCGCTGGATATCGGCCTGCCGCCCGTCGTCAAATGGGCGCGCCCCGAGGTGCGTGAGCGCGTTGCACCTTGGGTACTGGCTGGTGAAAAGATTATTGCCCTGGCCGTCACCGAGCCCGGTGGCGGGTCCGATGTGGCCAACCTGCAAACCCGCGCCGTGCGCGATGGCGAGCATTACCGCGTCAGTGGCAGCAAAACCTTTATCACCAGTGGCATTCGTGCTGATTTCTATACGGTGGCCGTGCGTACAGGCGGCCCGGGGTTCGGCGGCATCAGCCTGTTGCTCATCGAAAAGGACACGCCAGGTTTCACTGTCGGCAAACCCCTAAAGAAAATGGGCTGGTGGGCGTCGGACACGGCCGAATTGTTCTTTGACGATTGTCGCGTGCCTGTGGGCAATCTGATCGGCATCGAGAACATGGGGTTTGCCTGCATCATGGGCAACTTCCAGAGCGAGCGCCTGGCCCTGGCCTTGATGGCGAACATGACCGCGCAACTGGCGCTGGAAGAAAGCCTGGCCTGGGCGGCCCAGCGCGAGGCGTTTGGCAAACCCATCGGCAAATTCCAGGTGCTCAAGCATCGCCTGGCGGAGATGGCCACGGCGGTGGAAGTCTCCCGCGAGTTCACCTACCGTCAGGCGGCGAAGATGGCGGCCGGCAAGAGTGTGATCAAGGAAATTTCCATGGCCAAGAACCTGGCCACCGACACCGCCGACCGGGTCACTTATGACGCGGTGCAGATCCTTGGCGGCCAAGGCTACATGCGTGGCAGCCTGGTGGAGCGGCTGTATCGCGACAATCGCATCCTGTCGATTGGTGGGGGGACGCGAGAGGTGATGAATGAAATCATCGCCAAGCAGATGGGACTCTAGTTTTGTAGTGTTTTTCAGGGCCTCTTCGCGAGCAAGCCCGCTCCCACAGTTGACCGAGTACATCCTTTGGAATGAGGTCGAATGTGGGAGCGGGCTTGCTCGCGAAGGGGCAGGTGCAGGCAGCCGAGAAATCAGGGCAACCGTTATTTTTCAGTCAGCCCAAATTGCGTCAGGCAGAAGGTCGGGATGCCCATGTCTTCCAACCGCTGCGACCCACCCAGCTCCGGCAGATCAATGATCGCCGCGGCTTCAAAGATCTTCGCCCCCATGCGTCGCACCAGGTTCGCGGCGGCAATCAAGGTGCCACCGGTGGCGATCAGGTCATCGAACATCAGCACCGAATCGCCCTCGCACAGGCTGTCGGCGTGCACTTCCAGGAAGGCTTCGCCGTACTCGGTCTGGTAACCCTCGGCCAGCACGTCGGCCGGCAGCTTGCCCTGCTTGCGGAACAGGATCAGCGGTTTGTTGAGTTGGTAGGCGATGATCGAGCCGATCAGGAAACCCCGCGCATCCATCGCGCCGATATGGGTGAAGTCGGCTTCGACGTAGCGATGGGCAAAGCTGTCGGCCACCAGGCGCAGGGCGCGGGGCGATTGGAACAGCGGCGTGATATCACGGAAGATCACCCCAGGCTTGGGGAAGTCGATGACGGGGCGGATCAGGGATTTGATGTCGAACGAATCGAAGGTCATCGTCGAAGAGTCCTGGGGCTGTAAACGGACTCGAAGTATACCTGCGGCCCCGCCGATTAGCGCGGCCGCAAGCGTTTGTGTCAGCCTTCCAGCGAACCACCGGCCAGCGCGCACAGCTGGATCGGGTCAAGGATATGCACTTCCTTGCCCTCGGCGGCGATCAGCTCGTTCTGCTGGAAACGGGTGAATACGCGGGACACGGTTTCCACCGCCAGGCCCAGGTAATTGCCGATTTCATTGCGCGACATGCTCAGGCGGAACTGGTTGGCCGAAAAACCCCGGGCGCGGAACCGCGCCGACAGGTTGACCAGGAATGTCGCAATACGCTCGTCGGCAGTTTTCTTCGACAGCAGTAGCATCATTTGTTGGTCGTCGCGGATCTCACGGCTCATCACGCGCATCAACTGGCGGCGCAACTGAGGCAGTTGCAGGGCCAATTCATCCAGGCGCTCGAAGGGGATTTCACACACCGACGTCGTCTCCAGGGCCTGGGCCGACACCGGGTGGATCTCGGTGTCCATCCCCGACAATCCGACCAGCTCGCTGGGCAGGTGGAAACCGGTGATCTGCTCTTCGCCGCTGTCGCTCAGGCTGAACGTCTTCAGCGCGCCTGAACGTACGGCATAGACGGAATCGAACTTGTCGCCCTGACGGAACAGGAACTCACCTTTTTTCAACGGGCGGCCGCGTTTAACGATGTCGTCCAGCGCATCCATGTCTTCCAGATTCAACGAAAGTGGCAGGCAGAGGGGGGCCAGGCTGCAATCCTTGCAATGAGCCTGGCTGTGAGCGCGCAGTTTAACTGGCTCGGACATTTCTTAAATCCTTGTGGGAAAACACACATAAGACGTAAGGGTAACGCACCGGGGGTGGGTGAGGCCAGCGTGTACAAAAAACCGGCAACGGTATAAAGCTTTATGTAACGGCGCCGATACACCGTGTGAATCCCTATGAGCTGGAGCTCAGGTCATGTCGGTACTCCCTTTCAATAACGCTGTCATTACTACCAAGACCCCTCAGGTCTTGACCGCTGCGGATGCGCTCGCGGGCAAAAAAGTCGATGACAAGCCAGCCCCTCCACCCACCCCCGGTGAAGGCGTGAAGGTGGTCATCTCCGGGGCGGGGCTCAAAGCGTCCCAGGCGGGTAGCAACCCCAATAAAGACATCGATGACAGCAGCTTGAAAGACAACATCAAAGAGCTGTTGAAAATGATCCGCGAGCTGAGAAAGCAACTGGCCGAGAAGATGGCCCAGATTTCGGCCGCCATGAATGACACCGCGCTGTCCCCGGAAGCCCGCCAGGCGAAAGTCGCCGGTTTGCAGGGGGACGTGGCCTCGATTCAGGCCGGTTTGATGAACGCCCAGGCGCAACTGGCCAAGGCCCTGAAAGATGAGTCGCCTGAGGCCAACATGGAAGCGATGAGCTTGCTGGCCAAGTAATTCCGGTTTCAGATCACCCGTGAAAATCGCTGCCTGTTCTGGTGCTCCAGGTAGGCATCGAACACCATGCACACTGAACGCACCAACAAACGCCCAGCCGGAAGTACACGCATGCCTTGGGCGTCCAGCTCGATCAGACCGTCAGCGGCCATGGTTTCCAACTGCGGCCAAATGTCGTCGAAATAGCCGCGAAAATCGATGTTGAAGGCTTGCTCGACCCCCTCGAATGCCAGGTTGAAATTGCAGATCAACTGCTGAATCACTTCCCGCCGCAAACGATCGTCCGTGGTGCAGACCAAGCCACGGCTGGTGGCCAGTTGTGCGCCGGCCAGGGCGTTCTGGTAGCCGTTCAGGTCACTGCTGTTCTGGCAGTACAGGTCGCCGATCTGGCTGATCGCCGACACGCCCAGCCCGATCAAATCGCAGTGGCCGTGGGTGGTGTAGCCCTGGAAATTGCGCTGCAAGGTGCCTTCTTCCTGGGCGATGGCCAACTCGTCATCCGGCAGGGCGAAGTGGTCCATGCCGATGTAGCGATAGCCGGCCTGGGTCAACTGCTCGATGGTGGTTTGCAGCATCAGCAGCTTGGCTGCCGGAGAGGGCAGGTCGTCAGTGTTGATGCGCCGCTGGGGCATGAAGCGCTCCGGCAGGTGCGCGTAGTTGAATACCGACAAGCGATCCGGCTGCAGGCTGATCACTTCCTCCACGGTGCGCGCAAAGTTGATCGGCGTCTGCTTGGGCAGGCCGTAGATCAGGTCGATGTTGATCGAGCGAAATTGCAGGGTGCGTGCCGCGTCGATCACGGCGCGGGTTTCTTCCAGGCTCTGCAGGCGGTTGACCGCGCGTTGCACCTCGGGGTCGAGGTCTTGCAGGCCGATGCTCACGCGGTTGAAGCCCAATTCACGCAGCAGGCCCATGGTGGCCCAATCCGCTTCACGCGGGTCGATCTCAATGCCGTAGTCGCCGGAGTCGTCGTCCAGCAAATTGAAGTGCTGGCGCAGGCAGCCCATGACCTGGCGCAGTTCATCGTGGCTCAGAAAGGTCGGGGTGCCGCCGCCGAAATGCAGCTGCTCAACCCGTTGTTTCGGGTCGAGGTGGCAGGCCACCAGTTGGATCTCCTGCTCCAGGCGTTGCAGGTAGGCCTGGGCGCGACCACGGTCCTTGGTGATGACCTTGTTGCAGGCGCAGTAGTAGCAGATGTTCGCGCAGAACGGCACGTGCACATACAGCGACAACGGCCGTGCGGCCTTGCGGCTGTCGCGCAGGGCGTGCAGCAGGTCGAAGGTACCGACCTGGCTGTCGAATTGCACGGCGGTGGGGTAGGACGTGTAGCGCGGCCCCGCCAAGTCGTAGCGGTGAATCAGGTCTGTGTCCCAACGAATGGCGTCGAGCATGCGGGCGCTCCCCGGAATAGGCTAATGGGCCGAGTCTAGGGGCGCGTGGCAGAGGGCATCTTGATTTGCATCAACGGGGAGCGGCGCTATGCCACAGGGCGATTTAATGGCCCATCAGCCAGTGCTGGTGCGGGCCGGGCAACGTCCAGATACCAAAGAGGATCACGAGCAAGCCGCCGGCCATTCGTACACTGCGCTTGCGCAGCAGCGCAGTGACGCGTTCGGCGGCCAACCCCGTGGCCAATAGCACCGGCCACGTGCCCACTCCAAACGCCAACATCAACAGTCCGCTGTCCAGCGCATTGCCCTGGCTCGCCGCCCACAGCAGGGTGCTGTAGACCAATCCGCAGGGCAGCCAGCCCCATAGCGCGCCCAGCAGCAAGGCGCGGGGCAGGCTGGACACCGGCAGCAAGCGGCTGGCCACTGGCTGGATATGCCGCCACAGGCCGCGTCCGAGGGCTTCGATGCGGGTCAGGCCGCTCCACCAGCCGGCCAGGTACAGGCCCATGCTGATCAGCAGCAACCCGGCCAGTACGCGCATGAACATCGCGGCCGGGCTGTTCGCCACCGCCCAGCCGGCCAGGCCGATCAGCACGCCGGCAGCCGCATAGCTGAGGATGCGCCCCAGGTTGTACGCCAGCAGCAACCTGAAACGGCGGCTGCGCTGCTCCTTGGGGATCGCCAGGGTCAGGGCGCCCATCAGCCCGCCGCACATGCCCAGGCAATGGCCGCCGCCAAGCAGGCCGAGGATCAGCGCCGAGACCAGCAGTGGCGCCAACTCAAGCATGGGGTGGATCTTTGGGCGGCTGTTCGGCGCTATTGGCTTCTTCGACGCCGGCCAGGTGGTTCGGGTCCTGGTCGTCGAACAGCACGCTGTGGGCCGGGCCGTCGAGGTCGTCGTACTGGCCGCTGTCCACGGCCCAGAAGAAGATGTAAATGGCGACACCCACTAACAGCAGCGCCGCCGGGATCATCACGTATAGAGCTGGCATCTGCACTCCATGCCCGCGCGGCTCAGGCCGGCAGCGGGCGGGTTTCCAAGGGGACGCTGGCAGCCGGCGTGCTCGGCAGGCGAGTCAGGCGCAAGGCGTTCAACACCACGGTCAACGAACTGAGTGACATGCCGATCGCCGCCCAGATCGGCGTGACCCAGCCCAGGGCTGCAAACGGCAGCATAAGGCCATTGTACAGCCCGGCCCACAGCAGGTTTTCAATGATCACCCGACGGGTGCGCCGCGCCAGGGTAAACGCCTGCACCAGGGCATCGAGCCGGTTGGACAGCAGCACCGCGTCAGCGCTGGTCTTGGCCAGGTCCGTGGCCGACCCCATCGCCACACTGATATCAGCGGCGGCCAGCACTGGTACATCGTTGACGCCATCGCCGAGCATCAGCACCTTGCGGCCTTCGCGGTGCAGCT
Organism: Pseudomonas sp. BIGb0164; assembly: GCF_024810135.1. Lineage (NCBI taxonomy): Bacteria > Pseudomonadati > Pseudomonadota > Gammaproteobacteria > Pseudomonadales > Pseudomonadaceae > Pseudomonas > Pseudomonas sp. BIGb0164. The sequence continues at coordinate 121,511 of NZ_JANUEA010000005.1, read as the reverse complement.
GTTGCAGCACCTGCAACTTGTCATCCGGGCGCAGGCCGCCACGGGCTTCGTCGATGCCCAGCTCAAGGGCCACGCTGGCGACCATTGGCGAGCTGTCCCCGGACAGCAACAACGTGCGCCAGCCACGCGCCTTGCACGCGGCCAGCAGCGCGGGCGCATCACTGCGCAGGCGGTCATCGAGCACGAACCAGGCGAGGGCGCCAGTGCGATCGCCCAGCAGCAGCCATTGGCCAGCTTCATCGGGTGAATCAGGCAGGGGGCAACCGCTGAGTTCACACACGTAGCCCGGTTGGCCGATGCGCAATAACCGCTCGCCGACGCGTCCTTCCAGACCCAGGCCAGGGGCGCTGAGCACTTCGTCGGCCGCCAGCGGCGCACGGCCAAACGCCCGGGCGATCGGGTGCTCTGAGCGGTTTTCCAGGGCAGCGGCGAGGCTCAGGCAGTCATCGCTGCCCAGCGCGCCCAAGGGGCGGATCGCACGCAGTGCCAGGCGACCTTCGGTGAGGGTGCCGGTCTTGTCGAAAATCACTGTATCGATCTGGTTCAAGCCTTCCAGCACATGGCCACGGGTGAGCAGCAGCCCGAGTGTGTGCAGCGTGCCGGTGGCGGCGGTCAGTGCGGTAGGTGTGGCCAGGGACAACGCGCAAGGGCAGGTTGCCACCAACATGGCCAGCACAATCCAGAAGGCGCGTGATGAGTCCAGCTCCCACCACACCACGCCGATCACGGCCGCCGCGATCAGCGAGCACAGCAGGAACCACTGCGCAGCGCGGTCGGCGATTTGAGCCAGGCGCGGCTTTTCGGCCTGGGCGCGTTCCAGCAGGCGCACGATGGCCGACAAGCGGGTGTCATGGCCCAAGGCGCGCACTTCGATGGTCAGCGCGCCTTCGACATTGAGGGTGCCCGCCGTAACATTGTCGCCAACGTCTCGGGGCTGAGGCAGGTATTCGCCGGTGAGCAGGGATTCGTCGATGCTCGATTGGCCGTCGACGATCACCCCATCGGCCGGCAGCACGGCGCCGGGGTGCACCAGCACGCGATCACCCAGCGCCAGTTCGCTCAGCAGGATGCGTTCGCTCTGGCCATCGCCCTTCAAGCGCAGGCACGAGGCGGGCAACAGGTTGACCAATTGTGCGGTTGCGGCGGCGGTGCGTTCCCTGGCTCGCCGTTCCAGGTAGCGGCCCGCCAGCAGGAACAGCGCAAACATGCCGACCGCATCGAAATACAGCTCGCCCACCCCGGTGATCGCGGTCCAGATACCCGCCAGGTAAGCGCCGCCGATGGCCAGGGACACCGAGACATCCATGGTCAGGTGGCGGGTGCGCAGGTCGCGCAGGGCGCCTTTGAAAAACGGCGCGCAGCTGTAGAACACGATGGGCGTTGTCAGAAACATCGCCACCCAGCGCAGGATCACGTGCAGTTCCGGGCTCAGATCGATATTGAATTCCGGCCAGGTGGCCATGGTCGCCATCATGGCCTGGAACCACAGCAACCCGGCGACGCCCAGTTGGCGCAAGGCGCGACGGTTGTCGCTGGCCAGTTGTTCGGCGGCGCGGTCGGCCTGATAGGGGTGGGCGGCGTAACCGATATGGCGCAACTCGCTGAGCAATTGGCTCAACGGCAATTGCCCATCGGCCCACTGCACATGCAAGCGATGGTTGGACAGGTTCAGCCGTGCCTCGGCCACGGCGGGCAGGCGGCGCAGGTGTTTTTCGATCAGCCAGCCGCACGCGGCGCAACTGATGCCTTCCATCAGCAGGGTGGTTTCGGCGAGGTCGCCCGTGTGGCGTACGAAGGGTTTTTGCACGTCGGCGCGGTCATACAGCGCCAGTTCGTCCACCAACTGCACCGGCAGTGCGTCGGGGTTGGCCGAGGCTTCGCTGCGGTGCTGGTAATAGCTTTCCAGGCCACCGGCCACAATCGCCTCGGCCACGGCCTGGCAGCCTGGGCAGCAGAGTTCGCGGCGTTCGCCGAGGATGACGGTGGTGAAGCGGCTGCCCGCGGGGACGGGGAGGGCGCAGTGGTAACAGGGGGTGGTCATGGGTAGATATCTTAGTCGGCTGGGAGGGCCTCATCGTCGGCAAGCCGGCTCCTACAGGTCGAGCGCGGGCCTTGTAGGAGCCGGCTTGCCGGCGATGCGCGAAGCGCAGGTGTTTATTTTTTGAGGTCTTCAGCACCCTGTAATGGCTCATCCCCCAACAGCAAGTCCTTGTCGTGGCTGACCTGCTCTTCTTCAAACATGCGCCAAGTGCGGTCGCCCTCGACGCCCAGCAGTTCCACGAAGCGGCGGCCTTCGACCTTGTCGGTGACCTGGCCGATGTAGCGGCCGTGTTCGGTGTCGCTGCGGGCCAGGTTGATCTTGCGGTCCTTCTCCGGTTGGGTCGGGGAGATCAGGTTGAGTTCCAGGGTAGCCGGGTTGCTGTTGCCGGTCAGGTGCACGTCGACTTCACCGGTCAGTTCATCCAGGTGCACCTTGGCGCGCAGTTGCAGGGTCTGGGCCAGCAGCTCGCGGTCCAGGGAGCGGTTGATGCCTTTGCCGGCCTCGTAGTAGTTGTCGTTGACCAGGTTGTCCGGGTTGTTCACCGCAATGGTCACCATGGACAGGGTCAAGGTCACCGAGCAGGCCAGGATCCCGATGATGATCCAGGGCCAGAGGTGCTTGTACCAGGGGCTAGCGGCAGTTGCTACGGACATTGTTCTGCTCTCTATAAGTCAACGAACTTGGGGGCCGATGAATCGGCTCTTGGCTTCAATATGGACGCTGGCGTCATCGGCGTCGGTGAGGATGAACTTGACCTCGTTGGTGCTCGACGGCAATTGCTCCGGCGCACTCGACAGCTCCACCGGCATGCTGACGATATCGCCGGCCGCCACCCTGATTTCACGACGGCCTTGCAGTTTGAGGTCGGGCAGGCCCGTGGCGTCGAGCACGTAGGTGTGGTCGCGTTGGTCCTTGTTCATGATCTTCAGGCTGTAGACGTTCTCGATGCGGCCTTCGGCGTTTTCGCGGTACAGCACGCGGTCCTTGCTCACATCGAAGCCCACCAGCGAGCGCATGAAAAACGCCGCCACCAACAGGCTGATCATCGCCAGCAACACCAGGGCGTAACCGATCAGGCGCGGGCGCAGCTTGTGGGTTTTCTGCCCCGACAGGTTGTGCTCGGTGGTGTAGCTGATCAGGCCGCGCGGGTATTCCATTTTGTCCATGATGTTGTCGCAGGCGTCGATGCAGGCCGCGCAGCCGATGCACTCGATTTGCAGGCCGTCGCGGATGTCGATACCGGTGGGGCAGACCTGCACGCACATCGTGCAGTCGATGCAATCCCCCAGGCCTTGGGCCTTGTAGTCCACGCCTTTTTTGCGCGGGCCACGCAGCTCGCCACGGCGTGGGTCGTAGGAGACGATCAGGGTGTCCTTGTCGAACATCACGCTCTGGAAACGCGCATACGGGCACATGTAGATGCACACCTGTTCGCGCAGCCAGCCGGCATTGCCGTAGGTGGCGAGGGTGAAGAAACCGACCCAGAAATACGACCAGCCATCGGCCTGGCCGGTGAAGAAGTCGAACACCAATTCGCGGATCGGCGAGAAGTAGCCGACGAAGGTCATGCCGGTGACAAAACCGATCAACAACCACAGGGTGTGCTTGCTGAACTTGCGCAGGAATTTATTGGCGCCCATGGGGGCTTTGTCGAGTTTGATGCGTTGATTGCGGTCGCCTTCGGTGACCTTTTCGCACCACATGAAAATCCAGGTCCACACGCTTTGCGGGCAGGTATAGCCGCACCACACGCGCCCTGCGTACACGGTGATAAAGAACAGGCCGAAGGCGGCAACGATCAGAATGCCCGAGAGCAGGATGAAGTCCTGGGGCCAGAAAGTAGCGCCAAAAATGAAGAATTTACGCTCCGGCAGGTTCCACCAAACGGCCTGGTGGCCACCCCAGTTCAGCCACACCGTGCCGAAGTAGAGGAGGAACAACACGGCGCCGCCGAGCATGCGCAGGTTGCGGAACAGGCCGGTGAAGGCACGGGTGTAGATTTTCTCGCGCGAGGCGTAGAGGTCGACGGTCTTGGCAGGGGGGGTAACGTCATGTACCGGTATCTGGTCTCTCATCATTGCATCCCACGGCGGTGGAGATTTGCCTCGGCCAGTACGTGCCGGCCGGGGTCAAATTAGGGGTGTTGCAGTGCCTCGATAATACGCCCTTAAATGTATCAAATGGGCGCGACCTTTGGTCGCATTGGGTGTTGGTGAATGATGGTGTACGTGATCTGGGTCAATTGACAGGTGGGAGGAGAGCATTGTTTGGCGAGAGGCGCACAGGAGAATAGGTGGTTTGCTTTTTCGTAGGGCGGATTTAACTGTCCTGTAAGTTTAGTGTTCTATTGCCGAGGCCTGGTGTACGCGATTTTTGAGTTAAATGATATTTCTCTTTGTTAACTTGATAGGGTTGTTTTGAACTGGAAATATTTCGTTCCGTTTTGACGGGGTTTCGATGAACGTCAATGGAACTCGGTGGGGCTATTTGCAACATATCAGTTGCCATTCCAATTAAGGTGGTAACTGTTTTGAGGTGTCGCAATGAATGTAAATAATGGTTTGATTTTCCCACATTTTGGACGCTCTGGATTTCCTGATTTACTACCGCCAGATCAGGATTTTAAGGTGGTTCACACTCAATACTCCGGTTGGAGTGACTTGCGGATGTCCAAGCAACTGGCGAACGATTTCAAGGTGTTTGAAGATCCGAAAACCCCGGGCTTTGTTACGCTGAACCATCTGGAAAAAATGGTCAAAGATCACAACATTCCGAAAGAATCCAGGGATTTTGCGAAGGAGTTGATGGGGCGTGAAACGCTGTTGGATCAGCTTGATAGTGACAGTAAGAAGTGGTTGGACGGTAAAATTAGTGAGCAAAGCATCCAGGACTCTATAGCCGCTCAAACTCAAGCCCGGCAGGATAAAGAAGCGCCGGCACCGCGTCCACGTTCTCCCTACGACGGCACAGATTTTTTGCCGGCATTCTGAAATAACGTGCTGTTGTAGAAGCTCCTATGAGGCTTCTCCGCCAATGAATATGGCGACTTTGGAGCGACATCGCGACTCAAGACAGAGCAACGTTGCTTCTGAAACCCAACAAGCCCTGTAAGGTGTCACCCTTTAGGGCTTGTTGTTTTTCGGGGCTATTCCTTCGTTGTTGGGTCACTGTGGGACAAGCTGTAGACATACGCCGCCAGCAAGTGCACTTTGTCATTGCCCTGCAATTGCTCCTGCGCCGGCATCTGGCCCTGGCGGCCATAACGGATGGTCTGCTGCAGTTGGGCGAAGCTGGAACCGTAGATGAATGCACCCGGGTGGGTCAGGTCAGGCGCGCCCATGGCGGGGGTGCCTTTGCCTTGCGGGCCGTGGCAGGCCACGCAGTTGGCGGCGAAGAGTTTCTCGCCGTTGGCTACGTCTGCCTTGGCGCCTTCAGGCAACTTGCGGCCATCGAGGTTGGTCACCACGAACGCGGCGACATCACTGACGCCTTGTTCCTTGAGGATATCCAGCCAGGCCGGCATCACCGCATGGCGGCCCTTCATGATGGTTTCCTTGATGGTGGCCGGCTCCCCACCCCAGCGCCAGTCGGCGTCAGTCAGGTTGGGAAAGCCATAGGCCCCCTTGGCGTCGGAACCGTGGCACACCGAGCAGTTGGAGGCGAACAAACGGCCGCCCATCTTCAAGGCTTGTGGGTCCTTGGCAACGTCTTCGATTGGCATCGCAGCGAACTTGGCGAAGATCGGGCCGAACTTGGCGTCCGACTTGGCCATTTCCTTTTCCCATTCGTGCACGCCGGTCCAGCCGGTCTGGCCGTTGGCAAACGGGGTTTGCTTGTCGTTGTCGAGGTAGTTGTAGCCCGGCAACAGGCCTTTCCAGTTGCCCAGGCCCGGGTACAACGCCAGGTAGCCGAGGGCAAAGACGATGGTGGCGACAAACAGCATGAACCACCACTTGGGCAGCGGGTTGTCGTATTCCTCGATGCCATCGAACGAGTGGCCGACGGTTTCGTCCGTTTGTTCGGCGCGCTGCCCCCGACGGGTCGACAGCAGCAGCCAGGTCAGGGCGAAAATGGTACCCAGACTGAGGACTGTGACGTACAGACTCCAGAACGTAGTCATTCTTTGTTACTCCTAGAAGCTTGCTCGACGTGCTTGATGGCTTCGGGATCGTCCGCAAAGGGCAGCAAGGTCGCGTCTTCAAACTCCGACTTGCGCTTGGGGCTGAACACCCACAACGCCAGGCCGACAAAGGCCACCATCACCACAACGGTGCCCAGGCCACGAATCATCCCGATATCCATGAAGATCACCGTTTGCTTTTGATGATGGTGCCCAGGCCTTGCAGGTAGGCCACCAGTGCGTCCATTTCGGTCTTGCCCTTCACGGCGGCGGCTGCACCGGCGATGTCTTCATCGGTGTAGGGCACGCCCAGGGTGCGCAAGACTTCAAGTTTCTTCGCGGTGTCCTTGCCGTCGAGCTTGTTTTCCACGAGGAACGGGTAGGCCGGCATTTTCGACTCAGGTACCACGTTGCGCGGGTTGTACAAGTGCGCACGCTGCCAGTCATCGGAGTAGCGTCCGCCGACACGGGCCAGGTCCGGGCCGGTACGTTTGGAGCCCCACAGGAACGGGTGGTCCCACACGCTTTCACCGGCGACCGAGTAGTGGCCGTAGCGTTCGGTTTCGGCGCGGAACGGACGGATCATCTGTGAGTGGCAACCCACGCAGCCGTTGGCGATGTAGACGTCACGGCCCTCAACCTCAAGGGCGGTACGCGGCTTCATGCCTTCGACCGGCTTGTTGGTCACGTCCTGGAAAAACAGCGGAACGATCTGGGTCAGGCCGCCGATGCTCACGGCGATGACCATGAAGAAGGCCAGCAGGCCGATATTCTTCTCGACTACTTCATGCTTCATCAGTGAGCTCCCACTACGGCGATCTTGGCGGCGGCTTCGGCTTCTACCGGGTCGGCGGCACGCACGGTGCGCCAGACGTTGTAGGCCATCAGGAACATGCCGGAGGCAAAGAATGCACCGCCCAGGGCGCGCACGATGTAACCCGGATGGCTGGCTTGCAGCGCTTCGACGAAGGAGTAGGTGAGGGTGCCGTCATCGTTGATCGCACGCCACATCAGGCCTTGGGTGATGCCGTTGACCCACATCGAGGCGATGTAGAGCACGGTGCCGATGGTGGCCAGCCAGAAGTGCGCGTTGATCAAGCCGACGCTGTGCATCTGTGGGCGACCGAACAGTTTGGGGATCATGTGGTACAGCGCGCCGATGGAGATCATCGCGACCCAACCGAGGGCGCCGGCGTGTACGTGGCCGATGGTCCAGTCGGTGTAGTGGGACAGCGAGTTGACGGTCTTGATCGCCATCATCGGCCCTTCGAAGGTCGACATGCCGTAGAACGCCAGGGACACCACGAGGAAGCGCAGGATCGGGTCGGTGCGCAACTTATGCCAGGCGCCCGACAGAGTCATCATGCCGTTGATCATGCCGCCCCAACTCGGGGCCAGCAGGATGATCGACATCGCCATGCCCAGGGACTGCGCCCAGTCCGGCAGCGCGGTGTAGTGCAAGTGGTGCGGGCCGGCCCAGATGTACAGGGTGATCAGCGCCCAGAAGTGCACGATGGACAGGCGATAGGAGTAGATAGGACGCTCGGCCTGCTTGGGCACGAAGTAGTACATCATCCCCAGGAAGCCGGTGGTGAGGAAGAACCCCACCGCGTTGTGGCCGTACCACCACTGGATCATCGCATCCGTCGCCCCGGCGTAGGCCGAGTAGGATTTGAACAGGCTGACCGGCAGCGAGGCGTGGTTGACGATGTGCAGCATCGCCGTGACCAGGATGAAGGCCCCGTAGAACCAGTTGCCGACGTAGATGTGCTTGGTCTTGCGCTTGACGATGGTGCCGAAGAACACCACGGCATAGGTCACCCACACGATGGCAAGCAAAATGGCGATGGGCCATTCCAGCTCGGCGTATTCCTTGGTGGTGGTGTAGCCCAGCGGCAGGGTGACTACCGCGCCGACGATGACCGCTTGCCAGCCCCAGAAGGTGAAGGCGGCGAGGCCGTCGGAGATCAGTCGCGTCTGGCAGGTTCGCTGCACGACATAGTAGGAGGTGGCAAACAATGCACATCCACCGAAGGCGAAAATCACCAGGTTGGTGTGCAGCGGGCGCAGGCGGCCGAAGGTCGTCCATGGCAAACCGAAATTCAATTCCGGCCAAACCAGTTGCGAGGCGATGAACACCCCGAGCCCCATGCCAAGGATCCCCCAGACCACCGTCATGATGGCGAACTGGCGGACTACCTTATAGTTATAAGCAGTCGGACTGATTGCTGTGCTCATTCTAAGGTTCCACGGTTTAGGTTTTTTTATAGGTAAAATCGGCCGCAAGTATGTAGAAAGCGAGGGGCCTTTGCAACGCAATGGCTGACCTGTATCAATGCGTTCCACGCCAGATTCTGCGCCCTTTCCATGTTTTACGTAGGGACAAAATCCGAAATCGAAAGCTGATCGAGTGGACAGGAATTTTTTCGGGGCGCAACGGCAGTCGTCGCGTACACCAGAACCGGCCCGCTGTGCAGGGAAGCGTAGACCCGAATGGCAGGAGGGGAAAGTTGTGCATTGGAGGGGATGTGACAAAAGGTCGCGAAGTGTCGGTGGGTGAAAGGGCGATTATTCGTCCCAGGGGGTGATCACCGTCACGCCGCTGGATTTGAAGTCACTGACATTGCGTGTGATCACGGTCAGTCCGTGTACCAGTGCGGACCTGCTGGCAGGGCTAGCAAGACAGCGCCCAAAAAGCGTTGGCGAACACCAGACCAGATCTATTTATGCGTGAAAACTCTTCATGGATTGGAACCGTCTAGGTCTTTTTCCCACATAGGAGAAGCAAATAGGCAGTAGGACTTCCAGTTAAGGAGAATTTGATGAGTGTCAACGCAACGTCCAACAACGCTATGCACGCCATGCAGCCGGCGTCGCAACGTTCGGCAAGAACGGACACCGACAAGCCGTTCGCGCGAATGAGTGAGGCGGAATTAGCCAAGCATCTCTACGCTAATTTCGACAGGTTTACTGACCCTGATCAGCCAGGTGTTGTCACGCGTCAATCCCTTGAGCGCATCGCGTATAGCTCCACGCAGTCGGGTGTCAGCACCGAAGACTCGCAGTTTGCACGTGCGCTGCTGGAAAGCCATGGCCTCATGGGCAAGCTCGACAGCTATGGCAAGTTCAGACACGACGGGAAAATTGAACGGGAAAGTGTCCTTAACGTTGCCTCCCCTGAGCACCAGCGGTTCAGTAACATGAACGATAAGGACATGGCGGCCTACTTGATCGCTCATTTCGATACGTTCAAGGAGCGCCCGGACACGTTTAACGCGTCCGGGTCAGATCTGGGGGTGACTATTTGGTCACTTGAAGATGTAGCCCGTTCGCAGGCGTCGTCTCCTGAGGCGAAGATGTTTGCGCGTGAGTTGCTGGATCGCCCCGAGCTGATGAATCGGCTGGGATTGAAGGATCGGGGCAGCCGAGTGACCCAGCAATCTCTCGTGATCTCTCAGTCCATTGGCCCGTAAGTGCAAGAAGCAATGCTTGCCGGTGTGATTGAAGCCACTGCGTCCTGATAAAAAAGCCCCGCTAGTATGCACCGTGCGGGGCTTTATGGTGGGCGAGGGCTGGTTACTCCTGCGTCTTCTGGTCCCCATGGGACAGGCTGTAAACATAAGCCGCCAACAAGTGCACTTTGTCATTGCCCTGCAGCGCTTCCTGCGCCGGCATCTGGCCTTGGCGGCCGTGGCGGATGGTCTGCTGCAACTGCGCCAGGCTGGTGCCGTAGATATAGCCGGCCGGCTTGGTCAGGTCCGGGGCGCCCATGGCTTCCATGCCATGGCCTTCCGGCCCGTGACACGCCACACATGTGGTATTGAATGCGGTTTTACCCGCGCCCAGATCGGCCGAGTTGTCGGCCGGCAGTGGCAGCTTGGCCAGGTCGTGGCGCACGTAGGCGGCGACGTTCTTCACACCCTCGTCGCCAAGCATGTCACCCCAGGCCGGCATCGCCGCGTGGCGGCCGTTCAGGATGGTGGCCTTGATCGCCTCGGCCGAACCGCCCCAGCGCCAGATGTCGTCCGCCAGGTTCGGGAAGCCAAACGCGCCCTTGGCATCCGAGCCGTGGCACACCGCGCAGTTGGAGGCGAACAGGCGACCGCCCATCTTCAGCGCTTGCGGGTCCTTGGCCACTTCTTCCACGGGCATGGCCGAGAATTTGGCGAAGATCGGCCCGAACTTGGCGTCGGCCTTGGCCATTTCCTTGTCCCATTCCTTTGTCTGCGTCCAGCCGTCTTCATAGCCCGGCAGCACGCCTTTCCAGTTGCCCAGGCCCGGGTAGAGGATCAGGTAGCCGACTGCAAACACCAGGGTGCCGGCGAACAGCATGAACCACCACTGGGGCAGCGGGTTGTCGTATTCCTCGATACCGTCGAAGGCGTGGCCCATGGTCTGGTCCACGCTGCCCTTGGTCTCGCCCTTGCGGGTGCCCACCAAGAGCCAGGTCAGGCCGATCAGGCTGCCGAGGGTCAGTACGCAGATCCATGTACTCCAGAATAGGGTCATGGCCGATTGCTCCTTGTTGCAGGCTCTTCTTGAGCGTCGGATGGGGACGGTTCATCGGCGAACGGCAGCAGGCGTGCCTGCTCGAATTCCGCATTGCGCCGGTTGTTGAACACCCACAGCGACAGGCCGATAAAGGCGATGGCGACCACCAGCGTGCCGAGGCCGCGGATGGTGCCTGTATCGAATTCAAATCCCATGGCTCACCTCTTGCTCTTGATGGCAGTGCCGAGCACTTGCAGGTAAGAAACCAGCGCGTCCATCTCGGTCTTGCCCTTGAGGCTGGCCACGGCGCCACTGATGTCGTCGTCGGTGTACGGCACGCCGAGGGTGCGCATCACGTTCAACTTGGTCTCGGTGTGGCTGCTGTCGACTGGGGCGGTCACCAGCCACGGGTAGGCCGGCATTTTCGACTCGGGCACCACGTTGCGCGGGTTGTACAAGTGGGCGCGGTGCCAGTCGTCCGAGTAGCGCGCGCCGACGCGGGCCAGGTCCGGGCCGGTGCGCTTGGAACCCCACAGGAACGGGTGGTCCCACACGCTTTCGCCCGCCACCGAGTAGTGGCCGTAGCGCTCGGTCTCGGCGCGGAACGGGCGGATCATCTGCGAGTGGCACTGTACGCAGCCTTCGCGGATGTAGATGTCGCGGCCTTCCAGTTGCAGCGCGGTGTAAGGCTTCATGCCCTCGACCGGCTTGTTGGTCACGTCCTGGAAGAACAGCGGGACGATCTGGGTCAGGCCGCCGATGCTCACGGCGAGCACCATCAGCAGCATGAGCAGGCCGACGTTCTTTTCAATCGTTTCGTGTTTCATCACAGACTCCTCAGGCCATCTGCGCTGCAGTGGTGACTTCGGCCGGTTGCGCCGAACGCACGGTGCGCCACGTGTTGTAAGCCATCAGGAACATGCCGCTGAGGAAGATGGCACCGCCCACCAGCCGCACGATGAAGCCTGGGTGGCTGGCCACCAGGGTTTCGACGAAGGAGTAGGTCAAGGTGCCGTCTTCGTTGACCGCACGCCACATCAGGCCCTGGGCGATGCCGTTGACCCACATCGAGGCGATGTAGAGCACGGTGCCGATGGTGGCCAGCCAGAAGTGCGCGTTGATCAGGCCGAGGCTGTACATCTGCTCGCGCCCGAAGACTTTGGGGATCATGTGGTACAACGCGCCGATGGAGATCATTGCTACCCAACCGAGGGCGCCGGCGTGTACGTGGCCAATGGTCCAGTCGGTGTAGTGGGAGAGGGCGTTGACGGTCTTGATCGCCATCATCGGGCCTTCGAAGGTCGACATGCCGTAGAAGGCCAGGGACACCACGAGGAAGCGCAGGATTGGGTCGCTGCGCAACTTATGCCAGGCGCCCGACAGGGTCATCATGCCGTTGATCATGCCGCCCCAGCTCGGTGCCAGCAGCACCAGCGACATCACCATGCCCAGGGACTGCGCCCAGTCCGGCAGCGCGGTGTAGTGCAGGTGGTGTGGGCCGGCCCAGATGTACAGGGTGATCAGCGCCCAGAAGTGCACGATGGACAAGCGATAGGAATACACCGGGCGTTCGGCCTGTTTCGGCACAAAGTAGTACATCATCCCCAGGAAGCCGGCGGTGAGGAAAAAGCCTACCGCGTTGTGCCCGTACCACCACTGCACCATGGCATCCGTCGCACCGCCGTAGAGGGAGTAGGACTTGGTCAGGCTGACCGGGATTTCCAGGTTGTTGACGATATGCAGGATGGCCACGGTGATGATGAACGCACCGAAGAACCAGTTGCCGACGTAGATGTGCTTGGTGGTGCGCTTCATCACCGTGCCGAAGAACACAATGGCGTAGGCCACCCAGACGATGGTGATCAGGATGTCGATCGGCCATTCCAGCTCGGCGTATTCCTTGGAGCTGGTGTAGCCCAGTGGCAAGGTGATTGCGGCCAAGAGAATGACAAGCTGCCAGCCCCAGAAGCAGAACGCGGCGATTTTCGGCGCGAACAGCTGCGTCTGGCAGGTGCGTTGCACCGAGTAGAAGGAGCTGGCGAACAGCGCGCAGCCGCCGAAGGCGAAGATCACCGCGTTGGTGTGCAGCGGGCGCAGGCGGCCGAAGCTGGTCCACGGCAAATCGAAGTTGAGTGCAGGCCAGACCAATTGGGCGGCGAGAAAAACCCCGAGCCCCATGCCGACGATGCCCCACACCACCGTCATAATGGCGAATTGGCGGACCACCTTGTAGTTATAGGCGGTACTTAAAGTAGTGTTCATGGTTCCCCATCCACGGTTCAACCCAAGCAGATGCGGCACTTGGGCTGGAGTTATAGGCAGACTAAAAAGCGAGGCAAGCATGGGAGAAGAGCACAAGGCCAGTATTGACGGGGATCAATGGGCGCAGTGTGTGCGGGAACATGGGTGGTTGTGGGATGTCGCCTCGCCCGCTGCGGGACGCGAGCCTGTGACGCTGATCCTGGCCCACGGCGCCGGCGCGCCGATGGACTCAGCTTTCATGAACGACATGGCTGCACGCCTTGTCGGGCATGGCGTCAACGTGGTGCGCTTCGAGTTTCCGTACATGGCCCAGCGCCGTGTGGACGGCGGCAAGCGCCCGCCGAATCCGGCGCCGAAACTGCTGGAAGCCTGGCGCGAGGTGTATGCGCAGGTGCGACGTCATGTCGCTGGGAAACTGGCGATTGGCGGCAAGTCCATGGGCGGGCGCATGGCCAGTTTGTTGGCGGATGAGCTGGGTGCCGATGGGCTGGTGTGCCTGGGGTATCCGTTCTATGCGGTGGGCAAGCCGGAAAAACCACGGGTCGAGCATCTGGAGGGGTTGAAGACGCCGACCTTGATTGTGCAGGGCGAGCGGGATGCGTTGGGGGATCGGGCGGCGGTGGAAGGGTATGCGCTGTCGCCGAGCATCGAAGTGATGTGGCTGGTGGCGGGCGATCATGACTTGAAGCCGTTGAAGGCGTCGGGGTTCAGTCATGAGCAGCATCTGGAGGCTGCGGCGGTGAAAGTGGCTGGGTTTCTTATGAGCACTGAGTAAAACCTGTGGCGAGGGAGCTTGCTCTCGCTGGAGTGCGAAGCGCTCCCAAGATTTTGGGGCCGCTGCGCAGCCCAGCGGGAGCAAGCTCCCTCGCCACAGTGGTTTACCGGTTGAAACGCTCTACCAGCGAATACTGGGTATTGGCGGTATGGGTCAGCTCTTCACTCAACTGCGCCGAGTTCAGCGCCTGCTCCGACGTCTGATCCGCCAGCAACGCAATGGTGCTGATGTTGCGGCTGATCTCTTCGGCCACCGAGCTTTGCTCTTCGGTCGCTGCTGCGATCTGGGTGGTCATGTCGGTGATATGGGCCACCGCTTCGCTGATGCCCACCAACGCCTGATCCGCTTCCGTCACCCGTGCCACACCTTCTTCGGCCTGGCGATGCCCGGCGTCCATGGTTTGCACGGCAGCGGCAGCCGTCTGCTGCAACTTGGCGATCAGGGCGTGGATCTGCCCGGTGGATTCGGCGGTGCGTTGCGCCAGTTGGCGTACTTCGTCCGCTACCACCGCAAAGCCTCGGCCCATCTCACCGGCGCGTGCCGCTTCAATGGCCGCGTTCAGGGCCAGCAGGTTGGTCTGGTCGGCAATGCCTTTGATCACGTCGACAACGCCGCCGATCTCATCACTGTCCTTGGCCAGTTGGGTGACGGTCACGCCGGTTTCACCCACGGCAACGGACAGGCGCTGTATCGCCTCGCGGGTTTCTCCGGCGATATCGCGACCACGGCCGGTCAGGCGGTTGGCCTCCTGGGTTGCGTCGGCTGTGCGCTGCACGTGGCTGGCGACTTCCTGGGTGGTCGCGGCCATCTGGTTGACGGCGGTGGCCACCTGTTCGGTCTCGACGCGCTGGCGTTCCAGGCCACTGGAGCTGTTGTGCGCGAGGGTGTTGGACTGTGCGGCTTGATCGTTCAGGTGCTCAGCCGTGTCCTGCAAGCGTGTGAGACACGTCTTCAGGCGTGCCTCCTGGCTGAGGATCGACATCTCCAGGCGCGCTTGTGCGCCACGGCTGTCGGTGTACATCTGCGCGATCAACGGGTCGGAGGTGGTCTGCTCGGCCAGGCGCAACAAGCGCTTGAGGCCGCGCTGCTGCCAGCTCAGGCCCAGCAGGCCCAACGGCACCGACAAACCTGCCGCCAGGGCAAAGCCCCAATGGGAGTTCAGCGACGCGCCGATCATGAAGCTCAACTGGCTGACCAGGATAAACGGCAGCCAGTCCTGCAGCACCGGCAGCCACTTGTCCCGCTGGGGAACGGCAGACTTGCCCTGGTTGATGCGTTGGTAGAGCGCTTCGGCCCGGCGGATCTGCTCGGCGGTGGGCTTGATGCGCACCGATTCGTAGCCGATCACCTGGTTACCGTCGAAAACGGGGGTCACATAGGCGTTAACCCAATAGTGATCACCGCTCTTGCAGCGATTCTTGACAATGCCCATCCATGGCAAGCCTTGTTTGAGCGTCGACCACATGTGCGCGAACACCGCCGGCGGAACGTCCGGGTGACGCACCAGATTGTGCGGGGCACGAATCAGCTCGTCGCGGGTGAACCCACTGATCTCGACAAACGCGTCGTTGCAGTAAGTGATGACACCCTTGGCATCTGTGGTGGAGATCAACCGTTGCTGAGCGGGGAAGGTACGTTCGCGCTGGGTAACGGGTTGGTTATTACGCATGATTGTTCAATCCACAAGGCTTTCAGGGGGTATCGGCAGGCGCGAGCAATTGTTGAGAAAATTTTCCAGCAGTGAATTGCGTCATGGCAATGCTTCGTAAATACGACAGCATATTCCTGTGGTGTGCGCTCTAAGTAAATGGATTGTAGGACTATTCCGAAAGTTGGTCGTGGGATTAAGGCGAGAAATCGACATGTTTCGTGAGAAGTTTAGATTTTTCGACGAAGAAGAATGCTTTTGCGGGGTGAGGGGTGTTTGTATTTTTCTAGACATACCCTGACATTGTGCTAAAAGATATCAGCGCTAATGTTTCGCAATAATATGTAATTCCCTGAAATAGCATCTTAGAACATTGATTCGCATGATGGCATAAAGACTCTACGCTAGTTCGCATGATGGCATAAAGACTCCACGTTAGTTCGCATTTCGAATGTGCGATGTCCTGTGGGTGAGACTTCGATCGAGATAATGTGAAAATGTGTAAAAAGGAGACGAATGTGACACTTGTTCCGGTCATTATCTGCGGTGGCTCCGGCAGCCGGCTTTGGCCTGTTTCACGTTCAGCACATCCCAAACCATTTATCGAGTTGCCGGACGGAGGCAACCTGATACGTAAGACCTACAGCCGCGCCCTGGCTTTAGCGACGGTCAATGAAGTTTTGACGATTACCAACCGTGATCTCTATTTCAAGACATTAGATGAATACGCTGCGCAAGCACCGCAGTTTACGAATATGAGCTTTGTACTTGAGCCTTTCGGGCGTAATACCGCCGCTGCGGTTTTTATGGCAGCTAAAGAGGTCGAGCGTGTACATGGGGCGGATGCCATCATTTTGATACTTCCTGCTGATCACCTTATTGAGAAGCAAGTGGAATTTTCCAGCGCGGTATCGGCGGCCTCAGAATTAGCAAAAAATGGCTGGCTGGTGACGTTCGGTGTACGCCCTGAGTATCCGGAAACCGGCTATGGCTATATTCAGAAAGACGGCGATAAACCCTTGGGCGCAGGCTTCGAAGTAAAACGTTTTGTAGAAAAACCAAGTATCGAGGTTGCCGAAGGATATCTGGCTTCAGGCCAGTACTTCTGGAACTCCGGCATGTTCTGTTTTCGTGCTGGCACATTGATTGAAGAAATGACGCTGTGGGCGCCAGAGGTGGCGAGTGCTGTGGATCGCTGTCTTGTTGCGTCAGGAGAGATGCAAGGTGAGAGCCATCGTTGCTTGCACCTGGAGCCCAATAGCTTCGCCAAAGTCCCGGATATCTCGATCGACTTCGCGTTGATGGAGCGCTCCAACAAAGTGGCTATGGTGCCCTGTGATATTGGTTGGAGTGACATCGGTTCATGGATAGCCATGAGCGAACTGTCCCCAGCCGATGAGCACGGTAATCGTATAGAGGGAGACGCTGTGCTGCATGCGTCCCGCAACAATTATGTGCGCGTTCAACGTCGGTTGGCCGCATTGGTGGGGGTTGAAGACCTGATCATTGTCGACACACCTGACGCCTTTCTGGTCGCTCACAAAGACCACGCTCAAGACATCAAGGTCAT
This sequence comes from Pseudomonas sp. BIGb0164, assembly GCF_024810135.1. Taxonomy (NCBI): domain Bacteria; kingdom Pseudomonadati; phylum Pseudomonadota; class Gammaproteobacteria; order Pseudomonadales; family Pseudomonadaceae; genus Pseudomonas; species Pseudomonas sp. BIGb0164. The sequence continues at coordinate 104,604 of NZ_JANUEA010000005.1, read as the reverse complement.
CACGGCCCAACTCAAGAAGAGTGGACACCGTGCTCACTTGGACCATATGACAGTTCGACGTCCATGGGGAACCTATACAACGCTGGAAGAAGACTTGCGTTTCAAGATCAAGCGCATAGTGGTTAAACCGAGGGCCTCGTTGTCGTTACAGATGCACCATCACCGCAGTGAACACTGGATCGTGGTCAGTGGTACGGCACGCGTTGTTAATAATGATCGTGAGTTTTTACTGAATACCAACGAGTCGACTTTTATTCCCGCAGGCAACACTCATCGTTTGGAAAATCCAGGTGTCATCGACTTGGTATTGATTGAGGTGCAGAGCGGCGATTATTTGGGAGAAGACGATATCGTTCGGTTTGAGGATATCTATGGCCGAGCCCATGTTTGAAAGGTACTGCTCAAGCGGCTAAAGCATTCGCGCAACGGTAAAGGCAGATATTGAAGACGGCTTTTGCTTCCAAATGGGAAGTGAGGGAGGTGTGAGCGCTTGCTTCTTTGAGAGAGGTGGTTGCTCAATTAGTTGAAAAATGGTGAAAAAATGAGTGGCAAAAAAGTAGCATTGATTACAGGTATCACGGGGCAAGATGGCGCGTACCTTGCTGAGTTTTTGTTAAAAAAAGGCTATTCGGTACATGGCATCAAACGACGTAGTTCCATGTTCAATACTGCTCGTATTGACCATCTTTACCATGATCCGAATTCGACAGGTTATGACCTGACATTGCATCATGGTGATCTGACCGATTCCAGTAGCTTGATGCGCATCGTCCAGAATGTACGACCGGATGAAATCTATAATTTGGCAGCTCAAAGTCATGTTGCCGTTTCTTTCGAGGAGCCTGAGTACACCGCCAATTCCGATGCCTTGGGGGCACTGCGCCTTCTTGAAGCAATACGAATCGTTGGGTTGGAAAAGAAAACCAGGTTCTATCAAGCATCAACTTCAGAACTGTACGGTTTGGTACAAGAGATCCCGCAGAAGGAAACCACACCTTTCTACCCGCGCTCACCGTATGCGGTCGCCAAACTTTATGCTTACTGGATGACCGTAAACTACCGTGAGTCGTACGGCATTTATGCGTGCAACGGTATCTTGTTCAACCATGAATCGCCTATTCGCGGTGAGACATTTGTCACTCGTAAGATCACCCGAGCATTGGCGCGTATCAAGCTGGGCGAGCAAGAGTGTTTGTACCTCGGCAACATGAACGCCCTGCGCGACTGGGGGCATGCCCGTGATTACGTTGAGATGCAGTGGCTCATGCTGCAGCAGGACGTGGCTGAAGATTATGTGATTGCAACGGGCGAACAGCACTCCGTTCGTGAGTTCGTCGAACTTGCGGCAAAAGTAATCGGCATCAATATTCGTTGGGAAGGCGCTGGGGTTGAGGAAAAAGGTTACGACCTCGCCACCAACCGATGCATCGTTGCCGTGGACCCGCGCTATTTCCGCCCCGCCGAAGTTGAAACGCTACTCGGGGACCCGAGCAAGGCCAAAACCCAATTGGGTTGGGCACCGACAACGACGTTCGCTGAACTCGTGGAAGAAATGATGCATGAAGACATGCGTGAGGCCGAGCGCGACCAATTGGTCCAGGCCCACGGATATAAATACTTCAAGGGCCAGGAATAGGGGGCGCGGATGATTCCGGTATACCAGCCCTTCCTGGGCGGACGTGAAAAGGAATATGTAAACCAGTGCCTGGATTCGACCTGGATTTCTTCTCGCGGAGAGTTTATCTCTCGCTTTGAAAACGAATTTGCCCGATACATTGGTGCGAACCATGCCACGACGGTGAGCAACGGTACCGTCGCCCTGCATCTGGCCATGGCCGCGCTTGGGCTAGGGCCGGGTGACGAGGTCATTGTTCCAACGCTGACCTATGTGGCGTCCGTCAATACCATCCTGCAAACCGGTGCCAGCGTTGTATTCGCCGAGTCATTGGCAGATACCTGGAACGTCAGTATCGAAGACATACAAAGCCGGATCACGGAAAAGACCAAGGCGGTGATGGTCGTGCACCTCTATGGTTTGGCTTGTGACATGGAGGCGGTCGTTGCCTTGTGTCGCGAGCATGACGTATTGCTGATCGAGGATTGCGCCGAAGCTTTCGGGTCTTTGTATAAAGGTCAGCATGTAGGGACGTTTGGAGATGTCGCGACATTCAGCTTTTTCGGCAACAAGACCATTACGACCGGTGAGGGTGGGATGGTTGTGTCCAAAGACAAGGCTTTGCACGACAGAGCCTGTCACCTGAAGAGCCAAGGCGTGTCCAAAACTCGGGAGTATTGGCACGATGAGCTGGCGTTCAACTACCGAATGACCAACATTTGTGCGGCCATTGGTCTCGCCCAGTTGGAGCGGGCAGACGAGATCATCGCGCTCAAGCGTCGAGTCGCCGACTGGTACCGCGAAGCACTCAAGGGGCTTCCCCTGCGGATGCACGCTGAGCAGCCCGGGACCCGCCATTCGTACTGGATGTGCTCGATACTGTTGGATGATTCGCGCCAGCGTCAGCCGTTGCGTGATCACCTGACCACGCAAGGTATAGAGACCCGCCCTTTGTTTGCGCCTGCGCACACCCTACCGCATTGCATGACAGACCAGCACTTCCCTATCGCACAAGATCTCAGCGCGCGCGGAATAAACCTCCCCAGTTATCCAACGCTGAACCGTGAACAAGTAGAGCGCATAGCAGAGGAGATCAGACACTACTTCGCCGATTAAACCGAAGGAGACCCGGGCAGCCGAGTAGCCGTTGCCCTCCAAGTGGAGTTCAGAGATTCAAGTGAGTACTGAATGTTTGGATCTAATACATTTACTCAGGTGAAGTGATGCTCTCTTATTTTACGCGTGTATGGGATGCCCGTTATTTTTGGATCCACCTTTCATTGGCAGATCTCAGATCGCGCTGGCGGCGCTCATTTTTGGGCATGGCGTGGTCGGTGATCCAGCCATTGGGCTTGACGCTGTTGCTGACGCTGGTATTCAGCAGGCTCTTTAATGCGGATATCGTGACGTACGCGCCTTACATTCTGTCGGGCATCATTGTGTGGGAGTGCATATCTGCTAATACCGTGGCGGGCTCACTGTCATTTGTCCAGGCGGACGCCTACATAAAACAATGCAATCACCCTTTGGCGATATATACGCTTCGAACGGTGGTAGGTAGCAGCATTGTTTTGATGTTAGCCAGCATATCCTTGTACGGATGGGTGGCCGTCGTGCTCCCGCAAAACTTTGGCTGGAGCTGGTTGGCTTCTCTTACCCTGTTTCCGATACTCGCATTGATCGCGTGGCCGGTGTCTACGTTGCTTTCTTACGTAAGTACCCGCTTTCGAGATATTCCTCATGCGTTAGGTCTGATCATGCAATCGTTGTGGTTTATCTCGCCAGTGTACTTTGAAGCGAAGATGTTCAAGAACGGCGGCCTGCACGCACTGGTTGATTACAATCCTATTTATCACATCTTGCAGTTAATACGGGCCCCCTTACTTCAGGGAGAATGGCCAACGTGGCAGAACTACGCGTTCAGTATCGGGACGGCCGTGTTTTTTGGAGCGCTGGCGGTAATGGTGGGTAGCAAGGTTGAAAGAAAAGTGATTTTTTACCTATGAAAAATAATCGAATTTCACTTAACAACGTCAACCTTCATTACGCCTCCGTTGCCTATAAGGAGCGTTCATTGAAGTCCCTCATGGCAGGTGTGTTCAGCCGTAAGGCGCAGCGTTCAAATGTCGCGGATATTCATGCGCTGAAAAATATCACTGTTGAAATAACGAGTGGTGAGCGTGTGGGACTTCTCGGACACAACGGGGCGGGCAAGAGCACGTTCCTGAAGATGGTAGCCGGGCTATATCCCGTGTCGAGCGGTGTGCTGAATGTAGAGGGGCAAGTTCGCTCTCTGTTTGATTTGAGCTTGGGCTTTGAGCCAGACGCTACGGGCAGGGAAAATATTTTATACCGAGGCCTGTTGTTGGGTCTGTCCCCCAAGTTCATGCGTGACAAAGCAGAGGAAATCGTCGAGTTCGCCGGGCTGGGAGAGTTTATTGACTACCCCATAAAAACCTATTCGGCCGGTATGCAAGTCCGGCTCGCGTTCGCAATATCGACCACCGTGGGAGGGGATATTCTGCTTCTGGATGAGGTCATCGGTGCTGGTGACGCGAATTTTATGGCTAAAGCCAGGGAGCGTATTACAGGCCTTATTGAGCAGGCAGAAATTCTGGTGTTGGCAACTCATGATTTCAGTGCGTTACGTTCGATTTGTAATCGTGGTCTGGTGTTCCATCACGGTGAACTGGTTTTCGACGGTGCCTGTGATGAGGCCGTTGCTGAATATAAAGTTATAAATGGATTGAAATAATTTTGAAAACACTAAGAGTCCTTTGGTTGCTTAACCATACGACATTACGGAAATTCGAAGTTGATCAGCTCAAGGCGCTGGGCGTGAATGAAATTTTCATGCCGAAAAGTTTTCCTTATGACGAGGGCAATCTTTCTGCCAGCGTCGATTTCAGTTTTGACGCCGCGTTGACCATCCCTAAGGATCAGCTGGATGTCTTGAATGCGCAGGATTGGTATGCGGGCCCATGCGAGGAGGCCTGGCGGATTGCCAATTTGTACTTTGATGTGGCGATTGTTGGTTTTTTTCCAACTCAAATTAAAAGTGCTGTGCGTCATTTCAAGGGTGCTATTGTTCTGCGAGTTTTTGGTTTGTCAAAGGGCTATTCTTATTCTCAGTTGTTTTACGAGGAAGCTGAAGAGTCCTTGGTCCGTAGTATCAAGGCAATGGGCGCGCGATTCTGGTTTGGCGCAGGCTACGACCATTTGAAAGACTCCGAACAGAATTTTTTAGCCAGTAGAAACTGCTACCTGCCTGTCGGTTTGAAGGGCGAGGCTGCGCCTGATTTATGGGAAGGGACGCTCAAGAAGATTTTGTTTGTCTGTCCAAGAATTGGGTCTTCTCCATACTTTGAAAATATTTATAAAAGCTTTATTCATGACTTTTCGGGGAGCGAGTACACCATTGGCGGTGCGCAACCGATTGCGGTGCCTGATAAAAATGTACTGGGATTTGTGTCCGCTGAAGAGCATGAGTACAACATGAGGCAACACAGGGTGATGTTTTATCACTCTACTGAGCCCAACCACATTCATTATCACCCCTTTGAAGCCATTCGTGCAGGCATGCCCTTATTGTTCATGGCGGGCGGCATGCTGGATAAAATGGGGGGGATCGGTTTGCCAGGTCGCTGTAAAACAGTGGCTGAAGCCAAGGCTAAAACTAAGCAGTTGATGAGCGGTGATCAAAAGCTGATCCAAAACATCCGCGAATCGCAAATGGTTTTGCTTGAGCCTATGAAAGCAAAAAATTGCGAGCAAGCCTGGCAAGCTGGCTTCAAAAAAGTGCTGGCGGAACTTGAGACAATCAAAAAAGAAAGTGTTGAGCGCCCTGTTCGCAGAAAGCGAATTGCCGTCATCGTTCCTGTAGAGTACAGGGGCGGAAGCCTGAGGGGAGCAAAGCTTGTAGCTAATGCCTTGTATCACGGCAGTCGCCAGATGGGGGAGGCTGTTGATGTCGTGTTCCTGCACTTAAACAGCGCCGAAAGCTATCCGCCTGAAGAGTTCATGGACCTTGAAAGCGAGATCTCGATTCGTTCATACAAATGGAACGTTTTGGATGCAATGCCCGCACGACGAGCCATGCGCTACTCCGGGCATGAAGGTTGGGAACCGAAGTGTCCGCGTTATCTGGTTATCGATGATGGAATAAATAACCTCCAGGATTGTGATGTCTGGCTGGTCATTTCCGATCGTTTAAATGGGCCGCTTCTGCCGATGCGACCTTCGATACTCATGGTGTATGACTACCTGCAGCGGTATGTGCCGATATTACCATTGGGTGCAGATCAGCCTTATATAGATGCGGCCAGGGCTGCGTCGAAGGTCCTGGTGACCACCGCGTTTACACAGCAAGACGCGTTGAATTACGCAGGGGTACCAACGAATAAGGTATTCAAGTTACCCATGCTGGCTCCCGACTTTTCCCGTGTAAAAGGCAGTTTTGCCGATCGCTCGAATTATTTCTTGTGGACCACCAATACGGCGATACACAAAAATCATTTGAATGCCGTGAATGCGTTGAAGTTTTATTATGAGGAGCTCGGTGGTGTATTGGAATGCCGGATTACGGGCGTCAATACCAAGGGCCTGTTTAAAAGTAAGTTGCCCCATCTCAAGCCGTTAAACGATGTATTGGGGAAAAGTCGATTATTGAAAAAAAATGTGAACTTGTTGGGTGAGCTGCCAGATAGAAATTATCAAAGTGAACTCGCAGGCGCTGCTTTTTTGTGGCATGCAGGTACGATTGATAATGGTACGTTCAGTGTCGTCGAGGCGGCGGGTCTAGGTGTTCCTTCATTAAGTAGTGACTACCCGGCCATGAGGGAAATTGATCAGCAGTTTTCCTTGGGGTTGAGTTGGATGAAGTCGGATAAGCCAAAGCAAATGGCCAGCCAACTTAAAGAGATGGAACTTTCCTATCTGGAACGCCGCAATGCGTTGCCTTCCAGTGACGTGTTGGCTGAGCAGAGTGTCGAGAAACTGGCGAATGCCTATTGGCAGGTTGTCAGGGAGTGCTTATGAAAAAGTTTGGTATCTATCTGGCCTACGCTCCAGGGCTGGACCTTCGGCACGAGGGGCTGGGCCGTTATCTTGCGGCATTCCTCAAAGGTGCGGAAGGGCGAGACGATGTGAAGTTTACATTGGTATGCCCGAGTTGGACTAAGAAAGCGCTGCATGATCTGTTTCAGAGTGAAGGCGTTCAGGAGGATGTGTTTGAAATCGTTTCACCTGCCAGTGTTCCCATGATCTTGCGGTGTTACGAGGAATACATAGCTCGGAAAAAGAAACAGAAAAAAGTTCCGTTTAGAGAGCGGCTGGCCAAAAAGCTATTTCATTGGAAGGCTATCGTGCTCGGTAAAATTGAGGAGCGTTTGATTACGGTTGATTCCTATACGGGACTGATCCGTTTAGGGCTCGAAGCGGTTGCCCTTTGTTTGTTGTTATTGTTGTTCAGCCCGTTGCTCATTTTACTGCCTGTTTATGCGCTTTATCTGAAAGTTCGTGTGATTGTGCGTAAACTTTTTCGTCCCTTAAAGCGGCTGGTGAGTCGCTTGCAGACGGCGGTAGGTGCGCCGAAAGAAGATAGTTTAGTGCTTCGTCTGTATCGTCGTTTGGAACAAGTTGAATCTGATCGTATGTTGCAACTTATCAATAAGATGACGGAGGTGAAGGCGTGGTATAGCCCAACTGCCTTCTGGCCTGCATTCAATCAAATTCAAGCGCCACGTCTGATGTGTGTGCCTGACGTCGTGCTGTCAGATTTTCCTATCGGCTTTTCGGAAGTAGGGGGCGAGCGATTTTTACAAGTTTATGAAAGGGTTGAAGCTGCCATTCACGGTGGTCAGCACTTTGTGACGTATAGCAAAAATGTTAAGTGGGAAACATTGGTCGAGCGGTACGCCCTAAGGCCGTCACTCGTTTCAGTTGTTCACCATGCGCCCAATGACTTGAGCAGCAATGTGGCTGTGAAGGGGTTGTCCGACGAAGCGGCGTCTTCAAAAAACTATTGCATGATTCTTTTCCAAAGGGCTTTGAAAAAGTCTTCAAATCCCAGCTATTCATCTGCATTTCTTAACGGTGATGCGCAGTTTATCTTTTATGCCAGCCAGTTTCGGCCCAATAAAAATATGATTTCTTTGCTGAGGGCGTATGAGTACCTTTTGCGAAACGATTTTATTCGCCACAAATTAATACTCACCGGGCACGCGGCGGGCTTTCCTCTTGTGAGGGAATTTATTCGCGAAAATCATCTGGAAAATGATGTGCTATGTATTCACGGCTTGACCGTACAGGAGCTGGCTGCGTGCTATAAGTTAGCGGATCTGGCCGTTAATCCGAGTTTGAGCGAAGGCGGCTGCCCGTTTACGTTTACTGAAGCATTGTCCGTTGCAACGCCCGTAGTAATGGCCCGTATACCGGTCACGGAAGAAGTGTTGGTAGATGAAACGTTGCAACAAATGACGTTTTTCAACCCCTATGACTGGCGAGACATCGCCAGCCGTATTCAGTGGGGCATCCTTAATCGTGATGAGTTACTGGCCGTTCAATTAAAGACCTATGCTTTGTTGTCCAGACGCAACTGGACGGATGTTGTAAATGAGCACATCGATATATTGGATACGATTTCGAGAGATATCAATTGAGTAGAGTAAGGCCTATGCCCCCCCTGACTGGTTTGCTCATCCTTGGCTTCGGTGGCCATGCCCGTGCCGTTGCTGATGTTGCGTTGGCAATAGGGATAAAGCAACTCTGCTTTATTGATATCAATGCCCGCCCAGGTGAAACCTTTGGAACGTTTCCCGTCTTGCCGAGTTGGGATAAAGGTCGCTTGGAGGGATGGTCTGTCATGCCTGCTTCAGGCGACTGCGTCCAACGGCATGCGCAATGCGAATGGGCTGCCCAGCTGGATTGGCCTTTAGCCACGCTCGTCTCGCCCACTGCAACACTGGGTTTTGGCGCGACGGTAGGGGCAGGGTCTTTCGTTGGCCACCACGCCCACGTAGGCCCTATGGCATCTGTTGGGCAGGGGTGCGTTATCAATACGGGAGCCATTGTCGAGCATGAATGCACGGTAGGTGACTTTACCCATATCTCTATAAAGGCGGCTGTTGCAGGACGATGCCAGATTGGAAAGGGTTGTTTCATAGGCGCTGGGTCAACGGTTATTGATGGGTTGATTGTGAGTGACGGCGTTACGTTAGGCGCAGGCGCCTGCGCTCACCGTAACTTGACCGAACCTGGAGTCTATGTGGGAGTGCCAGCGAAGCAGATAAGAAGGGAAGGGCAACGTTGAAAGTTCTCCATTTTTTCAAGACCTATTATCCGCGCACCATGGGCGGGGTGGAGCAGTTTATTTTTCAACTGTCGGAAGGTGGTCGTGCGCATGGAATTACTGCACAAGTACTCTCATTGAGTGAGCATGGCGCTTCCCGTAATGTCGAGGTGGGTGAGCACTTGGCTCACACATCAAAACTGGATTTGAATATTGCTTCGACGGGCTTTTCGTTGTCAGCGTTTAAAGACTTTCATGAGTTGGTCGAAGGTGTGGATATCATCAATTATCATTTTCCATGGCCTTTTATGGATGTGGTCCATTTTGCTACTCGTGTGCGCAAGCCAACGGTGGTGAGTTACCACTCGGATATCGTGAAGCAGAAGACACTGTTGAAGTTTTATCGCCCGTTGATGAATAAGTTTTTAAGCAATGTCGATCGTATTATTGCCACGTCTCCGAAGTATGTAGAAACCAGTCCGGTATTGCAGCACTTCCTGGATAAAGTAACGGTGATACCGATTGGCCTGGGGAGAGGGACTTATCCGCAGGTGTCGCCGGAAAAGTTGAAGCATTGGAACACTATATTCCAAGGACGATTTTTTCTTTTTGTCGGCGCCCTGCGTTATTACAAAGGTTTGGAGTATTTGCTCGAGGCTGCTCGTACAGTGCATTTTCCAATCGTTATCTTGGGGCAAGGCCCGATGGAGCTGCAGTTAAAAGCCCAGGCGATAAAACTCGGTCTTACGAACGTGCACTTTTTGGGAGGCTTGCCTGATGAAGATAAAACTGCGCTGCTGACGCTTTGCTTTGGCCTGGTGTTCCCTTCTCATCTGCGTTCTGAAGCATTTGGCGTTTCGTTGCTGGAGGCCGCGATGTTCAGTAAGCCTCTTATTTCTTGTGAAATCGGCACCGGAACGACGTATATAAACATTGCAGGAGAAACGGGGTTGGTGGTTCCACCGGGTGATACACATGCGTTGGCACAGGCAATGATCTGGTTATGGGAGAACCCTGTAGAAAGCCAAGCGATGGGGGTTCGAGCAGCCTTGCGTTTCGAAAAGGAGTTTACCGCGAATCAAATGGTCGACTCTTATGCTCAGGTCTACCGTTCTTTGCTGTCAACGGCCTGACGAAAGTCAGCAGAACGCCATGCGTCCGTTTCAATCTCCTGGCGTTCTGGGTCGCTCTCGGGGCATCAACTCAGCATCGGGTACGTGAACAACCCGAAGTGAAGCAGATTCAAACCGAAGTGTGTGGCGATCGCCGCCCCCAATCCGCCAAACCGATAAGCCAGGCCATAGCCGACTCCGGCGATACTCGCCAGCAGTACCCAATGCCAGCCCGCGCCCAGGTGCACCAGGCCGAACAGCAATGAGGCGAGCAAGAGTGCGAGGTTCTCCCCGTAGGGCAGGTGCTTGAAGCGTTGGCTCAAGCCCCCTTGGACGTAGCCGCGAAACAGCGCTTCTTCTACCAAGGTCACCAGCAACAGGTTGTTCAGTACCCATAGCCAGGCCTGTTCCGGCCATTTCGGCGCCCAGCTGACAATCCCCAGCAATGCCGCCCCACCCAGCGCCGCAACCGCCGTCAGGGCCAACGCCAGTGCTGCCACGCAAATGGACAGGCGCAACGTGCGCCGTGCCACGATCCACGGGCAGGCCAGCAGCAGCCAGAATCCGATCAGCGGCTTGTCCTGGTTCAGGTACATCGAGAACGGTACGGCGTCCGGGGTAAATCGTTGCGGGTCGATGCCGCGCCCGTTATAGAAACCCGGCAGCCAGTGCATCGCCAGGCCCAAGGCCAGGACGATGAACAGGCCATGGCCAAGGTAGCGCGCCCACGGCGTGCGTTGCTGGCGCACCGCGTAGCCGGCGATCAGCAACAGGCCGACCGAGACGGCCGCGAGCAGGCCCAATTGCCCGTAGATCAAGGCCACTGAGTAGCCAATGGAGAGAAGCACCAGGTACAGCCAGGGCAGAGCGATCATGTGAAATCCTTGGAAAAACCCGGCGGCATTATAGCGACCGGTGTTTTGCCGCCGCATGAAAACTCCTCCACGCAAAAAGACCCGGAGGAGTTATTGCAAAATATGTTTGCGGCTGGTTATAGTCGCGGCGTCTTCATCCCTTCAAAAGATCAGCACATGCCAGCTTCCCAGCGCATAGCGGTAGTCGATTCAGCGGTCAACGCTGTGGTCGTGCCGTGCGGGGAAAAGCAGCCTGCGCAGATCAGTCATTACCCGCCTCCTGTCAGCAGCACGTCGGTGTACGCAGTCGTATCACCGCCGGGTGTTGGCATTTCGGGCTGATCAGCTTCGCTGCTCCCGTCTGCCCGCCTGAAAAAAACCTAATGCATTTCAGCGTCTGCTGAATCGGCTTTTTTTGCCTGATGACAGGTGGTAACCATGTCTGTTCTTTCGAAACAATCCGTGGCCGCGGCGGCCTCGACGAGCCTGTTTGTCCTGCTGTGGAGCAGCGGGGCGATTTTCTCCAAGTGGGGGTTGGCCCATGCGTCACCCTTTGCGTTCCTGCTGATGCGCTTTGCCATCGCCCTCGCGGGCCTGGTGATCCTGGTGCCGGCTCTCAAGTTGAAGTGGCCGCGCCCCGGTAAACCCCTGCTGTATGCGGCGGCGACCGGGCTGGTGCTGCTGGGGGCTTATCAGATTTTTTACCTGCTGGCCCTCGACCTCAAAGTCACGCCTGGGGTGATGGCAACCATCATGGGCGTGCAACCGATCCTCACCGTGGTGCTGATGGAGCGCCAACGTTCCTGGCGCCGGATGTTCGGCCTGGGGCTGGGCCTGGCGGGGTTGATCATGGTGGTCTACCAAGGCATCGGCATGTCGGGGATGTCCTTGGCGGGGATGCTGTTCGGGCTGCTGGCATTGGCCAGCATGACCTTTGGTTCGATCATGCAAAAGCGCATCACCGATAACCCCTTGGGCACACTGCCGGTGCAATACCTGGCTGGATTGCTGTTGTGCGCGGTATTCGTGCCGTTCCAACCCTTCCACTTTGAGCAAAGCACGGGCTTTTTCGTGCCGGTGCTGTGGATGGGGTTGGTGGTGTCTTTGCTGGCAACGCTGTTGCTGTACCGCCTGATCGCCCGGGGCAACCTGGTGAATGTCACCAGCCTGTTCTACCTGGTGCCGGCCGTGACGGCGGTGATGGACTACCTGATCTTCGGCAACAAGCTGGCGATGTTGAGCCTGCTGGGGATGGGGTTGATCATCATCGGCCTGGTGTTCGTCTTCCGTAAAAACTGACACCACCCTCCACTGTAGGAGCCCGGCGTGCCGGCGATGGCGTCATTTAGATCGCTATCGCCGCGGTGCGACGATTCGACAAGCCGGGCTCCTACAAGATTTTTTTGGGGCGTAGCACCAGCCAAAGCGCCCCCGCAATTAACACCCCGCCATACAGATGCGCCATCGACAACGGCTCATCCAGCAACAACGCCCCCCACAACACGCCAAACGGCGGAATCATGAAGGTCACTGTCATCGACTTCACCGGCCCGATGGACGACAGCAGTCGGAAGTAAAGAATGTAGGCAAACGCCGTGCACACCAGCCCAAGCCCCAGCAACGACAACCACACCTGCCACCCACCCCAGCTGGCGGGCGGCTGTTGGATGGCGCTGTAGGCAAAGAACGGCAGCAGGAACAACGTCGCGCCGAGCATGCTGCCCAACGCTGACAGGCGACTGTCCAGGCCTCCGCGCTGATCCAGCCAGCGCCGCGCCAGGAACCCGGCAAAACCGTAGCACGTGGTCGCCAGCAGGCAGGCCAGCGCGCCCATCAACAATTGCAGGTCAAACGCCACCGGTCCGGCGCGGGTCAGCACGCCTACGCCAAACAGGCCCAGGGTCACCCCGGCGATCTTTGACGGGGTGAGGCGCTCGCTGAAGAACAGCCCGCCGATCAACACACCCATCAACGGCGTGGTGGCGTTGAAGATCGCCGAGTAACCCGCTGGCAGCACCTGGGCTGCCACCGAGTACATGGTCGCGGGAATTCCGGAGTTGATCACCCCCAGCAGCAACACTGTCTTGAACTTGCCCTGGAAATCCCAGTTCACCCGCATCGCCGCCAGGATCACCAGCAAACCGGCGGCGGCAATCGACACGCGAAAAAACGCCGTCGGCACGGTGCCGATCTCGGGCGCAATGATGCGCATGAACAGGAAGCTGGCGCCCCAGATAGCAGCCAGCCCCAGCAGGTACAGGGTGTCGACAGGTCTCACGAAATACTCCTACATCCATCAGGCGGCGAGTGTTGCACGACGCCTTGACGGATTACAGGACAAACCGTGTGACCAGCCCATTCAGGTCGACCGCCAGGCGCGACAGTTCCTGGCTGGCGGCCGAGGTCTGCGTGGCGCCGGCAGCCGTTTGGGTGGACAGATCGCGGATGTTCACCAGGCTGCGGTCCACTTCGCGGGCGACCAGCGCCTGCTGCTCGGCGGCACTGGCGATCACCAGGTTGCGCTGGCTGATCTGCGAGATGGCGGCGGTGATTTTTTCCAGGGCGCTGCCGGCGCTGTTGGCCCGCTGCAGAGTCTGGCCGGCGTGTTCGGCGCTGCTGTTGAGCGCCTCGACGGTGCCTTGGGTGCCTTGCTGGATACCGGTGATCATCTGCTCGATTTCTTCGGTGGAGTCCTGGGTGCGTTGTGCCAGGGAACGCACCTCATCGGCGACCACCGCAAAACCGCGCCCGGCTTCACCGGCGCGGGCGGCTTCAATCGCTGCGTTCAATGCCAGCAGGTTGGTTTGCCCGGCGATGCCACGGATCACTTCCAGCACCTTGCTGATGTCCTGGGCCTGCACGGCCAGGCCTTCGGCCTTGGTTGAAGCACCGAGCACTTCGTCCACCAGGTTCTGGATCGAACTGATGGTTTCGCTGATTTGGTAGTGGCCGTGCTTGCTGTCTTCATCGGAGGCCTTGGACGCCTCGGCGCTGGACACCGCATTGCCTGCCACCTCGTCCACCGCCGCACTCATCTCGTTCACGGCCGTGGCGGCTTGTTCGATTTCATCGTTCTGCGCCTGCAGGCCGCGGGTGCTCTGTTCCATCACCGAACTCATCTCTTCGGCGGCAGAGGCCAGCTGCTGCGCCGACTCGCTGATGCCACGGATGGTGGTTTGCAGTTGCACCTGCATGGTGGAGAGTGCGGTCAGCAATTGCGCCGGTTCGTCCTGCCCGTGCACTACGATCGGCTGGCTCAAGTCGCCCCCGGCGATGGTGCGGGCCACGGCCAAGGCTTGGCCGATGGGCGCAGTGATGCTGCGGGTCAGCAGCCAGGCCAGTAAAAGGGTGGCAATCAGGGCGCACACAATGATCAAACCGACTACCCACTGGGCGTTGGTGTACATCTGCGCGGCCAGGCCAGCGGCGTCTTCCACGCCTTTCTGGTTGAAGGTGATCATGTCCTCCAGGCTTTTATTGAGGACCGTGCCCTGGGGCGCCAGGCGGCTGGTGAGCAAGTCGATGGCGTCCTGCTGCTGGTCCTTGTCGACCAGGGCGACCATCTGCCCGACGATGGTCAAATAGGTGTTCACGTTGGCCTTGAGTTGCGTAAGCATCTCGCGTTCTTCATCGCCGCTGAGCAGGTCTTGATGGTGATCGAGCAGGGTTTGCAGTTCGCTGCGCTGGCGAGTGATCAGGCTTTTGCTGTTATCGCGTACCCGGGACTCGTCGGTGGTCGCCAGGCGCAAGGCCTCCAGGCGGATGCTGGCGATACAGGCGGCGGCGTCGTGGATGCTCTCGATGCTCGGCATCCACGAATCCTCGATGACCAGCGCACTTTCGCGCAGCTTGGCCATCTGCCCCAAACCAAACAGGCCGACAATCACCAGCATGCTGGCCAAAACCCCAAAACTCAGACTGGCACGCAATCCGATCCTCATGTTCCTCAATGACATCTCAATGCTCCTTGGGCGATTAGAACCTGTTCCCGGATCGGTCTTCAGACCTTGTTAGGGTGGGAGAGGGCGCGCTATATATCAAAGTGCCACTAAGGTGGTAATCAGGGTTTCCCTTACGCTGTATCAAGATGGTTACAAACGGTTAACCTCAGTGACATGGCAGGTTTTATTGCGCAAAAGCGCCAAGCCACGTCATTCCAGGCGTACAGGCGAAGGCGGGTAGCGATTCGTGCGACTTTTTGGTGCGTTTTCTGACCGAGTGGTCGAATTGTGAAAATTGAAAATAAATGTACGAAGTGCGCAAACCTGTACAACCTGCCGCGAAAAATCCTCCTTCTCCTGCTTCTATTCACTGGCTAAGCTCAAGGCTTCCAGATGCCCGCCAGAGGTTTCCCGCATGTCGCAATCTGCTCCCGCCATCGCCCGGATGATCCTCGATGGCTTCGACGACTACCGTGAGCATTTTCGCCAGATCACCGACGGTGCCCGCGAGCGGTTCGAGAAGGCTCAGTGGCAGCAAGGGCAGGCGGCGTCGGCGGCGCGGATCAACCTGTATGAAGAAAAGGTCGGTGAAGTCACGGCGCGCCTGCGAGCCAGCTTCGATGACGCGGTGCTGTTGGAGGTGGATGCCTGGCCCCTGGTCAAAAGCGCCTACATCGGCCTGATCGACTTGCGCTTTGACGATGAATTGTCCGAGACCTGGTACAACTCGATCTTCTGCGGCCTGTTCAGCCACGACCTGATCAGCGACGGCTGCATGTTCATCCACACCACCCGGCCCAGCCTGCGCCGGGCGCGGGCGGCGCAAACCCGCACCTACACGCCAAATGGCAAGATTGCCCAGATGCTGGCGCAGGTGTTTGCCGACTACCGCTTCAGCGAACCCTACGCCGACCTGCCGGCTGACTTGCGCCGCCTCGAAGCCCAGCTGCGGGAAAATCTGCCGGACTGGGTGTGCAAGGACCCGGATCTCAACGTCGAGCTGTTCTCTTCGGTGCTCTACCGCAACAAAGGCGCCTACCTGGTGGGCCGCCTCTATACCCGCGACGAACAGTGGCCGCTGGCGATCCCGTTGCTGCACCGCGAAGGGCACGGTATCCAGATCGATGCCCTGATCACCGACGAAGCCGACGTGTCGATTATCTTCTCGTTCACCCGTTCCTACTTCATGGTCGACGTGCCGGTGCCGGCGGAATTCATCGGCTTTCTCAAGCGCATCCTGCCGGGCAAGCACATCGCCGAGCTGTACACCTCCATCGGCTTCTACAAACACGGCAAGTCGGAGTTCTACCGCGCGCTGATCAACCACCTGGCCACCACCGATGATCGCTTCATCATGGCCCCGGGCGTGCGTGGCATGGTCATGAGCGTGTTTACCCTGCCGGGCTTCAACACGGTGTTCAAGATCATCAAGGACCGTTTTTCGCCGTCGAAAAACGTCAACCGTGCCACGGTGATCGAGAAGTATCGGCTGGTTAAAAGTGTCGACCGGGTCGGGCGCATGGCTGATACCCAGGAGTTCGCCGATTTCCGTTTTCCCCTGAGCAAGTTCGAACCCGACTGCCTGGCCGAGTTGCTGGAAGTCGCGGCCGGCACCGTCGAAGTAGAAGGCGATACGGTGCTGATCCGCCACTGCTGGACCGAACGGCGCATGACCCCACTCAACCTCTACCTCGACAACGCCAACCCCGCCCAGGTGCGCGAAGCCCTGGAAGATTACGGCCTGGCCATCAAGCAATTGGCGGCGGCGAATATCTTCCCTGGCGACATGCTGCTGAAAAACTTCGGCGTCACCCGCCACGGTCGCGTGGTGTTCTACGACTACGACGAAATCTGCTTTCTCACCGAGGCCAACTTCCGCCATATCCCCGCGCCGCGCACCCCTGAGGACGAAATGGCCTCCGAGCCCTGGTATTCCATCGGCCCGCTGGATGTGTTCCCCGAAGAATTCCCGCCGTTCCTGTTTGCCGACGCCAGCCAGCGCCAGCTGTTCGATGAGCTGCACGGCGAGTTGTACAACGCCGACTACTGGAAGGGGCTGCAGGAGGCGATCCGCGCCGGCAAGGTCATTGATGTGTTTCCTTACCGGCGCAAAGACCCTCTGTAATACCTACCCTTCTGTGGGCACAGGCTGGTGTGGGAGCGGGCCCGCTCCCACATTTGAGTCGGTTTATCCTTGATGCCGCTCAGCCGCCTGCCAGACGAGGCGCTTTTCTGCCACACTTGGCGGCCGTGCCTATACAGATGACCGCCAAGTAGCTGATGACTGACCAAGCGCCCACTATCGACCAACTGCTCAAAACCCTCGATCACGCCATGCTCGCCGACCGCCACCGCTTGCGGCGGCAATTGCTTGAGCTGCGCAAGAAGCCCGACGAGGACAAGTTGGCGCAATGGGTCGCGCGCATGCAGGCCTCCTGCGCTCAGGTCACGGCGCGGCGTGCCAGCCTGCCGGTGATCCGTTACGACGACAGCCTGCCGATTGCCGCCAAGCGTGATGAAATCAAAGAGGCCCTGAACAAGCATCAGGTGCTGATCATTGCCGGTGAAACCGGCTCGGGCAAAACCACCCAGTTGCCGAAGATCTGCCTGGAAATCGGCCGTGGCCAGTTCGGCCTGATCGGCCACACCCAGCCGCGCCGGATCGCGGCGCGCAGCGTGGCCAGCCGGGTCGCCGAAGAGCTGGGCACACCGCTGGGCGCGCTGGTCGGCTACCAGGTGCGCTTCGAAGACCAGAGCGATTCCAACACCCTGATCAAGCTGATGACCGACGGCATCCTGTTGGCGGAAACCCAGAACGACCGTTACCTGGAACGCTACGACACGATCATCGTCGACGAAGCCCATGAACGCAGCCTGAACATCGACTTCCTGCTGGGCTACCTGAAGACCCTGTTGCCGCGTCGCCCGGACCTCAAAGTCATCATCACCTCGGCGACCATCGACCTGGAGCGCTTCTCCAAGCATTTTGACGACGCACCGATTGTCGAAGTGTCGGGCCGTACCTTCCCGGTCGACACCTGGTATCGCCCGCTGACCCTGGAACAGGACGAGGAGGGCAACCGCGTCGAGGACGACCTCACCGTCGACCAGGCGATCCTCGCCACCCTCGATGAAATCGCCGCCTATGAGCGCAGTGAGCGGCGCAGCCCGGGTGACGTGCTGGTGTTTTTGCCGGGCGAGCGCGAAATCCGCGACGCCGCCGACATGCTGCGCAAGGCCCAACTCAAGCACACCGAAATTTTGCCGCTGTACGCGCGCCTGTCGCCGGCCGAACAGCAGCGCATCTTCCAATCCCACCCGGGCCGCCGCGTGGTGCTGGCCACCAACGTTGCGGAAACATCGCTGACGGTGCCGGGCATTCGGTATGTGATCGACAGCGGCACCGCGCGCATCAGCCGCTACAGCTACCGCGCCAAGGTGCAGCGCCTGCCGATCGAGGCGATTTCCCAGGCCAGTGCCAACCAACGTAAAGGCCGTTGCGGCCGGGTTGAGCCGGGCATTTGCGTGCGCCTGTACAGCGAAGAAGATTTTATCGGGCGCCCGGAATTTACCGACCCCGAGATCCTGCGCACCAACCTCGCCGCCGTGATCCTGCAGATGCTGCACCTGCGCCTGGGCGAGATCACCGACTTCCCGTTTATCGAGCCACCGGATGGCAAGGCCATCAGCGACGGTTTCAACCTGCTGCAAGAACTCTCGGCGGTGGACCGCAACAGCCAGCTCACGCCACTGGGCCGCCAACTGGCGCGCCTGCCGGTGGACCCGCGCATGGGCCGCATGCTGCTCGAAGCGGCCAAGCTCGGCAGCTTGCAGGAAGTGTTGATCGTGGCCAGTGCCATGTCGATCCAGGACCCGCGCGAGCGCCCACCGGAGCGTCAACAGGCCGCCGACCAGGCCCACGCGCAGTGGAAGGACGCCGACTCGGACTTCGCCGGCCTGGTCAATTTGTGGCGTGGTTTTGAAGAGCAACGCCAGGAATTGACCGCCAGCCCGCTGCGTAATTGGTGCCGCAAGAATTTCCTCAATTACCTGCGCCTGCGCGAGTGGCGTGACTCCCATCGTCAGTTGAGCCTGATCTGCCGTGATATGCAGCTCTCGATCAACAAGGACCCGGCCGACTACCCGAAACTGCACAAGGCCGTGCTCTCCGGCCTGCTCAGCCAGATCGGCCAGAAAACCGAAGACGGTGACTACCTGGGCGCGCGTCAGCGGCGCTTCTGGATTCACCCGTCGTCGGGCATCGGCAAGAAGCGCCCACAATGGCTGATGACCGCCGAACTGGTGGAAACCACCAAGCTCTATGCGCGCATGGTGGCCAAGATCGATGCCGACTGGATCGAACCGTTGGCCGGGCACCTGATCAAGAAGAACCACTTCGAGCCCCACTGGGAGAAGAAGCGCGGCCAGGTCGTGGCGTTTGAACAGATCACCTTGTTCGGGCTGATTGTGGTCGGGCGCCGGCCGGTGCATTACGGGCCGGTCGACCCGGTGGTGTCCCGCGAGTTGTTTATCCGTGAAGGCCTGGTGCGGGGTGAAATTCAGTCCCGCGCCAAGTGCCTGACGGCCAACCAGCAACTGCTGGAGCAACTGGACGAGCTGGAAGCCAAGGCGCGTCGCCGCGATATCCTGGCCGACGAAGAAACCCTCTACGCCTTCTACGACGCGCGGCTGCCGGCCGAGATCCATCAGACCGCCACGTTCGACAGCTGGTACAAGGTCAACAGCCAGAAGAACCCGCAGTTGTTGATCATGCGCGAAGAAGACGTGCTGGCCCGCGAGGCCAGTGAAGTCACCGCCCTGCATTACCCGGACACCCTGCACCTGGGTGACCTGGAGCTGGCGTTGAGTTACCACTTTGAGCCCAACCACCCCCGCGATGGCGTGACCTTGCGCGTGCCGGCGCCGCTCTTGCCAGCCTTGCCGCCAGAACGCCTGGAATGGCTGGTACCGGGCGTGATCGAAGCCAAGTGCATCGCCCTGGTGCGCAACCTGCCCAAGGCGCTGCGCAAGAATTTCGTGCCGGTGCCGGACTTCGTCAAGGCCGCGCTGCAACGCATCGAATTCGGCCAGGGCTCGCTGCCCCTGGCACTGGGTCGCGAGTTATTGCGCATGACTGGCGCTCGGGTCAGCGACGAAGCCTGGGCGGAAGCGGCGCAACAGGTGGAAAACCATCTGAAGATGAACTTGGAAGTGGTCGACGGCCAGGGCAAGTTCCTCGGCGAAGGCCGCGACCTGGCCGAGCTGACCGCGCGGTTTGCCGAGGCCAGCCAGGCTGCGTTGGCCGTGCCGCAAACCGCCAAGAGCCAGCAGCCGGTGGAGGCCAAGGTGTTCGCGGCAGTGGCCGAGAAGACCCAGCAAAAGATCGCCGGCCTGTCGATGACGGTGTACCCGGCATTGGTGGAAGAAAACGGTACGGTCAAGGAAGGGCGTTTCTCCACGGCTGCCGAGGCCGAATTCCAGCACCGCCGTGCGTTGCAGCGTTTGCTGATGCAGCAACTGGCCGAACCGGCCAAGTTCCTACGCGGCAAGCTGCCGGGCCTGACCGAGCTGGGCCTGATGTACCGCGAACTGGGGCGCATTGATGCGCTGGTGGAAGACATTCTGCTGGCCAGCCTCGACACCTGCGTGCTCGAAGGCGAAGCCAGCCTGCCACGTGATGGCGCCGGTTTGGCGGCCTTGGCCGAGCGCAAGCGCGGCAGTTGGACCGAACACGCCGAGCGCCTGGCGCGCCTGACCCTGGACGTGCTGAAACTCTGGCACGGCCTGCAGAAGCGCTTCAAGGGCAAGATCGACCTGGCCCAGGCCGTGGCCTTGAACGATATCAAGCAGCAGTTGAGCCACCTGGTCTATCCCGGTTTTGTGCGGGAAACCCCGGCGCAATGGTTCAAGGAGTTGCCGCGTTTTCTCAAGGCCATCGAACTGCGCCTGGAGAAGCTGCCGAGCCAGGTGCAAAAGGACCGGGTGTGGAGCGGCGAGCTGGCCGGCCTATGGACCCAGTACGAAAACCGCCTGAAAAAGCATGCCCAGGAAGGCAAGCGCGACCCCCAGCTGGAGCTGTACCGCTGGTGGCTGGAGGAATACCGGGTGTCGCTGTTTGCCCAGCAGTTGGGCACCAAAGTGCCGATTTCCGACAAGCGCCTGAGCAAGCAATGGAGCCTGGTCGAAGCCTGATACACAACACAAATTCCCTGTGGGAACGGGTTTGTGTGGGAGCGGGCTTGCTCGCGAATACGGTGAGTCAGTCAACAGATGTACTGACTGACACTCAGCTTTCGCGAGCAAGCCCGCTCCCACAATTGAATGCATGCCAAGGCAAACCGGTGTTTGTCCGCAGATAGCGCCAAATATTGAGGTTTGTGGCAAACTTCGCGCCTATAAATGCCGGGATCGTCGTGACAGGCTGGTGCGCAGCCACGGCGCGATGGAATAAAGCGTTGCCAGTTTGATGCCCGCTGGACGGCATCGAACGACTTAAAGTTTGGTACGACGGTACCAATATCTTCTGCCTGACAGATTTAGAGGAACGACCGTGCATAACGTCGTCATCAGCGGCACCGGCCTGTACACCCCGGCCAACAGCATTTCCAACGAAGAGCTGGTGCAGTCTTTCAATGCTTACGTGCAACAGTTCAACAGCGACAACGCCGCCGCCATCGAGCGCGGTGATGTGCAGGCGCTGACCGAATCCAGCGCGGCGTTCATTGAAAAAGCATCGGGTATCAAGAGCCGCTTCGTGATGGACAAGGACGGCATTCTCGACCCGCAGCGCATGGCCCCGCGCCTGCCCGAGCGCAGCAACGACGAGTGGTCGGTGCTCTGCCAGATGGCCGTCGGCGCTGCCGAACAGGCCCTGCAACGTGCCGGCAAGACCGCGGCCGACATCGACGGCGTGATCGTCGCCTGCTCCAACCTGCAGCGTGCCTACCCGGCCATCGCCATTGAAGTCCAGGAAGCCCTGGGCATCGAAGGCTTCGGCTTCGACATGAACGTGGCGTGCTCGTCGGCCACCTTCGGCATCCAGAACGCCGCCAACAGCATCCAGCTGGGCCAGGCCCGTGCGATCCTGATGGTCAACCCGGAAGTCTGCACCGGCCACCTGAACTTCCGCGACCGCGACAGCCACTTTATCTTTGGCGACGCGGCCACCGCCGTGGTCCTGGAGCGTGCCGACCTGGCGACCTCCGAGCACCAGTTCGACGTGGTGAGCACCAAGCTGCTGACCAAGTTCTCCAATAACATCCGCAACAACTTTGGCTTCCTCAACCGCACCGCGGAAGAGGGCATCGGCGCGCCCGACAAGCTGTTCGTGCAGGAAGGCCGCAAAGTCTTCCGCGACGTCTGCCCGATGGTGGCCGAACTGATCGGCGTGCACCTGGAAGAAAACCAGCTGAACGTGGCCGACGTTAAACGCTTCTGGCTGCACCAGGCCAACCTGAGCATGAACCACCTGATTGTGAAGAAACTGCTGGGCCGCGAAGCCACAGTGGAAGAAGCGCCGGTGATTCTCGATACTTACGCCAATACCAGCTCGGCCGGTTCGGTGATTGCCTTCCACACCTACCAGGACGACCTGCCCAAGGGCTCCGTCGCGGTACTGAGCTCCTTCGGTGCGGGTTATTCGATTGGCAGCGTGATCCTGCGCAAACGCTGATCCATCAGCCGGTCACGGTCCAATGCGGGAGTTGGCTGGCCTGCGATGACGAGGGTGAATTCACCGCCGCTATCGCAGGCCAGCCAGCTCCCACAGGTATCGGATTTCCACAGCAGGATTGAGGTAAACGATGGCAGCAGCGGACGACACGCACCTGCTTGAACGGCTGCTCAAGGGTGAGCAACGCGCCTACAAGGAGCTGGTCACCACCTACCAAAGCGCCATGCGTGCAGTGGCCTACGCCATCGTCGGCCAGCGCCATGCCGATGAAGTGGTGCAGGACGCTTGGCTGTCGGTGGTGCGCAACCTGGCCAAGTTCGAAGGGCGCTCCAGCCTCAAGACCTGGCTGCTGACCATCACCGCCAACTCTGCCAAGGGCCGCTACAAACAGAATCGCCGCGAAGTGCTGCTCGACGACTTGCCGTCACCCCACGGCACCATCGGCGATGACCGCTTCGTGCCGGACGACGGTCATTGGGCGGTCGCCCCGTATGCCTGGCACCAGGACACGCCCGAGGCCCTGTTGACCGAGGATGAACTGCGCAAATGCCTGGAACATACGATCCTGAGTTTGTCCGAATTGCAAAGCAGCGTGTTGGTGTTGCGTGAACGCCAGGGGCTGGAATTGGAAGAGATCTGTAATCTTCTGACGCTCTCGCTCTCCAATGTCCGTGTGCTGTTGCATCGAGCACGGCTTAAAGTCTTCGCCACGGTGGAGCATTTTGAGGAAACGGGCGAATGTTGACCTGTAAAGAACAAGTGGCGCGGTCCAGTGATTATCTCGACGGGCAATTGACCTTTCGCGAGCGTCTGCTGGTGCGTCATCACTTGATGTTCTGCCCCAACTGCCGGCGTTTTATCCGCCAGATGCGCCTGATGCAGGCGACGCTGAAGATCATGCCGGAGGAACCGGTCAAGGATGTGGATGCGCTGGCTGAACGCCTGGCGGCCGAGCGGCTGAAGGATCAGTAAAGGCGGGGGGTAAAGGCAGACTCGCGTGACGGAGTCGAACGGATGATGGGGACCGACCCATTCACGCGAGGCTGTGAAAGGCGCCTCGGGCCGTCCTGGCCCAAGGCGTGTTACGTGCTGAATCAGAACTTGGCTTCAGCATCCAACTGCAGGGTGTTGGTGTTGGCGTCGCGCTGAGTACGGCTGGAGAAGTCAGCCTTGGTCAGGAAGTACGTGGCGCCCAAGGCGAAGTTCTTGTCGATGTCGTAGCTGACCTTGAACTTGTGGCCACGGGAACCGGTGGTGCCGTTGGCGAAGTCAGAATCGGTGAAGGCACCCACGACCGCGTTACGCTGAATGTCGCGGTAGTTGTAGTCCAAGTTGAAACCGAACACCTTGGACTTGGCACCCAGCAACCAGGCAGTGTCCTGGTCGGTCACAGCGTCGTTGTTCTTCACGTACTGGCCGTAGAACGCCAGCGGCACTGCCAGGCCACCGATGTCAGCTTGGGCAAACCCTTCGTACAGACGGAATTCGTTGTCCGCCGAGTTGCCGTTGACGGCCAATGCACACGGCGTCGTGGTGGTGGTGCAGCGGCTGTCCTTGTCGTTCTGGTAGGCGTAGACGCTGCCGCCCAGGGTCAGTTTCAGGTTGTCGGTGACCGAGAAGCGGGTCCCCAACTGGCCGGATGTCAGGCGCAGGTCGTGACGGAATTGCACGCCGTCGCCGTCGACGTTGTCCTTGAGGTTGTAGTTACCGATGCTGCCGAACAGCTCGGCGCTGCTACCCAGAGGGTATTTGTAGGTCAGTGCCAGACCTTCAGGGTTGATGTCGCTATCCCAGATCACGTCGCCCATGTTGACCCACGGTTGCAGCATCTTGCCGCCAATCACGTGCAGGTTCTTAATCTGGTCAGGGTGGTAGTCGATGTAGCCGAGGTCCAGCCAGATCGACTTCTTGTCGAAGTAGTTGTCCTGGTCCTGGTTGGTGGAGCGAGCGTCGTCGCTGCTGCCGGTGGCGATACGGATGCCGGTATCAACTTGGGAGTTGATTTCGGTGTACGCGCCCAGGCGGGCACGGATGCGCTGACGGTCCTTGTCGCGGCCGCCGTTGTTGGATTCGCCCTGGATCTTCACGGTTTCCTGACGGAAACGCACGTCACCCTTGAACTGAGTCTTGGCAGCCCAAGCGAGCTTCTGGTCGAAGCTGCTCAGCTCGTTGGTTTTTTTCGCGGTGGCCGCGATCTGCTCGTTGGTCTCTTGTTGAGCTTGCTGTGCGATCTGCTTTTCTTTCTGGTCTTTGGCCAATTCCGCTTGCAGCTCGGTGTACTGCGAAGCGGTGATCTGGCCGTTGGCCTTGAGCATGTCGAGCAATTTAGCGTCGACTGCGGCGTTGGCCGGAATGCTCAGGGCCAGTAGCAGGCCGCCGCACAGGAGCGCCGCAGTTTTAGTGGAAGCAAGACGCATATCAATCTCCGAAAGTGAGGAGGGATGGCAAACCATCCAGGACACAACCGACCGATTTCGGACGGACAAGTAGCCGCTCGGTATAACCGGGCGCTCTAAAAACAGGCGTCAGTATCACGATCGTTTATGACGGAGCAGTGGCTAAGTGATGTCATGTAGATGACAAATTATTTAATAAGGAACTAACTGGCATGGGTTTTGTCGCGCCATTTGAAGGTGTGCGAACCCCGGCGATAAGCGATACTCGCCAGGCTTTCACGCCCCGACGTAGTGAGGATGCCGATGCCGTTGCAACGCCTGGACAGCCTGTCCGAAATCGCCCCGCAGGCCTGGGATGCCCTGGTGCCGCAGGCCCAGCCGTTTGTGCGGCATGCGTTCCTGAGCGCGCTGGAAGACAGTGCCAGCCTGGGCCCGCAATCGGGCTGGCAGCCGGAGCATTTGCTGCATCGGGAGGGCGAGCGCCTGGTGGCGGCGTTGCCCAGTTACCGCAAGTGGCATTCCTACGGCGAGTACGTGTTCGACCATGGCTGGGCGGACGCCTGTGAGCGCGCCGGTATCGACTACTACCCCAAGCTGCTCACGGCGGTGCCGTTCAGCCCGGTCAGCGGGCCGCGCCTGCTGGCGGCGAATGCCCAGGACGGTTTCGAGTTGCTCAAGGCGTTGCCGGGTTATCTGGAAATCGAAGGGCTCTCCAGCGCTCACATCAACTTCACCGATCCATTGGCTGACGAAGCGCTGGCACAACAGCCGGGCTGGTTGCAGCGCCTGGGTTGTCAGTTTCACTGGCAAAATCGTGGCTATCGCGACTTCCAGGATTTTCTTGATGCGTTGAGTTCACGCAAGCGCAAACAGATGCGCAAAGAGCGCGAGCAAGTGGCGGGGCAGGGCATCGCGTTTGAATGGCTGAAAGGCCATGAACTGAGCGAGGCGCAATGGGACTTTGTCTACGCCTGCTACGCCAATACCTACGCGGTACGTCGCCAGTCTCCCTACCTGACCCGCGCGTTTTTCAGCCTGCTGGCTGAGCGCATGCCCGAAGCGATCCGTGTGGTGCTGGCCAAACAAGGCTCGCGCCCGGTGGCGATGGCGTTCAGCCTGATTGGTGGCGACAGCTTCTACGGCCGCTATTGGGGTTGCCTGGCTGAGTTTGACCGTCTGCATTTCGAAACCTGTTTCTACCAG
This sequence comes from Pseudomonas sp. BIGb0164, assembly GCF_024810135.1. Classification (NCBI taxonomy): domain Bacteria; kingdom Pseudomonadati; phylum Pseudomonadota; class Gammaproteobacteria; order Pseudomonadales; family Pseudomonadaceae; genus Pseudomonas; species Pseudomonas sp. BIGb0164. The sequence continues at coordinate 78,523 of NZ_JANUEA010000005.1, read as the reverse complement.
GGCATGGACTACGCCATCGCCGAAGGCTTGCAGCGCTTCGACGCCGGTGCCCAGGGCGAGCACAAGTTGATTCGCGGCTTCGAGCCGGTGATCACCCGATCGTGGCACTACCTGCGCCATCCCGGGTTGAAGAATGCCGTGGAGGATTTTCTCGAGCGTGAACGCGTGGGCATTCATGCCTATGCCGAAGAGGCGCGGGCAGCGCTGCCCTACCGACAGGCATAAGGTGAATGTAGTGAGCGGGCTTGCCCCGCGCCGCGGTGTGTCAGTTACATCACGGCGCGGGGCAAGCCCGCTCACTACAGCGCCCGTATGCTCAGGCCGGCTCCTCCTTGCCGAGCCATCGATAGGTCACGCCGCCAATCACCGCACCCAGGATCGGCGCGAGCCAGAACATCCACAACTGCTGGATCGCCCACCCGCCGACGATCAGCGCCGGGCCCGTACTGCGGGCCGGGTTGACCGAGGTGTTGGTCACGGGAATGGAGATCAAGTGGATTAACGTGAGGGCCAGGCCGATGGCGATGGGCGCAAGGCCCGGTGGGGCACGACGGTCGGTGGCGCCGAGGATGATCAGCACGAACATCGCCGTCATCACCAGCTCACAGACAAACCCCGCTGCCAGGGAATAACCTCCCGGCGAATGCTCGCCATAGCCGTTGGACGCCAGGCCGCTGGCCAGTTCGAAGCCTGGTTTGCCGCTGGCGATGAAGTACAGCAGCGCAGCAGCGACGGTGCCGCCGATGACCTGCGCGACGATGTACGCCGGTAATTCCCGGGCAGGAAACCGCCCGCCCACGACCAGCCCCACCGACACCGCCGGGTTGAGGTGACAACCGCTGATATGGCCGATGGCAAACGCCATGGTCAGCACCGTGAGCCCGAACGCCAGGGCCACACCCAGCAACCCGATCCCGACTGCGGGAAATGCTGCGGCCAACACCGCACTCCCGCAACCGCCCAACACCAGCCAAAACGTACCTAACCCCTCCGTCACTGAACGTTTGAACAAAGACATGAAGCCCGTCCTTGATAGATCGCTCTACCGAATCAGTAAATCAGTGATGCTCCCTGCAGATTTACTTCAGCACCCCTCTGGGCACTGCTGTGAGTACAGCATGGTTACGCCACAATTCCAGGCCATAAAAAAGCGCCAGGCCCTTTAAAACCGGGACCTGGCGCTATTTAAACTGTAGGAGCCGGCAAGCCGGCTCCTACAGGGGTCAGTCGATGCCGACGAACCCCCCGGTCTGGTGATGCCACAATCGCGCATACAGCCCGCCATGGGCCAGCAGATGGGCATGGCTGCCGCTCTCGGCGATCTGGCCTTTCTCCAGCACCACCAGGCGGTCCATGCGCGCAATGGTCGACAACCGGTGCGCAATCGCTATCACCGTCTTGCCTTGCATCAGGGTTTCCAGGCTCTCCTGGATCGCCGCTTCCACTTCCGAGTCCAGGGCCGAGGTGGCTTCGTCCATGATCAGGATCGGCGCGTCCTTGAGCAGCACGCGGGCGATGGCAATGCGCTGGCGTTGCCCACCGGAGAGTTTCACCCCGCGTTCGCCCACGTGGGCGTCCAGCCCGGTGCGGCCTTCGGAGTCGGACAATAATGGGATGAACTCATCGGCCCGCGCCTTGTGCACGGCGGCCCAGAGTTCTTCGTCGGTGGCGTCGGGCTTGCCGTACAGCAGGTTGTCGCGAATCGAACGGTGCAGCAGCGAGGTGTCCTGGGTGATCATGCCGATCTGCTCGCGCAACGACTCCTGGGCGACTTCGGCAATGTTCTGGCCGTCGATCAGGATACGTCCGCCTTGCAGGTCGTAAAGGCGCAGCAGCAGGTTGACCAGGGTTGATTTACCGGCGCCCGACGGGCCGATCAAGCCGATCTTCTCGCCGGCCCTGATTTCAAGGTTCAGGCCGCCAATGATCCCGCTCTTCTTGCCATAGTGGAAATCCACCTGCTCAAAACGTACTTCGCCGTGGGGCACGCTCAGGCGCGGCGCGTTCTCGCGGTCGATCACCGCCAGTGGCTGGGCGATGGTCTTCAGCCCGTCCTGCACCTGGCCGATGTTTTCGAAAATGCCGTTGACCACCCACATGATCCAGCCGGACATGTTGACGATACGGATCACCAAACCGGTGGCTAGGGCGATGGCGCCCACGGAGATCAGCGACTGGGTCCACAGCCACAAGGCCAGGCCGGTGGTGGTCACGATCAGCAGGCCGTTCATGCTGGTGATCACGATGTCCATGCTGGTCACCACGCGGCTGGCCAGCTGGGTTTTCTCGGTCTGCTCGACGATCGCTTCCTTGGCGTACTCCTGCTCATAGCTCGTATGGGCGAATAGCTTCAGGGTGGTGATGTTGGTGTAGCCGTCGACGATGCGGCCCATCAGCTTGGAGCGCGCCTCGGAGGAAATCACCGAGCGTTCCTTCACGCGAGGCACGAAGTAACGCAGCGCCAGGCTGTAGCAGATGATCCAGGTCACCAGCGGGATCATCAGGCGCCAGTCGGCTTCGGCAAACAGCACCAGGGAACTGATGGCGTAGATCGCCACGTGCCAGATCGCGTCCACGGCGGCCACGGCGGAGTCGCGCAGGGAGTTGCCGGTTTGCATGATGCGCTGGGCGATACGCCCGGCGAAGTCATTCTGGAAGAAGTTAAGGCTCTGTTTGAGCACATAGCTGTGGTTTTGCCAGCGAATCAGGCTGGTCATGCCCGGGCTGATGGTCTGGTGCACCAGCAGGTCGTGCAGGGCGCCGAAGATCGGGCGCAACAACAGGGCGACCACGGCCATCCAGATCAGCTCGCTGCTGTGGATCTGGAAGAAGTCCGCAGGCGGCGTGCCCTGGGCCAGGTCGATGATGCGGCTCAGGTAGCTGAACAGCGCCACTTCGATCAGCGCGCCGATCAGGCCCACCACCAGCAGGGCGGCGAAGTGCGGCCATACTTGGCGCAGGTAGTAGAGGTAGAAGGGCAGGACTTTATCGGGAGGGGCCGCGCTGGGAGCGTCGCGGAAGATATCGATCAGTTGTTCAAAACGACGATAGAGCATTAGGGTTGACGCCCGCCTGGCGGGCTCTCCTGTTCAAATGCGCGCGGTGCCTTGTGGGCACCACGCGAAGCTACCTGCAGACCTCAGTCGATGCGCTTGGCCGACTTGATCACGACAGGATCGATTGGCACGTTCTGCATGCCCTGCTTGGTGGTGGTCTGGGAGTTGACGATGATGTCGACCACGTCCATGCCTTTGACGACCTTGGCGAACACGGCATAGCCGGCGTCGCGGCCCGGGTCGAGGAAGGCGTTGTCGGCCACGTTGATGAAGAACTGGCTGGTGGCCGAGTTCGGGTCATTGGTGCGGGCCATGGACAGGGTGCCACGTACGTTATGCAGGCCGTTGCTGGCTTCGTTCTTGATCGGCGCTTCGGTCGGCTTCTGTGACATCTGAGCGGTGAAACCACCGCCCTGGACCATGAAGCCCGGGATCACGCGGTGGAAAATCGTGTTGGTGTAAAAGCCCTTGTCGACATAGGCCAGGAAGTTCTTGGTGCTGATCGGCGCCTTGACCGGGTCCAGTTCGATTTCGATGTCACCGTTGGTGGTGGTGATCAGCACGTGGGGCGCCTTGGCAGGCTCGGCGGCCATCAGGTTGGCAGCGAACAGAACGGAACCGGCGAAGAAGGCGATTTTTTTCAACATGGGTCAGTGATCCTGGGTAGTGGTTTCGACTGTCTTTAGAAAATCGAGCAGGGTAGCGTTAAAGACTTCGGGTTGATCCAAGGGCGTGGCATGGCGGGAATCCTCGATCACCACCAGCCGCGCATCGGGCAGCAGTTTTACATAGTTTTCTTTCTGCGCCACGGGGGTGTAGTCGTGGTCGGCGCTGATGACCAGCGTAGGACAGGCAATTCGGGAAAGTTGTTCCTGCACGCCCCAGCCCACAATCGCATCGAAGCTGGCGAGATAAGCTCGTTTGTCGTTTTTTGCCCAGCGTTCGGCCATCTTGCGGCGCAGGTCGGCCTGCTCCGGCTTTGGAAAAAGCCGGTCGCCCAGGGCCTTGCCAATGGTGGCTAGGCTGAGCACCCGCGCCAGGCTCCAGCGCTTGGCCCATTGCCAATAATCATCGGCGCTGCGCACCTTGACCTCGGGGGCGCTGTTGACGATGCACAGGCTCTTGACCTGGCTCGGTTCGTCCACCGCCAATTGGAATGCGATCATGCCGCCCATGGACAAGCCCACCACATGGGCGGGTGGCAGGTTCAGGTGTTCGATCAGGGCCAACAGGTCAAAGGTAAAACCCTGGATGCTGTAGCGTTCGCGGGGTTTGTCGGAGCGCCCATGGCCGCGCACGTCCACCACGATCAGGCGGTAGTGCCTGGCGAGTACGGGGATCTGCAGTTCCCAGTCCTGGCTGCTGGAGCCCAGGCCGTGGATCAGGATCAGCGGCGTGCCGTGGCCGTATTCCTCGTAGTGCAGGCTGCAGCCTTCATGGTCGAACCAGGCCATGGGTGAACTCCGTTTCAGGCTTGTTGTGGCGCGGCGAAAGGTGCATCCAGGGGCGCGGTGTCAAAGGTGCGCAGCAGATCAATCAGGATCTGCGTGGCCGGGCCCAGGGGTTTGTCCTTGTTCGAATACAGGTAGAAGGTCGGGTTGCGGCTGCCGCCTTTTTCCAAGGGTAGCTGCTTGAGCAGGCCCTCGCTGAGTTCGCGCTCGATCATGTGCCGGGGCAACCAGGCAAAGCCCAGGCCGCTGCTGACGAAGGTGGCGGCGGTGGGCAGGCTGCCGACGGTCCAGCGCTGCTCGGCGCCCAGCCAGCCGACGTCCCGTGGTTGCTGGCGGCCGGAGTCGCGGATCACCACCTGCATCTGGCTCTCCAGGTCCTGGAAACTCAGCTCGCGGTTGAGGCGGTGCAACGAGTGGTCCGGGTGGGCCACGGCGATAAATTCCACATCGCTCATTTCCGTGCCCAGGTAACCCGGGATGATGAACCCGCTGATGGCCAGGTCGGCCATGCCATCGAGCAACAACTCCTCGACACCCGACAGCACCTCTTCACGCAGGCGCACACGGCAGCCCCGGCTTTGCGGCATGAAGGCAGTGAGGGCGCGCACCAGGCGCGCGTTGGGGTAGGCGGCGTCCACCACCAGGCGTACTTCGGCTTCCCAGCCCTGCTCCATATGGTGAGCAAGGTCTTCCAGCTGGCTGGCGTTCTTCACCAGTTGCCGGGAGCGGCGCAACAGCACTTCACCGGCGTCGGTCAGCACGGCCTTGCGCCCGTCGATGCGCAGCAGCGGCACGCCGAGCTGGTCTTGCATGCGGGCCACGGTGTAGCTCACCGAGGACTGCGAACGGTGCAGCGCTTCAGCCGCCTGGGCGAAGCCACCGTGGTCGACCACGGCTTGCAGCGTGCGCCATTGATCAAGGGTAACGCGGGGCGCTTTCAAGATGAGCTCCTCTTGTCCTAAGCTGGCGGTCCTTATTGGAGACTGCCGAATGAGAAAATTCTGTTGTGTGTTGCTGGCGATGCTGCCGCTGAGCGCTTTTGCCTACCCCATCGACGTGACGAAAAAGATCGACGGCGTGAAAGTGGACTACACCGCTTCCGACGTGGACGGCGACATCAGTTCGATCCAGCTCAATAACTACGGCACCAACGATGCCGTGTGTTCGGTAACCTTCACCAATGGCCCGGAATCGCCGCGCATGCGTAAGGTCACGGTGCCGGCTGGCAAAAGCACCAACACCACGGTCAAGTTCAGCCGCGCCATTATCAAGATGCGGATCGCCTTGGCTTGCGCACCGAAATAAAGCAGTGGCGGAGCATGCCTACAGCAATACTCCGCTTATAAACAAATTTATAGATGGGTTATAGCAGTTTTTTGCGCTTTTTTATCGAATAGGCCCTGGTTAATCTTTTCTCCATCGACTTACAGCAATTACAGATGGAGCCTACGTAGCCATGTCCAACGTTCTGATCATCGAAAGCAGCGCCCGCCAGCAGGATTCAATCTCCCGCCAACTGACCCAGCAGTTCATCAGCCAATGGCAGGTCGCCCACCCGGCGGATCAGATCACCGTACGTGACGTGGCCCTCAACCCGGTCCCGCACTTGGACGCCAACCTGCTCGGCGGCTGGATGAAACCGACTGAACAGCGCAGTGCTGTGGAACAGGCTTCCTTGGATCGCTCCAACGAATTGACCGACGAACTGCTGGCTGCCGACGTATTGGTGATGGCTGCGCCGATGTACAACTTCGCCATCCCCAGCACCCTCAAGGCCTGGCTGGATCATGTGCTACGCGCTGGCGTCACCTTCAAATACACCGCCACCGGCCCCCAGGGTTTGCTCACCGGCAAGCGTGCCATCGTGCTCACGGCCCGCGGCGGCATTCACACCGGCGCCAGCTCCGATCACCAGGAACCCTACCTGCGCCAGGTCATGGCCTTTATCGGTATTCACGACGTCACCTTCATTCACGCCGAAGGCGTGAACCTGAGCGGCGACTTCCAGGAGAAGGGCATCAACCACGCCAAGGCGCTGTTGGCGCAGGTCGCGTGATCCTTTAATCGTCAGATAATCGCGCGGTGTTTATCTAAGCCCACGCAAACCCTTCAAGTACGCGTAAGAACCTCCCTTTGCACTTGTTGCTCCTGAGTGCTCCTGCCCGACTGACGCTATAGCGAGGTCGGGTTTTTTTTGCCCCGAGTTTCGTGCAACGCCGAAAACCTTTAATGTCCCGCCCATTCGAAACGAGGCGCGCATGGGCTATCTACTGGTTGTCACCCTGATTCAGGCATTTTCCTTCAGCTTGATCGGCGAATACCTCGCCGGTCACGTCGACAGTTACTTCGCGGTGCTGGTGCGCGTGGTGCTGGCCGGCCTGGTGTTTATCCCCCTGACCCGTTGGCGTTCGGTGGAACCGGCCTTCATGCGCGGCATGCTGATGATCGGCGCGCTGCAATTTGGCGTGACCTATGTGTGCCTGTACCTGAGCTTTCGCGTGTTGACGGTGCCGGAAGTGTTGCTGTTTACCATCCTCACACCGTTGCACGTGACGCTGATCGAAGACGCCCTCAACCGGCGCTTCAACCCGTGGGCGCTGGTGGCGGCACTGGTTGCCGTCGCGGGGGCGGCAGTGATTCGCTTCGACCAGATCACCCCGAACTTCCTCGGCGGTTTCCTGCTGCTGCAACTGGCCAACTTCACCTATGCCGCAGGCCAAGTGATGTACAAGCACCTGGTGGCGCGTTACCCGAGCGACCTGCCGCATTATCGTCGCTTCGGCTACTTCTACTTGGGCGCCTTGATCGTGGTGCTGCCGGCATTCCTGATGTTCGGCAAAGCCAACTTCCTGCCCGAAGCTCCGTTGCAGTGGGGTGTGCTGGTGTTCCTTGGCTTGGTGAGTACCGCGCTGGGCATGTACTGGTGGAACAAAGGCGCGTGCCTGGTACAGGGCGGCACCCTGGCGGTGATGAACAACCTGCACGTGCCGGTGGGGTTGCTGCTGAACCTGCTGATCTGGAACCAGCATGAGCCGCTGGGGAGGCTGGCGTTGGGCGGGTTGGTGATTGTGGGGGCGGTGTGGATCAGTCGGTTGGGTGTGCGCAAGCAGCCAACCTCACACTGAAACCCGTGTGGGAGCGGGCTTGCTCGCGAATGCGGGGTGTCAGAGAAGGATGTGCTGACTGATACACAGCCTTCGCGGGCAAGCCCGCTCCCACACAAGCTCGCGCCTACAGTGGGCTTGGTGGCGTCAGGCTGATTTATTTTCCAGGGACGGCAAATGGCTGGCGCCCAATACCGCAGGCAACACCCCCGCACGCAAATCATTGCCACTCGGCTGCTGATACAGGCTCAAGCCAAACTCCGGCAGCACCGCCAGCAGATAGTCAAAAATATCCCCCTGAATGCGCTCGTAATCGGCCCACGCGGTGGTGCGGGTGAAGCAGTAGATCTCCAGCGGCACGCCCTGGGCGGTGGTCTGCATCTGGCGCACCATGCAGGTCATGTTCGGCTGGATGTCCGGGTGGCTTTTCAGGTACGCCAGGGCGTAGGCGCGGAAGGTGCCGAGGTTGGTCATGCGGCGGCGGTTGGCCGACAGTTGTGCGCTGTGGCCCTGGGCTTCGTTCCAGGCCTTGAGTTCGGCCTGCTTGCGCCCGATGTAATCGGTGAGCAGGTGCACCTGGGTCATACGCAACTCTTCATCGTCCCGCAGAAAGCGCACGCCGCTGGCGTCGATGAAGAGGCTGCGCTTGATCCGCCGCCCACCCGAGGCCTGCATGCCGCGCCAGTTCTTGAACGACTCGGACATCAGACGCCAGGTTGGGATGGAGACGATGGTCTTGTCGAAGTTCTGCACCTTGACCGTGTGCAGGGTGATGTCCACCACGTCGCCATCGGCCCCCACCTGGGGCATTTCGATCCAGTCGCCGACCCGAAGCATGTCGTTGCTGGTCAGCTGCACGCTGGCGACGAACGACAACAGGGTGTCCTTGTACACCAACAAAATCACCGCCGACATCGCACCCAGGCCCGACAGCAGCAACAGCGGCGAGCGGTCGATCAGGGTGGCGACGATGATGATCGCGGCAAACACGAACAGCACCATCTTGGCCAGTTGCACATAGCCCTTGATCGAGCGGGTGCGGGCGTGCTCGGTGCGCGCGTAGATGTCCAGCAGCGCGTTGAGCAGGGCGCTCACCGCCAGGGTCATGAACAGGATGGTGAAGGCCAGGGCCACGTTGCCGATGAACAGGGTGGCGGTCTTGCTGAGGTCCGGCACCAGGTAGAGGCCGAATTGAATCACCAGGGATGGCGTCATCTGCGCCAGGCGGTGAAACACCTTGTTGTGCCGCAGGTCGTTGAGCCAGTGCAGGGGCGGTTGCCGGCCGAGCAGTTTGACGGCGTGGAGAATGAGGTAGCGCGCTACCCGTCCAAGTAGCAGCGCCACCACCAGCAACACCAGCAAGCCCAGGCTGGAATGCAGCAGGGGGTGTTCATCGAGGGCGCCCCAGAGGTCTTGGACGTTGAGCCAGAGCTGTTTGATATCCATGGGTGAAACCGGTTCTTCTGTAGGACAAGACGGGGCGATTAGAGCATTTAAGTGCAACAAAGTTGATGTTTTGGACAAACGCACTGACAAAAAAGCAGCTGATTAGCACCGTTCGCGTAAAGAAACTCGGTTTGGACGCCCGAAACCGGTAACCTATGGCGCTGATATTTTGTATTTCTTCGAGGTAGCACCCGTGTTTTCCCAATTCGCCCTGCACGAACGCCTGCTCAAAGCCGTGGCCGAGCTTAAATTTGTCGAGCCTACGCCTGTGCAAGCAGCGGCCATCCCGCTCGCGCTCCAAGGGCGTGACCTGCGGGTGACAGCTCAAACCGGCAGCGGCAAGACGGCGGCTTTCGTCCTGCCGGTGCTGAACCGCCTGATCGGCCCGGCCAAGGTTCGTGTCAGCATCAAGACCCTGATCCTGCTGCCGACCCGTGAGCTGGCCCAGCAGACCTTGAAGGAAGTGGAGCGCTTTTCGCAGTTCACCTTCATCAAGTCCGGCATCATCACCGGCGGTGAAGACTTCAAGGTGCAGGCGGCCATGCTGCGCAAGGTGCCAGACATCCTGATCGGCACCCCTGGCCGCATGATCGAGCAACTCAACGCCGGCAACCTGGACCTCAAGGAAGTCGAAGTGCTGGTGCTCGACGAAGCTGACCGCATGCTCGACATGGGCTTTGCCGATGACGTGCAGCGCCTGGTGGGCGAATGCGTCAACCGCCAGCAGACCATGCTGTTCTCCGCCACCACCGGTGGCTCGACCCTGCGCGACATGGTCGCCAAGGTGCTGAACAACCCTGAGCACTTGCAGGTCAACAACGTCAGCGACCTGAATGAGACCACGCGTCAGCAGATCGTGACCGCCGACCACAACGTGCACAAAGAGCAGATCCTCAACTGGCTGTTGGCCAACGAGACCTATCAGAAGGCCATCGTGTTCACCAACACCCGCGCTGCCGCCGACCGCATCTACGGCCGTCTGGTGGCCCAGGAATACAAGGCGTTCGTGCTGCACGGCGAAAAAGACCAAAAGGATCGCAAGCTGGCCATCGACCGCCTGAAGGCCGGTGGCGTGAAGATCCTGGTGGCCACCGACGTGGCTGCACGTGGCCTGGACGTTGATGGCCTGGACCTGGTGATCAACTTCGACATGCCTCGCAGCGGCGACGAATACGTGCACCGTATCGGTCGTACCGGGCGTGCTGGCAACGATGGCCTGGCCATCTCGCTGATCTGCCACGGCGACTGGAACTTGATGTCGAGCATCGAGCGCTACCTCAAGCAGTCGTTCGAGCGCCGCACCATCAAGGAAGTCAAAGGCACCTACACCGGGCCGAAGAAGGTCAAGGCGTCGGGCAAGGCCGTCGGGGTGAAGAAGAAAAAGACCGACGCCAAGGGTGACAAGAAGAAAACCGGCGCCAAGTCGCCGACCAAGCGCAAGATCGCCAACCGCCCGAAGACCGACAACCTGTCGCTCGTCAGCAAGGACGGCATGGCCCCGCTCAAGCGCCGCAAGCCAGAGGCACCCGCTGCCGAGTAAGGCAGGGGTGAAATAAAAAAACCGGACGATTGTCCGGTTTTTTTATGGCCTCAGCTTTTGGCCTTGGCTGCGGCTTCCTTGAGTTCTTTCAGACGTGCGTCGATCAGCTGGCACTTGTCGGGGAAGTCCGCGCTTTCGGTGTCCAGGTCCATCTTCTGCAGTTCGTCGTTCATCTCCTTGGCCTTGGTCGGGTTCTGTTCGGTCAGCTTGGCCACTGCCTGGGCCAGTTCCTCGCGCTTGGCCGTCGCCTCATCGGGCGTGCAGGCCCAGGCGGGCAGTGCGGCGGTTAACGTGGCGACGATGGCCAGGTTCATCAGGGTTTTCATGGGCAGACCTCCTTGGCGGTTATGTGTTGTTGAGGCCGCGAACGTCTGGAAAGTTCAGAGAAATGACGTCCGTCTATTCGGCTGAACGGCCAGCGACGTAGCCTGTCCACCCTTTGACAGGCCACTTTTCCACCGGCCTGCAGGAGGAATCAGGATGACGACTTACAACTGGGATCTGATTGAACGACTGTTGCATGAAGTGCAGAACGGCGAAGGCAGCTTTGCGCCGCGCAAATACGCCGAGCAGGAAGCGGCCGAGAAGGCCACGGCGGGAGAGTCCACCGGTAACCTGGACGCGCTCAAGAAGACCGCTGCGGATTATGAAGCGCTGCTATTCAAGCGCGGCTTCATCGAGTCGCGGCCCGAGGAAGAGGGCGGCAATGGCGAGAATTTCATCCTGACGGCACTCGGTGCGCAGTTGCTGGCGCTGATCGACAGCTCGATTCCCGGCAATGATCACCCGCGTCAGGTGCTGGACGAACAGGCCGATGCGCTGGACCCGGCGACCTTTGCCGAGGTAGCTTCAAAGGCCCAGATCGCCTGAGCATTCCCTGTGGAAGCTGGCTTGCCTGCGAAAGCGGCGGCAGGGTCGATAGAGCTGTTGACTGGCCTACCGCACTCGCGGGCAAGCCCGCTCCCACAGAAGTCTGTTCCCGCCCGGCCCGTTTTAGTTTGAAGCGTTCTTCAGGCATTTAAGTGCCTTGAAGTCGCTGCGCACGCCGTCGATTTTCTGCGTCAGTTTCACGCGCTGTTGTGCGGTGCTTTCGGCCATCAGGTCCACGATCAGGCTGCGCGCCGCCGCCTCGGTCTGTGCATACGCAATTTTGTATTGCGGCGTCCAGAGGCTTTCCCGATCCACCAGCAATTGTTGCATTTTCTGCGGGAAGTCGGCGCTTTGCCGTTGTTTCACCGCGTCGATAAATTGCGCCTGCCAGCGGGCGCGGTTGCCGATCCATTGCTGGTTTTGCTCTCCCAGGCTGATGGACCAGGCCGTGACCCGGTTTTTCTGGCTGTCGCTCAACGGCCCCATCCAGGCGTCCAGGCGTTTATTCATGCGTTCGGCGCGGTCCTGGATTTGCTTGGCCAGCGGAGGCTTGAGGTATTCGTCCTGGCGCTTACGCAGGTCCTTGGCCAGCGCGTCGTTCATTTCCTTGACCTGCTGATCGTCCAATCCCTGCAACAACTCAATAGCCGACGGGGTAATTTCACGGGCGACGTCGGCAATGGCTTGTTTGGCTTCGGCCGTGCGGGTCTGCAAGGCGGCGTCGGTGACCTGATTGTCGTCGACCATGTGTTGCAGGCGATCGAGCCAGTCCAGGTAGCCCGGCAATTGGGTGGTGCAATGCCAGGCCAGGTGTTCCTTGAGTTTGTCGTTGAACCAGCTCTTCTGCCCGGCATGCATGTCCAGGTAGTCGCTGAGGGTCCAGGGGATGATCACATCGAGGTTGCGATAGGCCAGGCCCACGCGGCTGCAGGCGGTGAGCGCCAGGCTCAGGGTCAGCAAGATCACCAGTAGTTTGAGCCGACGCAGCATGGGCGGGTCCTTGCGCAGAGGAAGTTAATGCATGTGAACCCGCGTCGGGCGCGACAGTTCAGATCCTCAATAAAACGACCGTGCAGCCTTCAGGGTCAACAGCCCATCGCATTGCGAATTGTGTCCGGAATAAGCCGAGCAGTCGCCGCCGCTGAGGCTGGAGTCGCTGTAGATCAGGTTCAGGTCCACGCCCATCCACTCTCGGGAGAATTGCACCGACCAGTCGCTGAAGCTGCGGATGGAGCCGCCGTCCACCGAGACCGGGGTGCCCAACTGATGGGTGGTGTACTTCATGCTGACGCCGATGCCGAATGGCTGAGTACCACCCAAGTCGGCAAACAGGGTGCTGTCTTGGCGGTCCGGGTCGTTGCTGAACGAGGCGCCGAAACGATTGCCCAGCAGGTTGAGGCCACCGTAGAACTCCTGGCTGTCGAGGGGACTGAGCTTGGGGTAGCTGTAGTGGATCAACCCGACTTCATAGCCCAGGGTCTGGTCGAAGGGGTGCTTGAAGCCCATGTACGAGTCGACCTCCAGGTTGCTGGTGGAGGACAACCCCATATTTGGCGAAAACTGGCCGATGTACAGGCCGCTGTCGTGGCTCAGGTCCAGCCCGCCATGGAACGAGTCGCTGCCTGGCGAGGTGGGCTTGACCAGGCCCTGGGCCATGCTGCGGCTGGGGGTAGTGCCCAGTTTCAGGTCGAAGTCACCCAGTTCGCGCTGGAAGATCTGTGCTTCGGCGAGGGGGCTGGCTGCCAGGGCAGTGACCAGGAAAATGCAGGGTTTGAACATGCTTCACTCCATGAAAAGCGAGGAGCAGTGACGGAAAAAATCGAGCAGATGCCCGTGCTAGACGTGTGCAAGCATACCGGCGAATGCGGGGTGTTGAGGCCCGTTCGTCGATTGGCGCATCAGGGAATTAAGCAGGAGGGTGTTTCGGGCTCTAGTCCTAGCGCCTTGAAGGCAAGGCGCTTAGGGACCAGGTGCAATGCGCAGGTATTACTTTTTGCCCAGGCTGATCTGCTTGGACGGGCCGAAAGTCTGGCCGCTCACGCCCTTGGCAATTTGCTGGATTTCGCCGCCGGACTTGAGGAAAGCCGCGATCTGGCTGTTGATCGATTCGCTGGTTTCAACGGCGGGAGCTGGCTTTGCTTTGCTGTTGGATGCTTTTACGCGCATGGCGGCCACTAACCTGTAGAAAATTAACTTGGCCAGGCATCGTACAGGAAATACTTGACAATTGCTTGGCAAATATCCCTCTGGAATAACGTGCGGCGTTGGAAATAACCCAAGTTCATCTTTGAAATAAGCCCCTAACTTACTGTTTTAACTCGAAACCACGGGGGAATAAGGCGATTTTTCGATCACGCAATCGAGCCCGATGATCGGACGAGCGGAGCGGTGCCAGTGAAAGGCCACGCCAGCCCGCGATTTTTCAGGCGCACGCGCGTGTCGGGCGCAACTCGGGTAGAATGCCGCCCACGTAACGAGGGTATCTGGAAATGGCTTTAGTCGGTCGCTACAACAGCTTGCAAGTGGTTAAACACACTAACTTTGGTTTGTACCTGGACGGTGCGCAAGACGGTGAAATCCTCTTGCCCAATCGGTATATCCCCAAAGATATTCCCAGTGAAGATGAAGACTGGCTTAACGTTTTCATTTATTTGGACAGCGATGACAAACTTATCGCCACCACTGAAAAACCAAAAGTTCAAGTGGGCGAATTTGCCAGTTTGAAAGTAGTGGAAGTCAACAGTATTGGTGTATTCCTCGATTGGGGCCTGCCCAAGGACTTGCTGCTGCCGTACTCGGAAGAGAAGCGCCAGTTGAGTGCCGGTGAATATTGCGTGGTGCACGTCTACCTCGACAAGCACACCAAGCGCATCACCGCCACCGCGCGCCTGGACCGCTACCTGGACAAGACCCCGGCCAACTACCAGGTGGGCCAGGAAGTCGACCTGCTGGTGGCCGAGGCCACGGACATGGGCTTCAAGGCGATCATCAACAACAAGCATTGGGGCCTGATCCACAAGAACGAAGTGTTCAAGTTCCTGCGCCCGGGCAAGGAGGAGAAAGGCTTTATCAAGGAGATCCGCGCCGATGGCAACATCAGCCTGAGCCTGCAGCCGGTCGGCCAGGAAGCGGCCTCAAGCCTCAACTCGAAGATCCTTGCCAAGTTGCGCGAAAACAACGGCACCCTGCCGGTGAGCGACAAGAGCGACCCGGCCGTGATCAGCAACTTGTTCGGCGTGAGCAAAGGCAACTTCAAGAAGGCCATTGGTGCGCTCTACAAGCAGGGCCAGATTGTGATCCATGCCGATCGCATTGAACTAAGCTGACCACGCGCGCCTCTTTGTAGGAACGGGCTTGCTGTGGCGAGGGAGCTTGCTCCCGCTGGAGTGCGAAGCGCTCCCAAATCGTGGGGCCGCTTCGCCGCCCAGCGGGAGCAAGCTCCCTCGCCACAAAAGGCCGGCTCCTACAGAGGGTGTGCGATGTCCAGGAAAGTTATTTACGCCTACCTAGGCACATTGCTCGCCTTCCTGGTACTTGACGGGCTCTGGCTGGGCGTCCTCATGGGGCCGACCTACAAAAGCTTTCTCGGGCCGTTGATGCTGGATCAGCCTCGCTTGCTGCCCACCGTTCTGTTTTATCTCCTGTATGCCCTCGGTTGCGTGGTGTTCGTGGTGCTGCCCAGCGTCAGCTGGCAGCGCGCGGCGCGCCTGGGGGCCTTGCTGGGCCTGGTGGCCTATGGCACCTACGATCTGAGCAACTGGGCCATCCTGCGCGGTTGGTCCAGCGGGCTGGCCGTCATGGACATGGCCTGGGGCACATTCCTCACCGCGGTCTGCTGCACCGTGGGCTACCTGTGTGCACAACGAGTGCAGAGGTGATTGTGTACAGGATTTGTATGCACCGTTGCTGAGCACCTCTCCCGTGTTTAAAGCGCTATAACCGCCTTTGGAGCGCCGTACCACGGGGATTGTGTGCTATTGGCACGCAATCTGCTGAATGCCTCGTATACAAACTCTGCCGCCTCCCGTATGCACACTGCTACGACGGGGCAGGCCGGTATTTCGAGGAGCCCAGCGATGACCGAACAATTGCCCAAAGGCTACAGCCCGCGCCTGTACAACAAGGACCTGGGGCCACTGCCGCAGAAATGGACCTGGTACAACATCTTCGCTTTCTGGATGAGCGACGTGCACAGCGTCGGCGGCTATGTATTCGCCGCCAGCCTGTTTGCCCTTGGGCTGGCCAGCTGGCAGGTGCTGATCGCCTTGCTCGCCGGCATCTGCATCGTGCAATTGATCGCCAATCTGGTGGCCAAGCCGAGCCAGCAGGCCGCGGTGCCGTACCCGGTGATTTGCCGGCTGGCCTTTGGGGTGTTCGGTGCAAATATTCCAGCAGTGATCCGGGGACTCATCGCGGTGGCCTGGTATGGGATTCAGACGTACCTGGCGTCGAGTGCCTTGATCATTGTGGTGCTGCGGTTTTTCCCACAGATGGCGGTGTATGCCGAGCCGCACTTCGCAGGCCTTTCCTATTTGGGTTGGTTTGGTTTCCTCAGCCTGTGGGTGTTGCAGGCGGCGGTGTTCTGGGCGGGCATGGAGTCCATCCGCCGCTTTATCGATTGGGCAGGGCCGGTGGTCTACGCAGTGATGTTCGCCTTGGCGGGCTGGATCGTGTGGAAGGCGGGTTGGGCCAACATCAGCTTCACCCTGGCGGAAAAATCCTTGTCGGGTTGGCAAGCATTCGGCCAGGTGATCGTGGCGACTGCGTTGGTGGTGTCGTACTTCTCGGGCCCGACGCTGAATTTCGGTGATTTCAGCCGGTACTGCCGCAGTATGCATGACGTACGACGCGGCAATTTCTGGGGGCTGCCGGTGAATTTCCTGGCGTTCTCGCTGGTCACTGTGGTGATCGTCTCGGGCACCTTGCCGGTGTTCGGTGAAATGCTCCACGACCCGATCGCCACCGTGTCGCGCATCGACAACAGCATGGCCGTATTGCTCGGCGCCTTTGCCTTCGTGACCGCCACCATCGGCATCAATATCGTGGCCAACTTCGTTTCACCCGCCTTTGACTTCGCCAACGTCGCGCCGAGCAAGATCAGCTGGCGCGCCGGCGGGATGATCGCTGCCGTGGCCTCCATCTTCATCACCCCATGGAACCTGTTCAACAACCCGCTGATGATCCACTACACCCTGGATATTCTCGCCGCCTTCATCGGGCCGCTGTTCGGGATCCTGCTGGTGGACTTCTACCTGATCAAAAAGCAGAAGATCGACGTGGATGCCTTGTTCGATGACCGCCCAAGTGGGCGTTACTACTTCGACGGCGGCGTGAACTGGACAGCAGTCAAGGCGCTGGTGCCAGCGACGCTGGTGGGCGTCGCCATCACCTTCACTCCGGCGTTGCAGGGCATGGCCAACTTTGCCTGGTTTACCGGGTGTTTCCTGGGAGGGCTGTTTTTCCTGGTGCTCGCTCGGCGCGAGCAGGTGCGTCTGCCCGCGCCGCTGGTTGCCGGTTGACCAGCACCGCACCCGCCAACACCAGCCCGCAGCCGGCCACTATCAACGCTGGCTGCAGCCCACCGCTCAGGTGGCTGCTCACCGAGGCCAGCAACGGCCCGCTCAATTGGCCGATGGCAAAGCTGGCGGTGAGCAGGCCGGTGCTGCGCTGGTAGCCGTGAGGCGCCACGTCACGCAAGCGCGCCATCACCAGTTGCATGCACGCCAGGAAAGGCGCGCCACACAGCAACACGCCCAGCGCCAGGCCCCAGCCATTGCCCAGCAGGCAAGCGAATACCCCGGCCGCTTGCAGCCACAGTGTAGTCATCAGCCAGCGGCGGGTGGTGTGCGGGTCCTTGCGGCGCAGGCTCGCCGCCACCACGCCCAGCGCTGCCGCCAGGCCGAAGCACGGCCAGAACAGATCGGCTTGCCAGGCGCCCTTGAACTGCGCGCTGGCCATCTGCGAGAGAAAGGTGGCCGGGATGATGTAACCCAGGCCGTACAGGAAGTAGATCCAGCACAGGTGCGCGATGCTCTCGTTGCTGCCGGCCTCGGAGGCGTGGGGCACCGTGAGGGTCGGCTGTGGCAGGAACGGCAGGACCATCAGCAGCATCACCAGCGCCACAATCCCGTACACCAGCCACAGTGTCGCCGAGTTCTGCCCCAGCAAGTTGGAGCCCAGGGCCAGCAGCCCGGTCAGCAGGATCCCCAGCCCAGGCCCTGCAAACACCAAGGCCCCCAGGCGCGGGCGGCCGATGCTGACCGCCAGCGGCTGGCTCAGGCTGGTGATCATCACCAACGCCCAGGCACTGGCGACACCGGTACCAAAGCGCAGCAATAAATGTGGCCAGAACCCGTGGGCCCAGTACGAAGCCAGGGTCAGCAGCACACACAGCCACAGCCCACCGTACAGGCGGCCGCGTACGTGGTGATGGCTGCGGGCGAAGATCGAATCCACCGCCCCCACGAAGTAGCCCAGATAGTTGGCGGCCGCAATCAAGCCGGCGCCGGTCAGGTCGATCTGCCCCTCACTGAGCAGATGGGGCATTTGCGGGGTGAGGGCGAAGCGGCCAATGCCCATGGCCATCATCAGGGCGATAAAGCTGGCGAGTAAGCGAATGCGGGGTGACATGGTCAAGTTCCTGCTGGTAAGCGAATGACCTTCAGGCTAAAGCCGATTGACTTTCTGTAAAAATGAATAATAGTGAGTAACTTGTTCAGTTTTGGAGAAAGGTATGGAGTTCAGTCAATTGCGCATTTTCCAGGCCGTGGCGGAAGAGGGCTCCATTACTCGCGCGGCCGATCGCCTGCATCGTGTGCCTTCGAACCTGTCGACACGGCTCAAGCAAATGGAAGAGCAGCTCGGCGTCGAACTGTTTGTACGTGAGCGCCAGCGCCTGCAGCTTTCTCCCGCCGGCAAAGTGCTGCTGGACTACAGCACGCGCCTGCTGGCCCTGCACGACGAAGCCCATGGCGCGGTTCAAGGCGGGCAGCCGGCCGGTGAATTTGTGCTGGGCAGCATGTACAGCACGGCGGCCGTCCATCTGCCGAAGTTGCTGGCGCGTTATCACAAGGCTTACCCGATGGTGAACTTGCAGGTGCAATCGGCCCCCAGTGGCGAATTGCTCGAAGGCCTGATCACCGGTCGTCTCGACGCGGCCTTCGTGGATGGCCCGATCACCATTGCCTCCCTGGACGGCGTGCCGTTATGCGAAGAGCGGCTGGTGCTGATATGCGAGGCTGATCACCCACCGGTGCGCGGCCCGCAGGATGTTGCCGGGCGTTCGGTGTTCACCTTCCGCCGCAGTTGCGCCTACCGCACGCGGCTGGAGACCTGGTTTTCCCATGAGCACGTGGCGATGGGGAGGGCGATCGAGATCGAGTCCTACCAGGGCATGCTCGCCTGTGTGATCGCCGGTTCCGGGGTGGCGTTGATGTCCGAGTCGATGCTCGACAGCCTGCCAGGCAAGGACAGCGTGTCCGTTCATCCCCTGACAGGGCCATTTGCCATTGCGACCACCTGGTTGATGTGGCGAAAGGGTATGCTCGGCGCTAACCTCAACGCATGGATCGACCTGCAGCAAGAAGGCAAGGCCGAATTCGTGCAAGACACCCGTGCGATTGCTTGAGCGATCCGTCAGGATTCACATCAATCTGGTAACAGTTCGTTGTGGTTTCGTTCAAGCATTACGTAGGACTTAGGGCTACTATCAGTGTAGGAAAAGTCGACAGGTATCTCGCCGGCTCGCATCACCCTCAAAGGGGGCAAACCATGAAAGAGAAAATTCAAAACTGGCTCCATGACCTTGGCGTTGCGCTGGGCTTGATCGAGCCGCCGCTGCAGCCGGTGCCAATCCGCACGGATGACGAGCAACGCCGACCACGGCGCAGGTAAGCGTAAGGCGCTCATACGATCAGCTATTGAACGTGCGGGCGCTGATGCTACAGGTATTGTTTCAGGGCAGCTCCGGTTCCCTGTGATCTGAGCGCACCTCCCTTTTCGTAACGCCTCCCCCGTTTATCGTCTGACGATGCACGTGCCATCGTCAGACCCTTCTGCTTATCCCGTCATCCACGCCATTTCCCAGTTTCAGTCTCTATATTTTTGTCTTCCCAAGGATGAAAAGGCATCGAAATGTCGAGCATTGATAACGAAGGCATGTTGATTTCCAGCAAGGTCGAACTCCGCCGTTTCCCAGCGATCGAGCAGGGGGATCTGCGTAGCGTGCGCGCCCTGGTGGTCCACCAGACTGACGCCCCGACGGCGCAGCACACTTTCAACAGTTACCGAAATAAGGGCAACGGCGCGCACTTTCTCATCGAAAAGGACGGTGCGATCTACCAGACGGCCAGCATGAAAAAACGCTGTTATCACGTCGGGAGATTACTGCGTTCCAAGTGCCAGGCGGTGGATAAGTCAACGTGTGACGCCGTTAAGATCAAGGCCATTGAATCACTTACCTGGGAGTTGCAGTTCCGCGCGTTGGATCGGTATGAACGCACCAAGAACTACCCTGAGCGTTACCCCATGAATGCCGATTCATTAGGTATCGAGCTGGTCGGAAAACACTTGGATGAAACGCATTATGAGAAGGTGACGGCGATGCAAAATCAATCGTTGCAATGGTTGGTCGCTGAGCTCTACGGTCATTTCAGCCTGACGTCGAAAGACGTCTACACCCACCCGCAAATTTCCTATAAAAACGTGGATGAAGCCGGCAGCGCGGTGTGGCAATGAGATTTAGGCAAGCGGCGTTTGCGGTGTTACTTGTGGGCTGTTCGCCTGTCAGCGACGTGTCGATTACGCGTTTTGAATCCCTGGAGCCTGAGTCGTGCCGAGCATCGGACGTTGCACTTGATGAGCGGCAAATCGCCTCTTTCTTCAAGCGTGCCGAACGCATTGATGGGCGCACACTGCATGACGACTACGAATGGGCACCTTGTCACCTTGAGGGCACCCTGACGTATCAGGGGAAGGCCTGTACCTGGTATGTGCGCGCAGGGCGCACGGGCACAATCGAATGCCCGGGGGTACTGCAGTTTTTTGGCTGCAAGACCTGCGACGACCTGTTTGGAGGGGGCGAGCTCTACAGATAACCAGAACAAAAAAACGGGCACGACATCCGACGTCGTGCCCGCTGAAGAAACTGCTCTAAATCCTGTTACACATCAAACCGCTCGCGCCGCCATCGCCTCCGGTTTGCGCGACAGCAAGCTCACCAGCACGAAGCTCACCAACCCGACCGCCAGGCTGTAGTAGATCGGCGTGTTGGCATCCAGGCCATCCTTGAACATGAACACCAGTGCGGTCACAAAGCCCAGGGTCATGGAGGTGATTGCGCCGGAGGTGGTCGCCCGCTTCCAGAAGATCGCGCCGATCAGTGGGATCAGCATGCCGCCCACCAACAGGTTGTAAGCCAGGGTCAGTGCGCTGATCACGTCGTTCACCACCAGCGCGATACCCAGTACGGCAATACCGGTGAGCATCGTGAACAGGCGGTTGATCGCCAGGCTCGACTGCTTGCCGCCGCGCAGGCGTGGCAGCAGGTCTTCGGTCAGGACGGTGGAGGCGGCCAACAGGCCAGCGCTGGCGGTGGACATCATCGCGGCCAGGGCCGCCGCAATCACCAGGCCACGGATGCCGTCCGGCAGCGACAGTTTGACGATGGCGGCGAAGGCGTTGTTGACGTTGTCCAGGTTCGGGATCAACACATGCGCAGCCATGCCGATCAATGCGCAGGCCAGGCCGTAGAGAATGCAGTAGAAACCGGCGAAGGTGCCCGCGTACTTGGCGACCTTTTCATCACGGGCAGTGAACACACGCTGCCAGATGTCCTGGCCGATCAGGATGCCGAAGAAGTAGATCATGAAGTAGGTGATGATCGTGTCCCAGCCGATTTCGGTGAAGCTGAAATTCGACGCCGGCAGCTTGGCCACCAGCTCATCCCAGCCGCCGACGCGGTACAGGCAGATCGGCAGCAGGATAAACATCAGGCCGACGGTCTTGATCACGAACTGCACGATGTCGGTGAGGGTCAGCGACCACATGCCGCCGATGGTCGAATACACCACCACCACGCCACCGCCCAGCAGCACCGAGATCCAGAACGGCAGGCCGAACAGCACTTGCAGCACGGTGCCAATGGCCAGGATCGAGGTCACGCCGATCATCAAGGCGTAGGCCAGCATGATCACCGCGCTCGCTTGGCGGGCCATGGGGTTGTAACGTTTTTCCAACACCTGGGTCACGGTGAAGATCTTCAGCTTCAACAGCGGCTTGGCCAGGAACAGGTTCAGCGCAATGATCCCCATGCCCAGCGCGGCGCACAGCCAGAAGCCGGAGATGCCGTGCACATAACCCAGGCGCACGGTGCCGACGGTGGACGCACCGCCCAATACCGTGGCGGCCATGGTGCCCATGTACAGTGAAGGGCCCAGGTTGCGACCGGCCACCAAGTAGTCTTCGTGGGTCTTGGCGCGGCGCATGCCGTAATAGCCGAGCACGAGCATGCCGGCGGCGTAGATGAGTACGACGAATAAATCCAAAGCCATGACGGCGGGTCTCCGATTATCTTTTTTATGAGCGATCAGGCGGCGTGTTGCAGCGCCGGTTTAACGCGCGCATCCGTGCGCTTGCTGCGAGGGTCCGCCGGGCCGTAGACAGCGGCCGGTTCCGGAAACACGCGAAGCAAGGTCAGGTACACCACCGACGCCAGTCCCAGCGTCACCGGCAGGCTGATGTCGATGCCATCGGCCAGGTTGCCCAGTGGCCCGACAAACTGCCCCGGCAGGTTGACGAAGCACAGCCCCACCAGTGCGCTCGGGATCCAGGCCCCCAGCCCGCGCCAGTTCCAGCCATGGCTGAACCAGTAGCGACCACCGGTTTCACCGCGGGTGAACACCTGCAGGTCATCCGGGCAGTAGTAACCACGGCGCACGATCAGGCCGATGATCATCATCACCATCCACGGTGTGGTGCAGGTGATGATCAGCACGGCAAAGGTCGACACGCTCTGCACCAGGTTGGCGGCGAAACGTCCGATGAAGATGAAGGCAATCGACATCACCCCAATCAGCAACGTGGCCTTGACCCGCGACAGCAGGCGCGGGAACACGCTGGACATGTCCAACCCCGTGCCATACAGCGAGGTGGTGCCGGTGGACATGCCGCCGATCACTGCGATCAGGCACACCGGCAGGAAGAACCAGCTCGGTGCCACGGCCAGCAAACCGCCGACGTAGTTGTTGGCCGCGATGTAGTCCGGTGCCTTGATTGCCACGATGGTCGCGGTGGCCAGGCCGAACAGGAACGGGATCAGGGTGGCGATCTGCGCCAGCACCACCGCCAGCATGATGCGCATTTTCGGCGTTTCACGCGGGATGTAGCGCGACCAGTCACCGAGGAACGCCCCGAAGGAAATCGGGTTACTCATGGCCACCAGCGCGGCACCGATAAACGCCGCCCAGAAGCCAGTCTGGCCCAGTGCGACGGTGCCGGCGAAGTGGCTGTCGAACGCCGGTGCGAAGGCAAAGATGCCCAGCAGGAACAGCAGGCTCGCCGCCCACACCGCAATGCGGTTGACCCACAGCATGAAGCGGAAGCCGTAGATGCACACCGTGAGCACGAGCAGGGCGAACAAACCATAGGCCAGGCCCAGGGTCAGGTCAGTTTCCGGCAAGCCCACCAGACGTTTCGCACCGCCTACCAGCGCGTCGCCTGAACTCCACACCGACAGTGAGAAGAAGGCAATCGCCGTCAGCAATGACAGGAACGAGCCGACAATCCGCCCGTGCACGCCGAAATGCGCACCGGAAGACACGGCGTTGTTGGTGCCGTTGATCGGCCCGAACAGGCCCATGGGCGCCAGGATCAGCGCACCCACCAACACGCCCAGCACAATCGCCCAGACACCGGCCTGGAACGACAAGCCGAACAACACCGGGAAGGAACCCAGCACGGCGGTGGCAAAGGTATTGGCACCGCCGAAGATCAGTCGGAACAGATCCTTGGGGCCGGCAGTGCGTTCGTGGTCCGGGATCTGTTCGACCCCGTTGGTTTCTATTTTGCGAATACTGTTTTCGTTGTTTTTATTATTCATGATCAGCTCCGATCACATTGGCTAAGGGGGCGGCAGCCCTTCCGGCATTGCGGACAAATGTTCGTGACAGGCCAGCCACAGGCCTTGTTCTTGTTGTTCGCTCGCCCCTTGTCGCTTGAAGACAATGGTCTCGCGTTCCTGGCTAAAAAATTGCTCCCCGTTCATGCGCAGCTCGGTGGCCACGTCATGAATAAAAATCGCCACGTCGCCTTGCAGGCTGACAACGGCGTTGCTCGACGTGCAGGACAGCACCTCGAACCCCTCGTCCTGGCGCCAGCTGTCCCACAACGCCTGGTAGGCGTCGCGGCTGAGCAGCGGCTGGGGGAGGGTGTAGAACACAAAGCTGGCATCGGCCGTGAACGCGCCGAAGTAGGCGGCGCGGTCATTGCGGGCGAAGGCCGACACCAGGTCGGCCGCGGCTTTCAGTAGGTCTTGGGTGCTCATCAGCGGTGGGCCACGCCGGGCAGTACGCAGAGCATCTCGTACAGCAGGTTGGCGCCGAGCAGCGAGGTGTTGCCGGTGGTGTCGTACGGCGGCGAAACTTCTACCAGATCACAACCAATCAGGTCGAGGCCCTGGCAGCCCCGGATGATCTCGATGGCCTGGATGGTGGTCAGCCCGCCGATTTCCGGAGTGCCGGTGCCAGGCGCCCAGGCCGGGTCGATACCGTCGATATCAAAGCTCAGGTACACCGGACCGCCGCCGACTTTTTCACGCACCTCGGCCATCAGCGGGGCCAACGACTGGTGCCAGCACTCTTCGGCCTGCACCACACGGAAGCCCTGCTTGCGGCTCCAGTTGAAGTCTTCGGCGGTGTAGCCCTGGGCACGCAGGCCGATCTGTACCACGCGGTCGCAGTCCAGCAAGCCTTCTTCCACCGCACGGCGGAAGGTGGTGCCGTGGGCGATTTTCTCGCCGAACATGTGGTCGTTGACGTCGGCGTGGGCATCGATGTGCACCAGCCCGACCTTGCCGTGTTTCTTGTGGATCGCCCGCAGGATCGGCAGGGTGATGGTGTGGTCGCCACCCAGGGTCAGGGGGATCACATCGTGCTCGAGGATCTCGTCGTAGGCTTCTTCGATGATGCGCACGGCGTCGAGCAGGTTGAAGGTGTTGATCGCCACGTCGCCGATGTCGGCCACCGACAGCGAGTCGAACGGTGCAGCGCCGGTGGCCATGTTGTACGGGCGGATCATCACGGATTCGGCGCGGATCTCGCGGGGCCCGAAGCGGGTGCCGGCGCGCAGGGAGGTGCCGATGTCCAGGGGCACGCCGACAAAGGCGGCGTCCAGGCCCTTGGCCGTTTGCAGGTGGGGCAGGCGCATCATGGTGGCGATGCCGGCGAAGCGCGGCATTTCGTTGCCGCCCAGTGGTTGGTGGAAAATCTTGTCCACGGGAGTGCCTCATCGTTGTTTTGTTTATTAGGGGCCGATAATGCGAAATACCTGGAAACGAAAGAATCGGCAGGGGCAAATACTTAGTTCAGATTTTTCTAAACTAATGCCAGCAGGTAGACTGTCTGAAAAGGTTCTGTGGTGATTGGACTCTGTAGTGAGCGGGCTTGCCCCGCGCGGCGATGTATCAGCCGCCACGAGCCAACCTGATATACCGCCGCGCGGGGCAGGCCCGCTCACTACACTCCAACCCTTGCGGAGATCCGATGGCCAACGCCTTGCCCGACCTGAAACTCCTGCGCATCTTCGTCAGCGTCGTGCGGCACCAAGGGTTCGCCAACGCCCAGCATGAACTCAACCTGTCCACGTCGGCTATCAGCACCTACATGAGCCAACTGGAATCGGCGTTGGGCCTGGTGCTGTGCCATCGCGGCCGGGGTGGATTCAGCCTGACCAGTAAAGGCGAGCTGTTCCATCAGGAAACCCTGCGGTTGCTGGGTGAGCTCGAAGGTTTCGAGCAATACGCCGCCGCTCTCAAAGGCGAGTTGCGCGGCACCCTCAAGCTCGGTGTGCTCGACTCCACCGTCAGCGACAAAGCCTTGCCGTTCGCTGAAGTGATCGGTGCTTACAGTCTTGAACACCCGGCCGTTCACCTGCACTTATCGGTGATGAGCCCGTACGAACTGCAACTGGGCGTACAGGACAATCGCCTGGACCTGGCCATCGGTGCCTTTTCCAACCGCATGAGCGGCCTGATCTACATGCCGCTGTACCGCGAACAGCACTGGTTGTATTGCAGCACGCGCCATCCTTTATTCAACGAGCGGCGTATCCCCGAGCAAGTGATCACCCAGCAACGCATGGTCGGGCGCGGTTACTGGAGCCAGGCGGAACTCGCCCGCCACGGCTTCAAGCACAGCGCCGCCACGGTGGAAAGTATGGAGGCTCAGCTGATCCTGGTGCTCTCCGGCGCCTATATCGGTTACCTGCCCGAACACTACGCCCAGGCCTGGGCCGACAAGGGCGACCTGCGCGTGTTGCTGCCGGCGACCTTCGGCTACCAGGCGCCGTTCTCCATGATCATGCGCCGTGGCCGCAGCCGTGAACCGCTGATCCAGACCTTCCGCGATTTGCTCAAAGCCCAGCTCAACCAGGCCTGAAAAACCATGTCCAGACCCCAATGCTCCCGTTGCCTCAGGCCCGTCGCCCATTGCCTGTGCCCGTTGATCCCAAGCCTCGACAGCCGTACCCGGGTGCTGCTGTTGCAACATCCGAGCGAGGTCAACCATGCGCTCAATACCGCACGGTTGGCGGCGCTGGGGCTGAACAACGCGCAGTTGGTGGTGGGGGAGGTGTTTGAGGATTTGGCATCGTTACTGAGCTCGCCGGGTTATCAGGCGCGGTTGCTGTTTCCGGCTGACGACGCCCAGCCGTTGCAGGCCTATTCACCGGGCGATCAAGCGCTGTTGCTGGTGGTGCCCGATGGCACCTGGCGCAAGGCGCGCAAACTGCTGCACCTCAATCCGCTGTTGGCGGCGTTGCCACGGGTAACGCTGGCGGAAGGCTCCGTGTCCCGTTATCGGTTGCGCAAGGCACCCGGCGCGGGCGCGTTGTCGACAGTGGAAGCGATCGTGCAGGCATTACAGGTGTTAGAGGCGCCGGCTTCATTCGAACCGTTGCTCAAACCTTTCGAAGCCCTGATCGAGGGACAGATTGCGGCGATGGGGGAGGAGGTGTTTCGCAAGAATCATGGCGACGGGCGAATGGGGTAGCAGGGGCACCCTCCCAGCCAACACATCACCTACTTATTCCTTTAAGCCATAAGCACCGCACTTTGCGTGATATGGCCCGCGGGCCTTTCCCGGTATGATGTGCGCCCCGCAGTCTGGATTGCGAATACGCCATGACCTTGCAGTACCCTACAATCGCCGATTGCGTCGGCAACACGCCCCTGGTCCGCTTGCAACGCATGGCGGGTGAAACCAGCAACACCCTGTTGCTCAAGCTCGAAGGGAACAACCCGGCCGGTTCCGTGAAGGACCGCCCGGCGCTGTCGATGATCACCCGCGCCGAGTTGCGCGGGCAGATCAAGCCCGGCGACACCCTGATCGAAGCTACCTCGGGTAATACCGGGATCGCCCTGGCCATGGCCGCGGCGATCAAGGGTTACAAGATGATCCTGATCATGCCCGATAACGGCAGCGCCGAACGCAAGGCGGCGATGACCGCCTATGGCGCCCAGTTGATCCTGGTCACCCAGGAAGAAGGCATGGAGGGCGCGCGCGACCTGGCCGAGCGCCTGGCCGCCGAAGGCCGTGGCTTGGTGCTGGACCAGTTCGCCAACGGTGATAACCCCGAGGCGCACTACACCACCACCGGCCCGGAAATCTGGCGCCAGACCGGGGGCACCATCACCCATTTTGTCAGTTCCATGGGCACCACCGGTACCATCATGGGCAACTCGCGCTACCTCAAGGAGCAGAACCCGGCGATCCAGATCGTTGGCCTGCAACCGATGGAAGGCGCGGCCATCCCCGGTATCCGCCGCTGGCCCGAGGAGTATCTGCCCAAGATCTACAACGCGACCCGCGTGGACCGCATCATCGACATGGCCCAGCGTGAAGCCGAAGACACCACCCGCCGCCTGGCCCGTGAAGAAGGCATCTTCTGCGGCGTGTCCTCGGGCGGCGCCGTGGCCGGCATGTTGCGCTTGTCCAAGGAAGTGGAAAACGCGGTGATCGTCGCGATCATCTGTGACCGAGGCGACCGCTACCTGTCGACCGGCATCTTTGACGAACCCAACTGATGGCCAAGCACGAGAGAGGCCTGCGCTTCCAACCGACGGGCGGCAGCCGGGCCCCACAGATTCCTGTAGGCAAGAAGCAAAAACTGACCATCGAGCGCCTGGCCAATGACGGCCGAGGCATTGTGTTCTTTGAAGGTCGTACCTGGTTTGTGAATGGCGCGCTGGCCGGCGAAGACGTCGAGGCGCGGGTGCTGGGCGCGCACGGCAAAATCGTCGAGGCGCGTACCGAGCGGGTGTTCAAGGCCAGTGAACTGCGCCGGCCGGCGCCGTGTGCCCACGTTGGCCGTTGTGGCGGCTGCAGCGTGCAGCATTTGCCCCATGCCGAACAACTTGCCCTGAAACAGCGCATGCTCGCCGAACAATTGTCCCGCGTGGCGGGTGTCGAGCCGCAAGAATGGGCAGCCCCCTTGAGTGGGCCGGAATTCGGCTACCGTCGCCGCGCCCGTGTAGCGGTGCGTTGGGACGCCAAGGCCAAACATCTCGAAGTAGGTTTCCGCGCCGTGGCCAGCCAGGACATCGTTGCCATCGACGATTGCCCGGTGCTGGTACAGGCCTTGCAACCGATCATGCAGCGCCTGCCGAACATGTTGCGACGCCTGAGCAAACCACAGGCCTTGGGGCATGTGGAGTTGTTCAGTGGCACGTCCATCGCCGTGTTGTTGCGGCATATGGCGCCGTTGTCCGACGCGGACCTGGCGGTGTTGAAAGAATTCTGTGCGTTCCATGAAGCCCAGTTGTGGCTGCATGGCGAAGGCCAACCGGAGCCTGTCGAAGCCGACGCGGTGTTGGGCTTTCGGTTGGAGCAGTGGAATCTGGCGTTGGCTTACCGCCCGGGCGACTTCGTGCAAGTCAACGCTGGCGTGAACGAGGCAATGGTCGCCCAGGCCCTGGAATGGCTGGCGCCACAGCCCGATGAGCGCGTGCTGGACCTGTTCTGCGGCCTGGGTAACTTTGCCCTGCCACTGGCCCAACAGGTGCGCGAAGTGGTGGCGGTGGAGGGCGTACAGACCATGGTCGACCGGGCGGCGCTCAATGCCGTCAGCAACAATTTGCATAATGCGCAGTTTTTTCAGGCCGATTTGTCCCAGCCTTTGACCGACGCAGAATGGGCCAAACAGGGCTTTTCTGCGGTACTCTTGGACCCACCCCGCGATGGTGCCCTGGAGGTCGTGCGCAAGCTGGCGACCCTCAAGGCCAAGCGCCTGGTGTATGTGTCCTGCAACCCGGCCACGCTGGCGCGGGACACGGTTGAGTTGGTCAAGCAAGGCTACCGGCTAAAGCGTGCCGGGATCCTCGACATGTTTCCGCAGACAGCGCATGTCGAGGCCATGGCGTTATTTGAAGCGGGCTAGGATGCCCGTTTAATCCGACTGGCCTGCATTCTCCAAGGCCGTGACCTGCCAGGGAGCGTGTGTAAGCTTTAATAGTTAAAGCAGGTCAGCGATGATTTTTGGCGCATCGAAGGTGCGTCGTAGGGAAGGTAAGCAAGATGGTACAGGTGAGAGCACACCAGCCGATCAACACCGACGGCAGTATCAATCTCGAGGCATGGCTGGATCATGCCGTCAGTGTCGACCCGGCACTGGACCGTGAAGCCTTGAAGGCCGCTTGCGAGTTCGCTCGTGAGTCGGAGCAGCAAAACAATGCGGCCAAGAACCTGTGGGCCGAAGGCACTTCAAGCTTTCGCACCGGGTTGGAAATCGCCGAGATCCTCGCCGATCTCAAGTTGGACCAGGACTCGCTGATCGCCGCCGTGCTCTATCGCGGCGTGCGTGAAGGGCATATCGCGTTGCCGCTGGTCAGCCAGCGTTTCGGCGCCGTGGTCGCCAAGCTGATCGACGGCGTGCTGCGCATGGCGGCCATCAGCGCCAGCCTCAGCCCGCGCCAATCCATGGTGCTGGGCACCCAGGGTCAGGTCGAGAACCTGCGCAAGATGCTCGTGGCCATGGTCGATGATGTGCGTGTTGCACTGATCAAGCTGGCCGAGCGCACCTGCGCGATCCGCGCGGTGAAGACCGCCGACGACGAAAAACGCAATCGCGTTGCCCGCGAAGTCTTCGATATCTACGCGCCGCTGGCGCACCGCCTGGGCATCGGCCACATCAAGTGGGAGCTGGAGGACCTGTCCTTCCGCTACCTCGAGCCCGACCAATACAAACAGATCGCCACGCTGCTGCACGAGCGGCGCCTGGACCGTGAGCGCTTTATCACCGACGTGATGAACCAATTGCGCTCCGAGTTGCAGGCCACCGGCGTTGAAGCCGACATCAGCGGCCGTGCCAAACACATCTATTCCATCTGGCGCAAAATGCAGCGCAAGGGCCTGGCCTTCAGCCAGATCTACGACGTGCGTGCGGTGCGCGTGCTGGTGCCGGAAATGCGCGACTGCTACACCGCGCTGGGCATCGTCCACACCCTGTGGCGGCACATTCCCAAGGAATTCGACGACTACATCGCCAACCCCAAGGAGAACGGCTATCGCTCGCTGCACACGGCGGTGATCGGCCCCGAGGGCAAGGTGCTGGAAGTGCAGATCCGCACCCACGCCATGCACGAAGAGGCGGAGCTGGGGGTGTGCGCGCATTGGCGCTACAAGGGCACCGACGTCAAGGCCGGGTCCAACCAGTACGAAGAGAAAATCTCCTGGCTGCGCCAAGTACTGGAATGGCACGAAGAGCTGGGCGACATCGGCGGCCTGGCCGAACAGTTGCGCGTGGATATCGAGCCGGACCGGGTCTACATCTTCACCCCTGACGGCCATGCCATCGACTTGCCGAAGGGCGCCACGCCGCTGGACTTTGCCTACCGCGTGCACACCGAGATCGGCCACAACTGCCGGGGCGCCAAGATCAACGGGCGCATCGTGCCGCTCAACTACAGCCTGCAGACCGGTGAACAGGTCGAGATCATCACCAGCAAGCACGGCACGCCGAGCCGCGACTGGTTGAACCCGAACCTGGGCTACATCACCACGTCGCGGGCACGGGCGAAGATCGTCCACTGGTTCAAATTGCAGGCCCGCGACCAGAACGTCGCGGCCGGCAAGACCCTGCTCGAACGTGAATTGGCGCGTCTTGGCCTGCCGCAGGTGGACTTCGACAAGTTGGCCGAAAAGGCCAACATGAAGATCGCCGAAGACATGTTTGCCGCCCTTGGAGCCGGCGACCTGCGCCTGGCGCAACTGGTCAACCTGGCCCAGCAACTGGTCGAGCCGGAGCGCGGCAGCGAACAGCTGGAGCTGATCCCACGCAAGGCCACGGGCTACAAGCCGGGCAAGCGCGGCGACATCCAGATCCAGGGCGTGGGCAACCTGATGACGCAAATGGCCGGTTGCTGCCAGCCGTTGCCGGGCGACGCCATCGTCGGCTACATCACCCAGGGGCGTGGCGTGAGCATTCACCGCCAGGACTGCGCCTCGGTGCTGCAGCTGGGCGGGCGCGAGCCGGAGCGAATCATCCAGGTCAGCTGGGGGCCGGTGCCGGTGCTCACCTATCCGGTGGACATCGTTATTCGTGCCTACGACCGTTCCGGTTTGCTGCGTGACGTCTCGCA
This sequence comes from Pseudomonas sp. BIGb0164, assembly GCF_024810135.1. Taxonomy (NCBI): domain Bacteria; kingdom Pseudomonadati; phylum Pseudomonadota; class Gammaproteobacteria; order Pseudomonadales; family Pseudomonadaceae; genus Pseudomonas; species Pseudomonas sp. BIGb0164. Next base: position 47,207 of record NZ_JANUEA010000005.1, on the reverse strand, counting down.
AGTGCTGCTTAACGAGCGGATCAACGTGCTGGCGGTCAACACCCGCTCGAACAAAGAGGACAACACCGCGTTGATGTCCCTGACCATCGAGATTCCGGGGCTGGACGCGTTGGGGCGGTTGCTGGGGCGCATTTCCCAGTTGCCGAACATCATCGAGACGCGACGTAACCGCACCCCTTGATTAGCTGGATGAGCGAGGTCTGAAATGTGGGAGCGGGCTTGCTCGCGAATGCGGTCTATCAGTCAAAAGTTTGTGGCTGACACATCGCATTCGCGAGCAAGCCCGCTCCCACATTTGATTTTCAGCGGATAGAGATCAATGTATTCACTAGATGACTTGCTGTACTTGATGAACCGCCTGCGCGACCCGCAATACGGTTGCCCGTGGGACATCAAGCAAACCTACGCCACTATCGTTCCACATACTCTGGAAGAAGCCTACGAGGTTGCCGATGCCATCGAGCGTGGTGACTTCGATCACCTGCAAGGCGAGCTGGGCGACCTGCTGTTCCAAGTGGTGTATTACAGCCAGCTGGCGCGGGAAGAGGGACGTTTCGAGTTCGCCGGGGTGATCGACAGCATCACCCGCAAGCTCATTCGCCGCCATCCCCACGTGTTCCCCACCGGTGATCTGTACGCGCCCTTGGATATCCCGCAGTTGAGCGAGGAGCAGGTCAAGGAACGCTGGGAGCAGATCAAGGCCGAGGAGCGTGCGGAAAAATCCGACGCGCCGGAGCAATTGTCTCTGCTTGATGATGTGCCCACCGCCTTGCCGTCATTGTCCCGTGCCGCCAAATTGCAGAAGCGCGCCAGCCAGGTCGGTTTTGACTGGCCATCCGCACTGCCGGTGGTGGACAACGTGCGCGAAGAGCTGGATGAAGTGCTCGAAGCCATGGCTGATAACGATTCTGTGGCCATCGCTGATGAGGTCGGCGACCTGCTGTTTGCCGCCGTCAATTTGGCCCGCCACCTCAAGGTCGACCCGGAAACCGCGCTGCGTGGCGCCAATGCCAAGTTCGAACGACGTTTCCGATTTATCGAACAGGCATTGCGCGATACGCACAAACCCATAGAAGATTGCACCCTCGAAGAGTTGGACGCCCTGTGGGGCGAAGCCAAACGTCAGGAAAAGAATGTGTCCAGCTGCGGTTGAGCAGTTGCCTAAGTGAGTAAGCACCATGAGCCTTTCCCTTCGCGACCAGTTGCTCAAAGCAGGTCTGGTCAACCAAAAGCAGGCCAAGCAGGTCGGCAAAGAGAAACAGAAGCAGCAACGCCTGGTCCATAAAGGCCAGATCGAAGCCGATGACACCCAGGCGCGCCTGGCCCAGGAAGCGCAGGCCGAGAAGGTCAAGCGCGACCAGGAGCTGAACCGCCAGCAGCAGGAAAAAGCCGAGGCCAAGGCCCGCACCGCGCAGGTCAAGCAACTGATCGAGACCTCGCGCCTGCCCAAGTTGACCACCGAGGACTACTACAACTTCGTGGACGACAAGAAGGTCAAGCGCCTGTCGGTCAACACCTTGATGCGAAACAAGCTGAGCAACGGCTCCCTGGCGATCGTGCATCACGGTGGCGGCTACGAGGTCATCCCGCGTGAAGCAGCGCTGAAGATCCAGGAGCGTGCACCGGAGCGTATCGTGCAGCTCAATGTCCTCACTGAAAGCCAGGTGCCCGATGAGGACGATCCATACGCCGCCTACCAGATCCCGGACGATCTGATGTGGTAAGCCCGTAAACACAACAAACCCCGCCGTTGGCGGGGTTTGTAGTGAGCGGGCTTGCCCCGCGCCGGCTGCCTAGCGCCCCCCTTCAATACAAAACCCGCTCAAAAGGCGGGTTTTGTGTTTTCAGGCATCAAGGCTGCGTGGGCCAGGGACCCGAACCGTGCGAATACTCAGGAGCTTTGCGCCTGGCGTTTCAGTTCGAGAGATTCGAGCTCGTTTTTATAATTGTGGGCTTCGTTCTCGTTGTGAAACATGCCGACCAGCTGATCTTGCTGATGTACATCCCAGATATGAATCCCGTGGGCTACTGCTTCGTGGGACATATGTTCGTCGTCGCGTTCAGTTACTTTTACAGTCATCTGCTTGCTCCAATCTCTGGTTGATCTGCGGCAAGTCGTCGCAGGCCTCTTTTATATGTTTTGTTAGCTTGCTAAGTAAACCGATTTTCTGCGCAACAATTCATTGCATAAAACGCAACTATCCTGCAGGCCGCGTAAACCGTGGGATTGCGTCGCAGGTCGTTGAGTTTTATGACAGAAGTTTCATGTTCGGGTCAGGCTTTTGGGGCTGTGTTGGCCATGCCGGCGATAGCGGTAGAAGCTTCAACGCAAAACCAACAGGCAAAAAAAAGCCCCGCATTCCGCGAGGCTCTTCTCTGGCTCACCCGCCCATCAGCTGCCTTTGACAGCCTTGCCGTCAACGGTACCGTCGAGCAGCATGATGTTGTATTCCTTGCCGTCGGTTTCAACCTGGCGCAGGGCAACCAGGATGCCGCCCCAGTCCTTGGCAAACCACATCTGGGTGATGCGCTTGCTCTGCGACGGGTCGCGTACACGCTCGACCTTGATCGCATCGATGGAGCCGGCCTTGGTCTGGACCTTTTCCGGGCCGATCACACGGAAGTCGTAGGTGTCGACGTCAGTGCCTTCGACCACGCGGTAGCTCATGCTTTTCTTGCCGGCGGCCACGTCACGTTGCAGGGCCAGCTGGTAGGTCGACTTGTCGAGCATGCCACTTTCGAGGGTGACGTTGACCGGGTCCTTGTTTTCGAAACCGGTGACCTTGTTGGTCGTGCGGTCGAAGTCCAGGTTGATCTTCTTCGCCTTGCCCAGGCCGCCGCGTTCGAAGGTGTAGCTCTTCGGTTGCAGGGCGTCCTTGTCGAACTGGATCACGCTGGTTTCGGTGAGGCTGGCAATCATCATGGAAGCCTTGAAGTTCAAGGTCCAGGAGCCATTGTCGTTCTTGGTCAGGCTGCGTTCAGCCGAACCACTCATGGGCAACTGTTTCCAGTCGGCGGTGTAGCTGGCGGAGAAAGGGTGAAGGTCTGCTGCTTGCACGGCAGGCAAGGCGAACAGCGCAAAAGCGAAGAGCAAGGCGCGACGCATAAAATCTCCTAGGTTCGAATCAAGTGGCCGCTGGCCGCGAGTAACTGACCGTCCAATAATGCACCCTGTTCACCAAGAATCAACCGCCCCTCGGCAAACCAGCGAACAGCCAGCGGGTAAATCCTGTGTTCCTGGGTGTGAACCCGTTGCGCAAGCGTCTGCGCCGAGTCTGCAGACTCTACCGGAACCACTGCCTGTACGACCAGAGGCCCGCCATCGAGTTCCTCGGTGACAAAGTGCACGCTGCAGCCATGCTCGCTGTCGCCGGCGTCGAGCGCGCGCTGGTGCGTGTGCATGCCTTTGTACTTGGGGAGCAGGGAAGGGTGGATGTTCAGCAGGCGCCCTTCATAGTGGCGCACGAAGTCAGCGCTGAGGATGCGCATGAAGCCGGCGAGTACCACGAGTTTGGGGTTGAAGGCGTCGATCAGTTCGACCAGGGCGGCATCGAAGGCTTCGCGGCCTTCGAAGGCCTTGTGATCCAGCGAGCGGGTTTCGATACCCGCGTCCCTGGCGCGTTGCAGGCCGTAGGCGTCGCTGCGGTTGGAGATCACCGCAGCGATGCGCACCGGGCTGTCGCCGGTGCGCGTGCTGTCGATCAGGGCCTGCAAGTTACTGCCGGTGCCGGAGAGCAGCACCACGACATCACAGGTCTGAGACATTAATGAGCCTTGAGGTTCTTCAGTTCAACCTGGGCTGCGCCTTCCGGGGCAGTGGCGATCTGACCGATGACCCAAGGCTGCTCGCCGGCTTCACGCAGCACGTTCAGCGCGGTTTCAACGTGCTCTTGTGCCACGCAGATCACCATGCCCACGCCGCAGTTCAGCACGCGGTGCATCTCGGTTTCGTTGACGTTGCCTTTCTCTTGCAGCCAGTCGAAGACCGCAGGGCGCTGCCAGCTGGCCACGTCGACAATGGCCTGGGCGCCTTTAGGCAGGACGCGCGGGATGTTGTCCAGCAGGCCGCCACCGGTGATGTGGGCCATGGCCTTGACGGCGCCGGTGTCCTTGATCAGCTTGAGCAGTGGCTTGACGTAGATGCGGGTCGGGGCCATCAGCAGGTCGGTCAGCGGCTTGCCGTCGAGCTGGGTGTTCTCGATGTCGGCGCCGGACACTTCGATGATCTTGCGGATCAGCGAGTAACCGTTGGAGTGCGGGCCGGAGGACGGCAGGGCCAGCAGGGCGTCGCCCGCGGCGACTTTGGAACCGTCGATGATTTCAGCTTTTTCTACAACGCCAACGCAGAAGCCGGCCAGGTCGTAGTCTTCGCCTTCGTACATGCCTGGCATTTCAGCGGTTTCGCCGCCTACCAGGGAGCAACCCGACAGTTCGCAGCCAGCGCCGATACCGGTGACCACTTGTGCTGCGGTGTCGACGTTCAGCTTGCCGGTGGCGTAGTAGTCCAGGAAGAACAGCGGCTCGGCGCCGCACACCACCAGGTCGTTGACGCACATGGCAACCAGGTCGATGCCGATGCTGTCGTGTTTGTTCAGGTTCAGTGCCAGGCGCAGCTTGGTGCCCACGCCGTCGGTGCCGGAGACCAGTACGGGCTGCTTGTAGCCGGCCGGGATTTCGCAGAGGGCGCCAAAACCGCCCAGGCCGCCCATGACTTCGGGGCGCGCAGTGCGCTTGGCGACGCTCTTGATGCGTTCGACCAATGCTTCACCGGCGTCGATGTCTACACCGGCGTCCTTGTAGCTCAGGGAGGGTTGCTTGCTCATGATCCAGGCCTTTAGGGGGGATTTCTGGGTAACGACCGAGCGGGCAGGCGCTTTTTGTAAAAGGCCCAGCCGTTGACGGTCTGCGAAGGCGCGCGATTTTATCAGGCTTGAGGGGCAGCGGCCATCCTCGGGCCGACGGGCAGGGCCATATCCGTGAAAAAAGCCGGTTAAAAATTGCTGACCGAGTCTGCCAAGGCGCGTATTAAGGTATAGCCTTGAACCCGCTATCGTTATGACAGTACGAAAACTTACCAAGACCCTGTGAATGTTTTACCAGTCGCTGTGGTCACAGCCTTGGCAAACCGAGTTCACACGGTCTGTTCCAGCCGCTAATTTTGTCGTTCGGGAATCTTTCATGCGTCTGTGCAAATTCTTCTTTGTAGGCTGCTTGTCGTTGGTCAGCCTGGCGAGTCATGCCGAAACCCTCAATGGTCTTTACCAAGTACTTGAACCGGTCAGCAGCCAGTCGCCCCAGGAGCGCGACCAGGCCACCCAGCGCGCCGTGCAGACCCTGGTAATCCGCCTGACCGGCGACGCCAAGGCTGCCGATGGCCCGGGCCTGGCAGCCGTCCGTAAGGATCCGCAACAAATCATCAGCCAGTACGGCTACGACGCCGGCCCTCCGGAAAGCCTGCAAGTGGATTTCGACCCGGTGAGCACCGACCGCGCCTTGCGTGAGGCGGGCCTGTCGATCTGGGGCAGCAATCGGCCGTCGATCCTCGGTTGGTGGCTGAACGATTCCACCGAAGGCAGCAGCCTGGTCGGTGATGGCCAGGCAGTTGCCCAGGCATTGCGCCGAGCCGCACAGCACCGTGGCTTGCCACTGCGCCTGCCGTTGGGTGACCTGGACGAGCAGGTGGTCGCCACCGCGCCGAACCTGGAAAGCGCTGACGCCACGCCCCTGCGCGCCGCGTCCGAGCGTTACGGCGCCGATGCGTTGCTGGCGGTGCATGCGCGCCAGGAAGGCAATCAATGGCAAGCCAAGTGGCGCTTGTGGCTGGGTGACAAGAGCGAGCAGGGCACCGCCCAAGGCGCTGATACTGGCGCCGTCGCCGATGCGGTGATGCTGGCGGTCAGCCAGAAGCTCGCGCCACGCTTCGCGGTCAAGCCGGGCGTGAGTACGGAACAATTGCTGGAAGTGCAGGGCATGACCCTTGAGCGTTATGCCGCATTGGGCCATCTGCTTGAGCCGTTTGGTGGGCAGCCCCTGTTGGTCGATGGCAATCGCATCGTGTATCGCGTCAATGGCAGTGCCGATCAGTTGCGTACTCAGTTGAGTCTGGCCAAGTTGCAGGAGGTGCCAGCGGGTGAGGCACCTGCACAGCAGCCGGCAGTGGACGGCACTCAACCGGCCCCTGCTCCCGAGCCTCAGGCGCAACTGCGTTTTCGTTGGTAAATGTTCTTCCTTATATAGAAGCAGCTAGAGATGGAGTGGTTTATGGCGGATACGCGTCGTTGGGTGTGGCTTGGCGGGATTGTCCTGCTGTGCGGTTTTGTGTTTTTGCTGCATTCGATCCTGACGCCATTCCTGGTTGCGTTGCTGCTGGCTTATCTGTTCGATCCTGTGGTGGATCGCCTGGAAAAAGTCGGCCTGTCGCGCACCTGGGGCGTGGTGGCGGTGTTCGCCTTGTTCACCTTGATCATCACGGCGTTGGTGCTGGTGCTGGTGCCGATGTTGGCCAAGCAGCTGTTTCGTCTCTATGAGCTGGCGCCGCAGATGCTCGACTGGCTGCAGCACACGGCCATGCCGTGGGTCCAGGCCAAGCTGGGACTGTCGGATGGGTTCTGGAAGTTCGACAAGGTCAAGGCGGCCATCAGTGAGCACATGGGCCAGACCACCGATATCGTTGGCGTGGTGCTCAGCCAGGCCACGGCGTCCAGCCTGGCGTTGATTGGCTGGCTGACCAACCTGGTGCTGATCCCGGTGGTGGCGTTCTACCTGCTGCGTGACTGGGACATCATGATGGCCAAGATCCGCAGCCTGCTGCCGCGCAATCGTGAGGAGCGCATCGTCTCCCTCGCCGAAGAGTGTCATGAGGTGCTGGGGGCGTTTGTACGTGGCCAGTTACTGGTGATGCTGGCGCTGGGGATCATTTACGCAGCGGGCCTGATGGCGATCGGCCTGGAATTGGGCCTGTTGATCGGCCTAATCGCCGGCTTGGCCGCTATCGTGCCTTATATGGGGTTTGTGATCGGTATCGGCGCGGCGCTGGTGGCGGGGTTGTTCCAGTTTGGTGGCGACCTGTATCCGATGCTGGGTATCGTTGCGGTGTTCATGGTGGGTCAGGCGTTGGAGGGGATGGTGCTGACGCCGCTGCTGGTGGGGGATCGGATCGGCCTGCACCCGGTGGCCGTGATCTTCGCGATCCTGGCGGGCGGTGAGCTGTTCGGCTTTACCGGCATCCTGCTGGCGCTGCCGGTGGCGGCGGTGATCATGGTGCTGGTGCGCCATGTGCATGATCTGTACAAGGATTCGGATGTGTACACGGGGGTGGAAGACCCCGACCTGTAACCCCTTCGTCACAAACCCGGCCCAGGCCGGGTTTGTGGTTTATGGCACCGGGGTGTCAAACAATTTGCGCAAATCGCCCAAGTTAACGCAAACCTTTGATTTTGCTTGTGGTCTGCTGCATTGTGCGCCCGGCGTCACGGGTATAAACTTTGCAAACTTTACACAGAGGCCACTAACGGTTCGTTTGGAGCCGTTCAGTCAGCATGAAACCGATTCAGCTGCCCTTGGGTGTGCGTCTGCGTGACGACGCCACCTTCATCAACTACTACCCAGGCGCCAATGCCGCTGCACTCGGCTATGTCGAGCGGCTTTGCGAAGCCGACGCCGGGTGGACTGAAAGCCTGATCTATCTGTGGGGCAAACACGGCGTGGGGCGTACCCACCTGCTGCAGGCCGCGTGCCTGCGTTTCGAGCAGATGGGCGAGCCGGCGGTTTACCTGCCCCTGGCGGAGTTGATGGATCGCGGGATCGGTATCTTCGACCATCTCGAACAATACGAGCTGGTGTGCCTGGACGATCTGCAAGCGATCGCCGGCAAGGCCGAGTGGGAAGAGGCGTTGTTTCACCTGTTCAACCGCCTGCGTGACAGTGGGCGACGCCTGTTGATCGCGGCATCCACCTCGCCACGCGAGTTGCCGATCAAGCTGGCCGACCTCAAGTCGCGCATGACCCTGGCGTTGATCTTCCAGATGCGCCCGTTGTCCGACGAAGACAAACTGCGCGCCTTGCAGCTGCGCGCTTCCCGTCGCGGCCTGCACCTCACTGACGAAGTGGGGCACTTTATCCTCACGCGCGGCACTCGAAGCATGAGTGCGTTGTTCGACTTGCTCGAACAACTCGACCAGGCCTCCTTGCAGGCCCAGCGCAAGCTCACCATTCCCTTCCTCAAGGAAACCCTCGGCTGGTAGCCAACCCTTGTGTTTCGGGGCTTCTGGCAAATTACAGGCGCCAGAAAACCTGCGTTTGGGCCGGTTTGGCCACGCAAAAGGCACGTATAGGGTGTTAAGGGCTTAGATGTCATAGTCCAAACAAGAAGTCACATAGATCACGATTGAATTTGCAAATCGATCTGATAGCGGGCATAGTCTCGACTTCTTTACATATCAGCCACGGTCGTGCCCATGCTAAATCGCTTCGCACCCCTCGTGCCCCTCGCACTCGTTACCCTGTTGTTTGGTTGCGCCTCCCACCCTCAGCAAGTGGCAGAGCAGCAGAAAACCCAACAGCAGTCCCAGGCAAAATTCGTTGCATCGCAGTCTTCCACTGTCTATGAGGAAGAAGTTGCAACCGAGAAGGAACTGGCCGACTTCGCCGGCAACAAGCCTTATCAGCTTCCAGTTCTGGCCGACAGCATTCTTGAACGCGGCATGTCCCTGATCGGTACCCGTTACCGTTTTGGCGGTACCTCTGAAGCCGGTTTCGACTGCAGCGGTTTCATCGGCTACCTGTTTCGCGAAGAAGCGGGCATGAACCTGCCACGCTCCACCCGCGAAATGATCAACGTGGATGCACCGTTGGTCGCGCGCAACAACCTCAAGCCGGGTGATCTGCTTTTCTTCAGTACGGCGGGTCGTGGTCGCGTAAGCCATGCCGGTATCTACTTGGGCGACAACCAGTTTATCCACTCCAGCAGCCGTCGCAGTGGCGGTGTTCGAGTCGACAACCTGGGTGACAGCTACTGGAGCAAAACCTTCATCGAAGCCAAGCGCGCACTCGCCATGGCCCCGACGACGGTTACCGCTAGCAAGTAAACTTAAAGTGATACTTGAAGTTTGACGTGTAAGCGCTAGAATCCCTGGATATTGTTGTAATCCGTTCGCGCGAGCTTTGCTTGCGCGTTCTGGTTTTCAGCGTTCGGCAGCGAAAAGCCGCATCCAGACCAGGATTGTTCTGCCCATGTCGACCTCAGCCCGCCTCATTCTTCTCGTTTGCGCCGCGCTCCTCAGCGCCTGCGCAAGCCGTCCACCGCCCCCTGCGTTCGTGGCGGCCAAGCCCAAGCCCGTGTTCAACTATTCCAGTCAGAGCTTCTCGCCTGCTGCCGAAGACGTGCTCTTCCGTGCGCTGGGCCTGGTTGGCACGCCTTACCGCTGGGGCGGCAACACACCGGACTCCGGTTTCGACTGCAGTGGCTTGATCGGCTTTGTCTACCGTGACGCGGCAGGCATCTCGTTGCCGCGCACCACCCGCGAGCTGATCGTGATGCGTGCCCAGGACGTCAGCGAAGAGAACCTGCAGACCGGCGACTTGCTGTTCTTCGCCACCGGTGGCGGTTCACAGGTCAGCCATGCCGGGATCTACGTGGGGGAAGGGCGTTTCGTACACGCGCCGCAAACCGGCGGTACGGTCAAGCTGGACACCCTGTCCAAGGCGTATTGGCAGAATGCTTACCTGAGCGCCAAGCGCGTGTTGCCAGCAAACCTGGCTCGCAACCCATAACACCCGTAGGAGCCGGCAAGCCGGCTCCTACGGGTTTTGTATTTATTTGGCTGGCGACACCCGCCACACCTTGTTCCCCACATCATCGGCCACCAGCAAATCCCCCTGCTGATCAACCACCACACCCACCGGCCGCCCCATGGCCTTCTCGTCTTTATCAAGAAACCCCGTCAGCACGTCCACCGGTTGCCCTTTGGGCTGGCCACCCTCGAACGGCACAAAGATCACCTTGTAGCCACTGTGGGGCTTGCGGTTCCACGATCCATGCTGGCCGATAAATGCCCCGTTGCTGAACTGCGCCGGCAGTTTGTTGCCCTCTGCGAAGGTCAGTCCCAACGACGCCGTATGCGGGCCCACGGCATAGTCCGGTGCAATGGCCTTGGCCACCAGGTCCAGGTTCTGCGGCGAAACGCGCACATCCACGTGCTGGCCGTAATAACTGAAAGGCCAGCCGTAGAAGCCGCCATCCTTGACCGACGTGATGTAGTCCGGCACCAAGTCGCTGCCGATCTCGTCACGCTCATTTACCGCCGTCCACAACTTGCCCGTCTGCGGCTCCCAAGCCATGCCATTCGGGTTGCGCAGGCCGGAGGCGAAGATGCGGTGCTGACCCGAGGCGCGATCCACTTCCCAGATCGCCGCCCGACCTTCTTCCGCTTCCAGGCCGTTTTCGCCGACGTTGCTGTTGGAGCCGACGCTCACATACAGCTTGCTGCCGTCTTTGCTCGCTACTACGTTCTTGGTCCAGTGGTGGTTGATGCTGCCGCCTGGCAGGTCGACCACTTTGGTGCCGGCTTCCTTGATCGTGGTTTCGCCCGGTTGATAGGGGAAGCGCAGCAGTTTGTCCGAGTCCGCCACGTACAAATCGTTGCCGACCAGGGTCATGCCGAACGGTGAGTTCAGGTTCTCCAGGAACACTGTGCGCGTCTCGGCAACGCCGTCGTGGTCGGCATCGCGCAGCAGTGTGATGCGGTTCGGGCTCGGCACACCGGCGCCGGCACGGCCCATGACCTTCTCCATGACCCAGCCGCGAATCCCCTTGGCATCATCCGGTTTGGGCGGCGCATTGGTTTCGGCCACCAACACATCGCCGTTGGGCAGCACATACAGCCAGCGCGGGTGGTCCAGCCCTTCGGCGAACGCGGCCACCTGGGTGCCTGCGGCGGCCGTTGGTTTTGCGCCATCAGGCCAGCCGATCGCCGGGGCGATGTTGACGGTGGGGATCAGTGTCTTGTTCGGTTCGGGCAACTTGGGCGAAGGACCGGTGCCGTCCGACACCTGCAAACTTGAGCTTTCACCGCAGGCGGCGAGGGTGCCTGCGAGCATGATCAGTAAGGCGAGTCTGGTTTTATGCATGGTGTTCTCCTGAATACCTGTAAGGGTAGAGGAGTACGGCGGTCCGATGGTTCAAGTGCGAGGCCGGCTTTAATTGACGCTCCACCCCCAACCCACTAACCTTCGCGGCTTGTTCCAGGTGCTCTGTGGCGTATGCGTCGACAGGGTGAAACAGGGAAGCCGGTGAGTGAGCGCACTTGTACACAGTGCTGCCGCGATTCCGGCGCTGCCCCCGCAACGGTAAATGAGTCAAGACGCTGCCTTTTGCCACTGTATCGCGCGCGATATGGGAAGGCGCAACGTCGGCCTGCTCGCTCTTTTCACAAGGGCAGGGCGCCACTCATGAGCCCGGAGACCGGCCCGGAGCATCCAACAGCATCACGGTGGGCGATGCTTGGCTGTCTGTATTTTCTTTTTCCTGCCCGCCGTTTTTGTCCAGCCCCAACGGAGAGCTGCCATGACCGATTCCCCCGACCGCGACGAACGCCACCTGGCGCGCATGCTGCGCAAAAAAGCCGTGATCGACGAGCGCATCGCCAACTCCCCCAATGAATGCGGTTTGTTGCTGGTATTGACCGGCAACGGCAAAGGCAAGAGCAGCTCCGCATTCGGCATGCTGGCCCGGGCCATGGGCCACGGCATGCAGTGCGGTGTGGTGCAGTTCATCAAGGGGCGTAACAGCACCGGTGAAGAGTTGTTCTTCCGCCGCTTCCCCGAGCAAGTGCGTTTCCACGTCATGGGCGAAGGCTTCACCTGGGAAACCCAGGACCGCCAGCGCGACATCGCCGCCGCCGAAGCCGCCTGGGCGGTGTCCCGCGAACTGCTGCAAGACCCGGCCATCGGCCTGGTGGTGCTGGATGAGCTGAATATCGCCCTCAAGCACGGCTACCTCGACCTGGACCAAGTGCTCAGCGACCTGCAAGCCCGCCCGCCGATGCAACACGTGGTGGTCACTGGCCGTGGGGCCAAACCCGAACTGATCGAAATGGGCGACACCGTCACCGAAATGGGCATGCTCAAGCACGCGTTCCAGGCCGGTATCAAGGCACAGAAGGGCGTCGAACTTTGAATCAGCCCCGTCATTGCCCGGCCGTCTTGATCGCCGCACCGGCGTCCGGCCAGGGCAAAACCACCGTCACCGCCGCGCTGGCGCGTTTGCACCGCAACCTGGGGCGCAAGGTGCGTGTGTTCAAGTGCGGCCCGGACTTCCTCGACCCGATGATCCACGAGCGTGCCAGCGGTGCGCCGGTGTACCAGCTGGACATGTGGATGGTGGGCGAGCAGGAAAGTCGCCGCCTGTTGTGGGAGGCGGCCGGTGAGGCCGACCTGATCCTTATCGAAGGCGTGATGGGCCTGTTCGACGGCACCCCCTCCAGTGCCGACCTGGCGCGACACTTCGGTGTGCCGGTGTTGGGCGTGATCGACGGCACCGCCATGGCCCAGACCTTCGGTGCCCTGGCCCTGGGCCTGGCGCGTTATCAGCCGGACCTGCCGTTTGCCGGCGTGCTGGCCAACCGCGTCGGCACCTTGCGCCACGCGCAGTTGTTGGAAGGCAGCCTCACTGAAGGCTTGCGCTGGTACGGCGCGTTGTCTCGCGAAACCGGGATCGAACTGCCCAGCCGACACCTGGGGCTGGTGCAAGCCAGCGAATTGAATGACCTCGATGTGCGCCTGGATGCCGCCGCTCAAGCACTGGGCAGCAGCTGCGAAGTCGCCTTACCGCCTCCGGTCACCTTTGCCGCGCCCGAAGTGATCGTGGCCGAGCCGTTGCTCGAAGGCGTGCGTATTGCTGTGGCCCGCGACGAAGCCTTCGCCTTTACCTACGGCGCCAGTCTCGACCTGCTACGCGCGATGGGTGCCCAGTTGCACTTCTTCTCGCCGATCCATGACCACCAATTGCCTGATGCCGACAGCCTCTACCTGCCGGGTGGCTATCCGGAGTTGCACCACCAGGCACTGTCGCAAAACACGCCGATGCTCGAAGCCATCCGCGCTCACCATGCCGCCGGCAAACCCTTGCTCGCTGAATGCGGCGGCATGCTGTACCTGCTCGACTCGCTGACCGATGTCGATGGCGTCCGCGCCGAACTGGTGGGCCTGCTGCAAGGCGATGCCGTGATGCAAAAGAAACTGGCGGCCTTGGCGCTGCAAAATGTCGAGCTGCCCGAAGGCACGCTGCGCGGCCATACCTATCACCACTCCCTCACGACCACCGAGTGGCAGCCGATTGCCCGTGGCCTTAGCCCCAACGGTGGGCGTGGTGCCGAGGCGGTCTACCGGCAAGGCCGCATGACCGCGTCCTACGTACATTTCTATTTTCCATCCAATCCCGTGGCAGTGGCCGCCTTGTTTGCGCCAGACCGGGAGGCCGCCATCGCAGGCAAGCCAGCTCCCACAATGTACCGAGTTGAAACCCCATCCAATGTGGGAGCGGGCTTGCCCGCGAAGAGGCCATGACTGACAACGCCTTCCCCGAAGCCGACCGCCAGGCCATCTATCGCGCCATCGCCGAACGCCGCGACATGCGCCACTTCAGCGGCGGCACCGTTGCCCCTGAGTTGCTGCACCGTTTACTCCAGGCTGCCCATCAGGCCCCCAGCGTCGGCCTGATGCAACCCTGGCGCTTTATCCGTATCAGCAACCGCCAACTGCGTGAGCAGATTCAACAACTGGTGGAAGAAGAGCGCGTACGCACCGCCGAGGCATTGGGCGAACGCTCCGATGAGTTCATGAAGCTCAAGGTCGAAGGCATTCACGACTGCGCCGAAGTATTGGTCGCGGCGTTGATGGATGACCGCGAGCGCCATATCTTCGGCCGTCGCACCTTGCCGGAAATGGACATGGCTTCGCTGTCCTGTGCCATCCAGAACCTGTGGCTGGCGGCCCGCGCCGAAGGCTTGGGCATGGGCTGGGTCTCGCTGTTCGAGCCCCAGGCCCTGGCCGATCTGCTGGGCTTGCCGCCTGGCGCAAAACCCCTGGCGGTGCTGTGCCTGGGGCCGGTGGCCGAGTTCTATCCGGCACCGATGTTGCAGCTCGAAGGCTGGACCGAGCCTCGGCCGCTGAGTGACATGTTGTATGAGAATGCGTGGGGAGTGAGTCAATGAGTGTGGCCTTGCTGTGTGTCGCTGCGGTGGCGCTGGATGCGCTATTGGGCGAGCCCAGGCGCTGGCATCCGCTGGTGGCGTTCGGCAATTTCGCCGGGCGCATCGAGCAACGTTTCAACACCGGTGGGCGCGGTTGGCGCAGCCATGGCGTGACCGCGTGGTTTATCGCGGTGGTGCCGCTGACCCTGCTGGCCACGGCGCTGTCGTGGGCGCCGTATATCGGTTGGGTACTGGAAATTCTCGCGTTGTACTGCGCCCTAGGCATGCGCAGCCTCGGCGAGCATGTGATTCCGGTGGCGCAGGCCTTGCGCAGCGATGACCTGGACGAAGCGCGCAAACGCGTCAGCTACCTGGTGAGCCGCCAGACCAGCGAATTGGACAGCACCGAAGTCGCCCGCGCCGCCACCGAATCGGTGCTGGAGAACGGCAGCGACGCGGTGTTTGCCGCGCTGTTCTGGTTTGTAGTCGCCGGCGTGCCGGGCGTGGTGCTCTACCGCTTGAGCAACACCCTCGACGCCATGTGGGGCTATCGCAACGAACGCTTCGAGCGTTTCGGTTGGGCTGCGGCCAAGATCGACGACGTGCTCAACTACATTCCCGCACGCCTGGTGGCGTTGACCTACGCCGTGCTCGGCAAGACTCGCCTGGCGCTCAAATGCTGGCGCACCCAGGGCCCCACCTGGGATAGCCCCAACGCCGGCCCGGTGATGGCGGCGGGTGCCGGCGCCTTGGGTGTGGAGTTGGGCGGCGCTGCGATCTATCACGGTGAAGTGCACCATCGCCCGCAATTGGGCGAAGGCCCGGCGGCGGATGCCGATTCCATCGACCGGGGCTGGCAACTGGTGCAGCGCGGCGTATGGTTGTGGCTGCTGATCCTGTGCGCGGGGGCGCAATTCTATGCTTGAACACGGTGGCCGGCTGCGCAAGGCAGCGATTCAGTACGGGATTGCCGAGGCCGATTGGCTCGACCTGTCGAGTGGCCTCGCGCCCTGGCCGTGGCCGATCCCGGAGATCCCGTTGCGCGCCTGGGCCCGCTTGCCCGAAACCGATGACGGCCTGGAGCAGGCCGCCAGCGAATACTACGGCGCTGCGCACCTGTTGCCGGTGCCCGGTTCCCAGGCGGCCATCCAGTTGCTGCCACGCCTGCGTCGTGCCGGCAAAGTCGGCGTGTTGTCGCCGTGCTATGCCGAACACGCCGAAGCCTGGCGTCGCGCCGGCTATGTGGTGCGCGAGGTGCAGGAGCAGGAAGTCGACTTCTTTCTTGATGGCCTCGACGTACTGGTGGTGGTCAACCCCAACAATCCCACCGGCCTGAGCCTGACCCCACGACGCCTGCTCGACTGGCACTCACGCCTGGCCCAGCGCGGCGGTTGGCTGGTGGTGGACGAAGCCTTCATGGACGTCACCCCTCAATTGAGCCTGGCGGGCCAGGCCCACCAGGTTGGCCTGATCGTGTTGCGCTCGTTTGGCAAGTTCTTCGGCCTGGCCGGGGTGCGGTTGGGGTTTGTGCTGGCTGAACGCAAGCTGCTCAAGTTGCTGGCTGAACAGGTCGGCCCCTGGGCAGTCAGCGGGCCGACGCGCGTGTTGGGTCAGGTGTGCCTGCGCGACACTGCCGGTCAGGCGCGCCAACGCACACGTTGCATCGAGGCGGGCCAGCGTCTGTTTGCCTTGCTGGAACGCCACGGCTTCCAGCCCCAGGGCGGCTGTGCGTTGTTTCAATGGCTGATCACGCCCCACGCTGAACGCATGCACGAATTTATGGCCCAGCGCGGGATCCTGCTGCGGCTGTTTGTCCATGACAGCAGCCTGCGCTTCGGCTTGCCCGACACCGAGGCCGACTGGTTGCGCCTCGATGAGGCCCTGGCCGCCTACAAGGAAGCTTCATGAGTACATTGATGGTGCAAGGCACCACATCCGATGCCGGCAAAAGCACCCTGGTGACCGCCCTGTGCCGCTGGCTGGTCCGCCAAGGGGTGGCGGTCGCGCCGTTCAAACCGCAGAACATGGCGCTCAACAGTGCCGTGACCGCCGAGGGCGGTGAAATCGGCCGCGCCCAGGCCGTGCAGGCCCAGGCCGCCAACCTGGCACCCCACACCGACATGAACCCGGTGTTGCTCAAGCCCAACAGCGACACCGGCTCCCAGGTCATCATCCATGGCCGCGCGGTCACCAGCATGAACGCGGTCGCCTATCACGACTACAAAGCCATCGCGATGCAGGCGGTGCTGGCCTCGCACGCGCGGTTGAGCCAAGCCTACCCGGTGGTGATGGTGGAAGGCGCCGGCTCCCCGGCAGAGATCAACCTGCGTGCCAATGACATCGCCAACATGGGCTTCGCCGAAGCCGTGGATTGCCCGGTGCTGCTCATCGCCGACATCAATCGCGGCGGCGTGTTTGCCCATTTGGTCGGCACGTTGGAGTTGTTGTCGCCCACCGAGCAAGCGCGGGTCAAGGGCTTCATCATCAACCGTTTTCGTGGCGATATCGCCTTGTTGCAGCCGGGCCTGGATTGGCTCGAGGCCCGCACCGGCAAACCGGTGGTGGGCGTGTTGCCCTATGTGATGGACTTGCACCTGGAAGCCGAAGACGGTATCGACAAGCGCCAGATCGACAAGGCCGCACAGGTGCTCAAGGTGGTGGTGCCGGTGTTGCCGCGTATCAGTAACCACACGGATTTCGACCCGCTGCGCCTGCATCCCCAGGTGGACTTGCAGTTTGTCGGCCCGGGTCAGCCGATTCCGGCTGCCGACCTGATTATCCTGCCGGGCTCCAAAAGCGTGCGCGCCGACTTGGCGTACCTGCGTGCCAATGGCTGGGACAACGCCGTGGCGCGGCATTTGCGCTACGGCGGCAAAGTGCTGGGCATCTGCGGCGGTTTGCAGATGCTCGGCGAGCAGGTGCACGACCCGCTGGGGCTGGAAGGGCCTGCCGGTTCCAGCGAAGGGCTGGGGCTGCTGGCGTTCAGCACGACCCTCGAAGCAGAAAAGCAGCTGCGCAACGTTCGTGGCCGTTTGCTGCTCGAAGACGCCGAAGTCAGCGGCTATGAGATTCACGCCGGCGTCACGACGGGCGATGCCCTGTTGCACGCCGCCGTGCAACTGGACGATGGCCGCAGCGACGGCGCCAGGAGCGCGGACGGGCAAATTCTCGGCACTTACCTGCACGGGCTGTTTGAAACGCCCGCGGCGTGCAGCGCCTTGCTGCGCTGGGCCGGGCTGGTGGATGTGCAGGAGGTGGATTACCACGCGCTGCGCGAACGTGATATCGAGCGCCTGGCGGACCTGGTGGAAAACCATCTGAATACCGAGTTGCTGCGCACGCTATGTGGGATTTGACGGTGCGCACACGACCCAAATGTGGGAGCGGCGGTGCGACGATTCGACTTGCTCGCGAATGCAGTCTCTCAGTTACAGATGCTTTGACTGAACCAGCGCGTTCGCGAGCAAGCCCGCTCCCACATAGGAATGGGGCAGTTTCGAAAATCCAATCGGCGAAACAAGGCCTAACTCCATGCACCAACTGATTTTGGGCGGCGCCCGCTCCGGCAAAAGCCGTCTGGCCGAAAAACTCGCCAGCGACAGTGGCCTGCCGGTCACCTATATCGCCACCAGCCAGCCGCTGGATGGCGAGATGAATGAACGTGTCGCCCTGCATCGCCAGCGCCGCCCCGATCACTGGGGCCTGATCGAAGAACCGCTTGAACTGGCGCGCGTACTGCGCGACCACGCGGCCGCTGGGCAGTGCCTGCTGGTGGATTGCCTGACCCTGTGGCTGACCAACCTGCTGATGCTCGAAGACGCCGGGCGCCTGGCGGTCGAACGCGATCACCTGCTGGACACCCTGGCTGCGCTGCCGGGGGAAATCATTTTTGTCAGCAACGAGACCGGTCTGGGTGTCGTGCCGCTGGGCGAATTGACTCGCCGCTATGTGGATGAAGCCGGTTGGCTGCATCAAGCCTTGGCCGAGCGGTGTCAGCGCGTTGTCCTGACGGTCGCCGGCCTGCCCCTGACTTTGAAAGGTACTGCGTTATGACTGACTCCTGGTGGCTCAACCCCTGCAAAACCCTCGACGCCTCGGCGCACGCCCAAGCGCTGGCGCGCCAGCAGCAATTGACCAAACCCGCCGGTTCCCTCGGCCAGCTGGAAGCCTTGGCGGTGCAATTGGCCGGCTTGCAGGGCACGGTCAAGCCGTCGGTGGATTCACTGTGGATCGCGATCTTTGCCGGTGACCATGGGGTGGTGGCGGAGGGTGTGTCGGCTTTCCCGCAGGAGGTCACCGGGCAGATGCTGCACAACTTTGTCAGCGGCGGTGCGGCCATCAGCGTATTGGCGCGGCAACTGGATGCGCAGTTGGAAGTGGTCGACCTGGGCACCGTGACGCCTTCGCTGAACCTGCCGGGTGTGCGCCACCTGAACATCGGTGCGGGCACTGCCAATTTCGTCAACGGCCCGGCAATGTCCGAGGCTCAGGGACGGCTCGCCCTGCAAGCCGGCCGCGACAGCGCACACCGTGCGCTGGAAAGCGGTGCCCAGCTGTTTATCGGCGGTGAGATGGGGATCGGCAACACCACGGCGGCAAGCGCGCTGGCGTGTGCGTTGCTGGCGTGCCAGGTCAGCGACCTGACAGGCCCAGGCACCGGCTTGAACGCCCAGGGTGTGAGCCACAAGGTGGCGGTGATCGAGCGTGCATTGGCCCTGCATGCGGGGCAGCGCGGCGATGCGTTGCAGACCCTCTTCAACCTGGGTGGTTTTGAAATCGCCGCGTTGGTTGGCGCTTACCTGGCCTGTGCCCAGGAAGGCATCGTGGTACTGGTGGACGGGTTTATCTGCAGCGTGGCGGCGCTGGTCGCGACTCGCCTGAACCCCGCATGTCGCGAGTGGCTGGTGTTTGGCCATCGGGGGGCCGAACCGGGCCATCGTCATGTGCTGCAAAGCCTTGAGGCGCAGCCGTTGCTGGAATTGGGCCTGCGTCTGGGCGAGGGCAGCGGCGCGGCGCTGGCGGTGCCGTTGTTGCGCCTGGCGTGTGCGTTGCACGGGCAGATGGCGACCTTCGCCGAAGCCGCCGTGGCAGACCGCCCGGCATGATCTTGCACCTGGACCTGCTGCGTCACGGCGAAACCGAACTGGGCGGCGGCCTGCGCGGCAGCCTGGACGATGCGTTGACGGCGACCGGTTGGACGCAGATGCGTGCCGCCGTGTTGCAGCAAGGGCCGTGGGACCGTTTGGTCAGTTCGCCGCTGCAACGCTGTGCGCGTTTCGCCGAGGAATTGGGTGAACGCCTGAACCTGCCGGTGAGCTTGGAGCCGGACCTGCAAGAGCTGCATTTCGGCGCCTGGGAAGGGCAGAGTGCTGCGGCGCTGATGGACACCGATGCTGAAGGGCTTGGGCTGTTCTGGGCCGATCCTTATGGCTTCACGCCGCCTGATGGGGAACCGGTGAATGACTTTTCCCGCCGGGTCCTGGGCGCCGTCGCACGCTTACATCAGGCCTATGCCGGGCAGCGGGTGTTGTTGATCAGCCACGGCGGGGTGATGCGTTTACTCCTGGCGCAAGCGCGGGGTTTGCCTCGTGAACAGTTGCTGAATGTCGAAGTCGGCCATGGCGGATTGTTTCGCCTGCAGGTCGCGGCAGGCGGCCAGCTCAAGGAAGTGGAGTAGACATGCTGCCGTTCTGGATCGCCTTGCAATTTCTCAGCAGCCTGCCGATTCGTCTGCCGGGCATGCCGCAGCCTCAGGAAATGGGGCGTTCACTGCTGTTTTATCCGGTGGTCGGCTTGCTGTTCGGCGTGCTGCTGTGGGGGCTGAATGCGGCGCTGATGGGCGCGCCACTGTTGTTGCACGCCGCGTTGTTGCTGACCGCCTGGGTCCTGCTCAGCGGCGGCCTGCACCTGGACGGTCTGGCCGATAGCGCCGACGCCTGGCTCGGCGGCTTTGGTGACAGCGAGCGCACGCTCACCATCATGAAAGACCCGCGCAGTGGCCCGATTGCCGTGGTTACCCTGGGGTTGGTGTTGCTGCTCAAGTTCACTGCGTTGGTGGCGTTGATCGAGCAGCATAACGGCGCGGCGTTGATCCTGGCTCCGCTGATCGGGCGTGCATCGCTGTTGGCGTTGTTCCTCACCACGCGTTACGTGCGGGCCGGCGGATTGGGTCAGGCGCTGTCGGATCATTTACCCAGGCTGGTCGGTCAGCAGGTGCTGATTCTCAGCGGCCTGGCGTGCATCCTGATCGGTGGTTTCAGCGGCGGGATTGCCGTGCTGCTCGCTGCCCTCTGCTTCGTGGGGCTGCGCCAATTGATGGTCAATCGCCTCGGTGGCACCACCGGCGACACAGCCGGCGCGCTGCTGGAGCTACTGGAAGTGGCGGTGCTGGTCGGCTTGGCCCTGTAACACTTTCTTGCATTTCCTTAATCCCGGGTATATACACGCTCCATGCTTGCCTCCCAATGTTTATGCACAAACCTGCGTCGCGCCGCCCGTGGCGTCAGCAGGTATTACGACGGCGCTCTCGACGGCTTCGGGATCAACGTTGCCCAGTATTCTTTGCTGTGTAACTTGCAGCGTCTCGACCAGCCGAGTATTTCCAGCCTGGCCGAAGCCATGGGCCTGGACCGCAGCACCCTGGGTCGAAACCTGCGGGTGCTGGAAGGTGAGGGCCTGGTGCAGCTGGTTGAAGGCGATGATTTGCGCAACCGCCTGGTGCTGTTGACGGACGCCGGCATCGAACGGCTGGCGGCGGCATTGCCGGCGTGGGAAGCGGCGCAGCAGAAATTGATCGATCAACTGGGCGCGGAAAAACGCGAAACCCTGTTGGCCTTGCTGGACGAACTCGCTTGAAGGCGGGTTTGTTCGAACACAAGCGGGTATATACCCGCGGCGGAGAATAAGAAATGACCTCGATGTGGCGCACCAGTGGCTGGGTTCTTTTGGGGAGTGCGCTGATCCTGGCGTTGTCCTTGGGCGTGCGGCACGGCTTCGGCCTGTTCCTGGCACCGATGAGCAGCGAATTTGGCTGGGGTCGCGAAACCTTTGCTTTCGCCATCGCCTTGCAGAACCTGATCTGGGGCCTGGCGCAGCCGTTCACCGGTGCCCTGGCCGATCGATTCGGTGCGACCAAGGCGGTGTTTGTCGGGGGCGTGCTGTACGCCGCAGGCCTGGTGTTGATGGGCATGTCCGACTCGGCGTGGTCGTTGTCTTTGAGTGCTGGTTTGTTGATCGGTATCGGCCTTTCCGGCACATCGTTCTCGGTCATTCTGGGCGTGGTGGGGCGTGCCGTGCCACCGGAGAAGCGCAGCATGGCCATGGGCATTGCAAGCGCGGCCGGTTCTTTCGGCCAGTTCGCCATGGTGCCGGGCACTCTCGGTTTGATCGGCTGGTTGGGCTGGTCGGCGGCGCTGTTGGCGCTGGGCATGATGGTCGCGCTGATCCTGCCGTTGGTGGCCATGCTCAAGGACCGGCCGCTGCCCGTGGTGGTCGGTCAGCAGACGATGCGCGAAGCCTTGAAAGAGGCCTGCTCCCATTCCGGGTTCTGGCTGCTGGCCTTCGGCTTTTTCGTGTGTGGTTTCCAGGTGGTGTTCATCGGCGTGCACCTGCCGGCTTACCTGGTGGACCAGCACCTGCCGGCGACCGTCGGCACCACAGTGTTGGCGTTGATCGGCCTGTTCAACGTGTTTGGCACCTACACCGCGGGTTGGCTGGGCGGGCGCATGTCCAAGCCGCGCTTGCTGACCGCGTTGTACCTGCTGCGCGCGGTGGTGATCGTGTTGTTCCTGTGGGCGCCGGTGACCGAAGTCACGGCCTACCTGTTTGGCATGGCCATGGGCTTCTTGTGGCTGTCCACCGTGCCGCTGACCAACGGCACGGTTGCGACGTTGTTTGGTGTGCGAAACCTCTCGATGCTCGGTGGGATCGTGTTCCTGTTCCACCAGTTGGGTTCGTTTCTCGGCGGCTGGTTGGGCGGGGTGGTCTATGATCGAACCGGCAACTACGATTTGATCTGGCAGGTGGCGATCCTGCTGAGCCTGCTCGCTGCCGCGTTGAACTGGCCAGTGCGTGAGCGGCCAGTGGCGCGCTTGCAAACCCAACTGGAGGCGGCATGAGTGTAGCGTTGCGGTTCCTGCTGCCAGTGGCGGCCGTGCTGTTGCTGCTCCTCGCTTGGTGGGGTTGGCAGCACGGCGGGCTGGCGTTGATGCAACTGGGTATGTCGATCTGTTAAGTTCATTGCCTGAACTCTTGCAAGGACACTCCACATGCTGAAGCGTTGGCTCGCTGTACCCGTCCTGATGGCTGCGTTTGGCGGCGTGGCCATGGCCGCCGATTGCCCGCCGTTGCTGGAAGGCCAACTGCCCAAGTTGCGCGCCAAGGAATCCATCGACCTGTGCCAGCGCTTCGCCGGCAAGCCGCTGGTGATCGTCAATACCGCCAGCTTCTGTGGTTTTGCGCCGCAGTTCAAAGGCCTCGAAGCCCTGTACCAACGCTACAAGGGCCAGGGGTTGGAAGTGATTGGCGTGCCGTCCGATGACTTCAAGCAGGAAGCCAAGACCGGCGAAGAGACGGCCAAGGTGTGTTACGTGAACTACGGCGTGACCTTTACCATGACGGAGCCGCAGAGGGTCAAGGGGCCGGATGCGGTGCATCTGTTCAAGGTGCTGGCGCAACAGACCAGTGCGCCGAAGTGGAATTTCTACAAGTACGTGGTGGATCGCCAGGGCAAGGTAATCGCCAATTTCTCCAGCTTGACCAAGCCGGACAGTCCGGACCTGATACAGGCGGTGGAGCAGGCGTTGGCTTCAAAACCCTGATCATCGACCACTAAAAAGCCCCGCCTCCTTTGCAGGAGAGCGGGGCTTTTTTACACCGGTCTGAATCAGAAGGTGTAGGTCATGCCCAGGCCGAAACCGTTGGCACTGTTTTCGTATTTGGCGCGGTAGCTGGCGGTCGACGGAGCAGCAGCAGTCTGATTGACCTTGACGTCTTCTTCCTTCAGGTAGGAGTAGGCGAGGTCGATGGTCATGTTATCCATGACTTTGTAGCCCAGGCCCACGCTGAAGATTGTACGGTCACCGGTAGGAATGCGCGGCGAACGATCAGTGTTGTTGGTAGGCGATTGGTCGAAAGTCAGACCCGTACGCAGCACCACCTGTTTGGTCAACTGGTACGAAGTACCCACGGCGTAGGCCCAGGTGTCGTGCCAGTCCTGTTTCTCGGTGATCGCCGTCAGCTGGCTTGGTGCCAGGCCACCGCCTGCAGCAGCGGTCACACCTTCGTTATTGACGGTGATTTCCTTCAGGCGGCTCCAGCGTGTCCAAGTGGCACCACCGTACAGTTTCCAGGCGTCGGTCAGGTCTTGAGTGACCGACAGATCGTAGGATTCAGGCGTTTCGATTTTCAGCGAAGCGTCGTAACGGTTGTTGCGCAGGAACGGCTGTGTAGCGGCCGGACCGCTGACGGTGGTGTGACCGTCCAGCTTGTAGTTGACCTTCGAGTGGTAGGTCAAGCCCACGCGTGTGGTATCGGTTGCTTGAACCAGCACGCCGACGTTGAAGCCCAGGGCTGTATCGTCACCCTTGATTTTGACATTGGTGTCGCTGAAGGCCGGGTTGAGGGTCTTGTCCGACTCCAGCACGCCGGAAATCCGGTTGATGGTTGGGCCAAAGCCGATGGAAACCCGGTCGTTGAATGCATAGCTGACAGTCGGCTGGAAGGTGATGACCTTCACTTCGCTCTTGCTGCCGAAGCCACGGCCCTGGAAGCCGCTTTCATAGTCGGTCACCAGGCCGAACGGTGCGTAGACACCGAAGCCGATGGCCCACTGATCATTGAGTTTGTTGGTGTAGAAGCCAAATGGCACCGCGGTGAACGGAACCATGTCACCTTTGTTGGAACCGCGAGAGTTGCCGCCGGTGTCGCTGATGTCAGTCGAGGCATCGATGGCTGCAACACCGCCCGTGATCTGCTGGCCATTCAGGCGAGCCATACCGGCAGGGTTACCGTAAACAGTGCTTGCATCATCGGCAGAAGAAGAGCGACCTGCGAAACCCGTACCCATCCCGCTGACGCTCTGTTCGTTCAGTGCGAAACCGCTTGCGAACAGGTGGGAGGATGCCATGGCAACGGCGAGGCTAAGTGTGGTCTTGAGCATTACTTTTTTCATTATTAGAACTCCGTGGTGATCACCGCTGCGGAAAGTAACAATAAATTTAAGTTCGCGCTATAGGCTGTAATGCAGGAGATAGAGCGGTTTTGTAGGACAATCCGACCAAAATCAACGTTTTTAGCCGAATCTTGCAAAACGCCTGATCAACAAGTGACCTGATTCATGGGTGAAACAC
Source organism: Pseudomonas sp. BIGb0164 (assembly GCF_024810135.1). Taxonomy (NCBI): domain Bacteria; kingdom Pseudomonadati; phylum Pseudomonadota; class Gammaproteobacteria; order Pseudomonadales; family Pseudomonadaceae; genus Pseudomonas; species Pseudomonas sp. BIGb0164. The sequence continues at coordinate 22,669 of NZ_JANUEA010000005.1, read as the reverse complement.
AGGTTTGCCAGGCTTGAGTGAAATCGCGCAGCCTTCCTTGTGGATGAAAAATTTCTTTCCAGATACGCGCCATCGCCAATACATCACCAGGCAGTGGAAGGGCGGGACTATGTTGTTCGACCAGCAGCCAGGCGATGGCGGTGGCGTAACGCAGGTTGACGGTGAGCTCAAGTTGGGGTGCGCTGAGAAATGCATGCTGGCTGGCCAGCCCCCGCACAAGGCTGGCGCGTTCGGGGTCCAGGGCCAGGTAGTCGTCCCAGAGTGCGCGGTGACGAGGTTCGGTGATGCTGTACAGGCCATGGCCGCGCCGATCGTGCAGGGCGGAACCCAGTTCCGATTGGCTGGCAGCAATGCCCAGCAGCAAGGATTCGGCCGCTTGATCATCCCGGCCCAGGTACTTCAGCGTGGGCCTGATCACATAACGACACAATTCACTGGCAGCGATACCCATACAAGCCTCAATCCGTGAAAGTGGTCGACGAAGCCTGAGAGGGGGCTTGGCAGCAGGGGATCGGATCTCAGGCTCGTCGCAAGCGGATCATGCCGCTTGAGTTGAAGTGTAGTGTCATATTTGTGATGTAAAGGACTGTTTTTAAAACATCTTATTCATTTAGTTATAACGTTTATATCAATTTGGCCTTAGTACAAATGCTCAAACCTTGAATTCCGGGCAATAAAAAACCCTGCTTTTCAGGCAGGGTTTTTGTGTTTCAGCAACTCGGGTCGGTCAGGCAGTCAGGGCCTGACGGGTACGCTCGATCACGGCCTGCAGCGGTTCTGCGCTGGAGTATTGATCGGGGTACAGGCGTTCGCTGTGACGAGCGATGCCGTGTTCGTTGACCAGGGTGAAGCTGAAGCAGCCTTTGCGAGCGGCCATGATCAGGCAGTTCATTGGGGCAAAAGCGTTGGTGAGGGTGCGAATGGCATCCTGAGTGTGGATTTGAGCGTTCATGTTATGGGTGTTCCTACAAATGACACGGATTAAGAACCGTGCAACGTTAAAACGTTCCAGTAACGTTGATCACCATTGATCAAACGAAGAACCCGACTGGAACAAAGCAGCCAGTTTGAAGCGCTGATAAGTTAGGCGCGCTTGGGCTGGCAGGTAGGTACTTAGGAGGGCAGGCAACACAACAGGGGCAAAGGTTCTGGGCCCGGGGTGAAGATCCTGATCAATTTGCAGGTTGGTTCGGTCAGAGTATTGAGACTTCGCGACACCCTTTGCTTGTTCAAAGGCTGTGTCGTCGCAAGGAATACCTGGAAACCATCGAGGTGGTCGATCCCGTGTTGTTCAGGGGACTTGTTCGACCAGAATTGACTTTCAGCTTGGTACTAACGCGGCGGATAGTAACGGATTGAAACAAGGAAAGAAAGTGTGCTAGTCAAAATAATTTAATCAGGCGCCCAGTAACCCGCGATAGACCAGTACCGTGATCGCCGCTGCCAGCGAGCAGCCCAGCCCGTAGGCGGCCAGGGTCAGGCGCAAGGATTGGCCGGTCTCGACCACCTTCATCACGTCGCGCATGTCGTTGATTCGGCCGTCACCCAACTCGATGCACAGGCTCGCGGCGGTAAATGCGGCTGACAGCAGGATGGCAATCGCGAACAAGGCGCCATCGGGGGAGGGCAGCACGGCATTGATGCCCAGCGATATCGCGCAGACCGCCAGCAGCAACAGGGCGAATAACAGAATTCCTTTCATCGAGTCGCACAGGGTTGTGTGGGTGAAGCAGTGTGGCGAGCCGGCGCGGATTTGAAAAGCACCTCGGTTTGGTCCGCCGGTAACATTTTCCACCGTGTCGGATCAAAAAACGCCGACGATATAACCATCAGGTGGGTACTTGTGCACATTAGTTGCGGCGTGTGTAACCACGCTGTCAAGTACGATGAAGGGCCGCCAATTGCCTGCAAAGGAAATTTAAGTCAATGAAAAATCTCGCTTTTTTTTATTGGTGAAAAAATCGTCAGTTTGACTGCGGCCCCCATTTCATGGGCCTTTGCGAGAGTTAAAGGGGGGTTGTCCACTGAGTTATCCACAGCTTCTGTGGATTGTCCCGAGCGCTTGCTCTAGAACGGGCGTGCAGGGTTTTTTCAGCTTTACCTGTACGAAAAAAAGAGTAGAGTGGCGCGCCTTCCGTTCTGTCCCACAGTGCTTTATGAAGTTTCGCTCAGTATCACCTTCTGTTACCGACACTCCTCAAACTGTTACCGCACCCAAGCGTTTCTCCTTGGAAGTTGCCTTGTGGTTGCTCGACAGCCCGCGCCTGGGCCATAACACCAACGTCAAACACTTCGCCGGGCGCTTGCTCAAGCAGCCGGCCCGTGAAGGTGTGGTAGCTGCCCAAAGCCGCCTGGGCCAGTTGATGTGCCGTGAATGCGGCAACGCCCGCGACCGCCGCATCGGTCACGACCTGCTGCGCCTGGCCGCCCGCGCCGGTGATCGCCGTGCCCAACGCGAGCTGGGCCAGGTCGAAGACTGAGCTGTCCTCTCGCCCCGCGCTTGGTTAACCTTGCACTTTTTCGGTAATGGCAGAAATGGCTATGGCTTTTGACTGGACCAGTATTGCCTTGGGTCTTGCTGGCGCAGCGGTGCCGTTGTTGGCCCTGTGCTGGCAGCTCCAGCAACGCCTGAGCGCGCGCATGAGCGGTTGGGAGCTGCTCGAAGAGCGCCTGGCCATGGCGCAAATGGCCCAGGAAGGGCTGGCGGCCCAGTTGGATGCCAGCCGTGACGAGATCAGCGACCTGAGCCAGGCCAACGCGGCCAAGCAGGCAGACCTGGCCGCTGTGCGCCGCGAGGTCGAGCTGTTGCAGATCGACCGCGATAACGCCCGCGACGCGGCGCATGCCTGGAACCTCGACCGCAGCGCCAAGGACACCGAACTGCGCCGCCTCGACGCGCTGGCCGCGGCCCTGAGCGCCGAACTGCGCGAGCAGCAGGAAAGCCATCAACAACGCCTCACCGACCTGCAAGGTTCACGGGACGAGCTGCGCGCACAGTTCGCTGAACTGGCCGGCAAGATCTTCGATGAGCGCGAGCAGCGCTTCGCCGAAACCAGCCAGGAACGCCTCGGGCAGCTGTTGGACCCTCTGAAGGAGCGCATTCAATCCTTTGAAAAGCGCGTCGAAGAGAGCTACCAGAACGAAGCCCGCGAGCGCTTCTCCCTGGCCAAGGAACTCGAACGTCTGCAGCAACTGAACCTGCGCCTGTCGGACGAAGCCACCAACCTCACCCGTGCCCTCAAGGGCCAGAAAACCCAGGGCAACTGGGGCGAGCTGATCCTTGAGCGCGTGCTGGAACACGCCGGCCTGGAAAAGGGCCGCGAGTACCAGACCCAGGTCAGCCTCAAGGGCCCGGACGGCGAGCGTTTCCAACCGGACGTGCTGATCATGTTGCCGGGTGACAAGCAGGTGGTGGTCGACTCCAAGGTCAGCCTCACCGCCTATCAACAGTATGTGGGCGCGGATGATGAGGTGATTGGCCAGGCGGCGCTCAAGCAGCACGTCCTGTCCCTGCGCAATCACGTCAAAGGCCTGGCCGGCAAGGATTACAAACGCCTGGAAGGCCTGCACAGCCTGGATTTCGTGTTGCTGTTCGTCCCTATCGAGGCTGCGTTCTCCGCCGCCTTGCAAGCCGAACCCAACCTGTTCCAGGAAGCGTTCGACCGCCATATCGTGATCGTCAGTCCCACCACCTTGCTCGCCACGCTGCGGGTGATCGATAGCCTGTGGAAGCAGGAGCGCCAGAGCCAGAACGCGCGGGAAATCGCCGAGCGTGCCGGCTGGCTGTATGACAAGTTCGTCCTGTTTATCCAGGACCTGGATGAAGTGGGCAACCGCTTGCAGCAGTTGGACAAGGCCTACAGCGCTGCGCGAAACAAGCTGACCGATGGGCGCGGAAACCTGGTCAGCCGTACCGAGCAACTGCGGCTGCTGGGTGCCCGCGCGAGCAAAAGCCTTCCTGCCGATCTGCTGGAGCGTGCCATGACCGACGCCGACGGCGTCGCCCATCTCCCCGAATAAACAATGCGGTCGATGTGGGAGCTGGCTTGCCTGCGATAGCGGTGGATCTGTCACGACCGCTATCGCAGGCAAGCCAGCTCCCACATTTGACCGAGTCGGACCGGTCTATAGGGGTAAATGCCGACTCAACAACGCACGCAACGCCGCGGGTTTGACGGGTTTGGCGAGGTAATCCAAACCTGCGGCGTGCACTTCAGCGACCATTTCCGGGCGGCCGTCAGCACTGATCACCACGCCCGGAATCGGCTCCGCCAGTTGCGCGCGCAGCCACCCCATCAGTTCAGTGCCGGTTTCACCCTGGTCCAGGTGGTAATCCACCAGCGCCAGTTGTGGGCGCATCCCCTCGGCCAACAGCGCAGCGCATTGCGCCTGGTCGGTGGCGGTCCAGACCTCGCAGCCCCAGCGGGTGAGCAGGCTGCGCATGCCAATCAGGATACTTTCTTCGTTATCCACGCACAGCACCTGTGCGCCGCTCAATGGCAGGCCGTTTTCCTGCGCCGCCTTGACCTGCAGATTTGCCTGGTTGCGCGCCAACGGTACGCGCACGCTGAACACGCTGCCTTTGCCCGGCCACGAACGTACGCTCAAGCGATGGCCGAGCACCCGGCACAGGCCGTCGGCAATCGCCAAACCCAGCCCCAGGCCTTTCTCGGCACGGGTCTGGTGGCTGTCCAGGCGCTTGAATTCTTCGAAGATCACCTTCTGTTTATCCAGCGGGATGCCAGGGCCACGGTCCCACACTTCCAGGCACAGTTCGCCCTTGCGTCGACGTACGCCGAGCAGTACCGGGCCGTCGGCATAGCGGAAGGCATTGGTGAGAAAATTCTGCAGGATGCGGCGCAACAACTTGATGTCACTGTCCACCCGCAAACGGCTGCCACGCAGGCGGAAGCGCAAGCCTTGCTCCTGGGCCAAGGCCTTGAACTCCGCGCCCAGGGTGTCGAACAGCTCGTTGAGCACAAAGGGCTGACGCTGCGGATTGATCTTGCCGTTCTCCAGGCGTGAAATGTCCAGCAGGTCGCTGATCAGGTCCTCGGCCGAGCGCAGCGAGCTGTCCAGGTGCTGTACCAGTTGCCGGGCCTCGCTGGACATCCCGTCGTTCTGGTGGGAGAGGGCGGCGGAGAACAACCGGGCCGCGTTCAACGGCTGCATTAAGTCATGGCTGACGGCGGCCAGAAAACGGGTCTTGGATTGGCTGGCGGACTCGGCCACGCCCTTGGCGTCAGTGAGTGCCACATTGAGCTGCGAAAGCTCGTGCGTGCGCTCGGTCACCCGTTGCTCAAGGCCTTCGTTGGCCTCGGTGAGTGCCTGCTCGGCTTCACGGAACGCGGTGATGTCGGTGAAGCTCATGACAAACCCACCGCCCGGCATCGGGTTGCCAATCAGCTCGATCACCCGGCCATTGGGAAACAGACGCTCGGACGTATGCGCACGGCCCTGGCGCATCCAATGCAGGCGCCGCGCCACATGCACTTCGGCTTCGCCCGGCCCGCACAGGCCACGCTCAGCGTTGTAGCGAATGATGTCGGCAATCGGCCGGCCCACGCTGATCAGGCCTTCGGGGTAGTTGAACAGCTCCAGGTAACGGCGGTTCCACGCCACCAGCTTGAGCGACTGGTCGACCACGCTGATGCCCTGGGTGATGTTCTCGATGGCGCCTTGTAGCAGCGCCCGATTGAACTGCAGTACTTCCGACGCTTCGTCGGCAATGCGTACTACGTCTTCGAGCTGCATTTCCCGCCCTTCAATGGCGGCTTTCACCACTGCGCGGGTCGAGGACGCACCGAGCACACCTGCCAATAAGCGTTCGGTGTGGGCGATCCAATCGTTATCGGCATTCTGGTTGGGGTTGAAACCTTTGCCTTGGCGATAGGCGAACCGGATAAAGCTCTGTTGGGCGCGCTCCTCGCCAACGAACCGTGCAGCCAAACTGAGCAGGTCGCTGATTTGCACCGACAGCATCGAGCGGGCACTGGCACGCTGGCTGATTTCCTGGCCGATGAAGCGCCCGGCCTGCCAGTGTTCGGATACCCGCGTGCGCGACAGCATCGACACCCATACGAACAGTGTGAAGTTGCCTGCCAGGGAGAACACCGTGCCGAGGGTCAGTGAGGTGACGGACAAGCCCAGCGGGTGTGAGTGCATCCACGTCAGCCCTGGGAAAAGGCTCAGAGACCATCCCAGGCTTTTCGCCGTCACCGGTAGGACCAATGTGTAGAACCACAGGAATGTTCCCGCAGCCAACCCGGCAAATACACCGCGCCGGTTGGCCTGTTTCCAGTACAGTGCGCCGAGCATGGCCGGTGCCAGCTGGGTCACGGCGGCGAAGGCGATCTGGCCGATGGTTGCCAGGCTCGCGCTGGAGCCGAGCAAGCGGTAACTCACATAGGCCAGCAGCAGGATGATCACGATGCTGACCCGGCGTACCGACAGCATCCAGTGGCGGAACACCTCGAACGGCCGCTCGGCGCTGGAACGGCGCAGCAGCCACGGCAGCAGCATGTCGTTGGACACCATGGTGGACAAGGCGATGCTTGCCACGATCACCATGCCGGTGGCCGCCGAGGCGCCGCCGATAAACGCCAGCACCGCCAGTGCCGGATGCGCTTCGGCCATGGGCAGGCTGATCACGTAGGAGTCCGGCAACACCGAGCCCGGCAGCATCATCTTGCCGCCGAGGGCGATGGGGATCACAAAGAGTGCGGCGAGGATCAGGTACGCCGGGAACACCCACTTGGCCAGACGCAGGTCCTGCGGGTCGATGTTCTCGACCACCGTCACATGGAACTGCCGGGGCAGGCAGATGATCGCCATCATCGCCACGCCGGTCTGTACCACCATCGAGGGCCAGTTGATGGTTTCTTTCCAGTACTCCTCCAGCCGAGGCGCGAGCATGGCCTGGCTGAACAGATCACCGAAACCGTCGTAGAGGCCGTAGGTCACAAACGCGCCGACGGCGAGAAACGCGAACAGCTTGACCAGGGATTCAAATGCGATGGCCAGTACCATGCCGCGGTGGTGTTCCGTGGCGTCGAGGTTGCGTGTACCGAACACAATGGTGAACAGCGCCAGCACCAGCGACACGATCAGCGCGGTGTCCTGGGCGCGGGTGCCGGTGGTGTCGGGGCCGGAGCCGATCAGCAGGTTCACGCCCAGCACGATGCCTTTGAGCTGCAAGGCGATATAAGGGAGCACGCCGACCAGGCAGATCAGCGCCACCACCACAGCCAAGGATTGGGACTTGCCGTAGCGCGCGGCGATAAAGTCGGCGATGGAGGTGATGTTTTCCTGCTTGCTGATCAGAATCATCTTCTGCAGCACCCAGGGCGCCAACACCAGCAACAGCACGGGGCCGAGGTAGATCGGTAAAAACGCCCACAGCTGCTCGGCCGCCTGGCCTACGGCGCCGAAGAAGGTCCAGCTGGTGCAGTAGACCGCCAGCGACAGGCTGTACACCCAGGCACGCATACGCGGTGGCAGCGGCGCACGGCGGCGGTCACCGTAGAAGGCGATGGCAAACATAATGGCCATATAGGCCAGGGCAACGGCGGCGATCAGCCCGCTGGACAGCGTCATGGTAACTCCGAGCATAAAAACACCCAGGCATTCCAGGCCCGGTTGCACAGTCTCGCATGATGCTTGGGGTTAGTCAGTGTCGACCAAGGTCGTGTGCAGGGCTTGTGTGGGGACTGGTTCCTGCAAAAGCCGGTGTCTACCGTGGGCGGGGTGGCAGGGTTTTCTGGCGCAGGATGTAGATCGTCACCAGCACCGCACTGGTCAGCATGAAGCCCCGGGCCCAGGGCAGTGGCACCAGGTAGCAGGACAGGCCGATGCTCAGCCACATCAAGCCGATGGCGTAGACCTTGCCTTTGAGTGGGATGCCGTTGCCGTCCAGGTAATCACGGATCCACGGCCCCAGGCGTGGGTGTTCCACCAGCCAGTGGTAGAAGCGCGGAGAGCTTCGGGCGAAGCAGGCGGCGGCAAGCAGCAGGAAGGGCGTGGTCGGCAATACCGGTAGGAAAATGCCGATCACTCCCAGCGCCACGCTCAGCCAGCCGATGGCCAGCAGGGCGTAACGCAGGAGCAGAGGACGGTTGCCCATGGGTGTCACGGGCAAGCGACTCAGTGGTGGCGGGGCTTGAGGATCGCCGGTTTTTCGTCAGGGGCGTTGCACAGCAGGTACAGGGCGGTCAGGGCTTCCGGGATCTGAACGATCATGTCGTCCATCAGATTGGCGTCGGCCGCGATGTCGGAGAACTCCGGCTGGTCGTCGAACAGGCCCGAACCCACCATGATCGGCAGCAGCATTTCGCTGACTTCTTCCTCGGCGGTTTCGAACCAGGCGGCTTCGCGCAGGAACACACCTTCCATGAAGCCGATGCACCAGCCGCGCAGGTCGGAATCGTCGGGCTCATCACCCAGGTCCAGCTCGCATGGCAGCTCGAACTCCTCGTCGGAAGCCAGCTGGCGACCGATGTGGGCCTTGAGGGCCAGCAGGGTGGATTCGATTTCTTCACGCTGGGCAGCGTCGGTGTAGTGCGGTTCTTCGGCGAACAGCGCGTCGATCCATTCGCGGTCGGGCACGACTTCGGAGCAGATCGACAGGGCGGTCAGGTAGCCATGGGCGGCCACGTAGTCCAGCGCCTCGTCATGCAGCTCATCGGCGTCGAGGAAGGCTTGCAGGCGGGTTAGTTGCTCAGCGAAGGACATTGAAGGACTACCTTGGGAATAAACGATGCTGAATTCTAGGCCTTCTTGAGCGCCCAGGCCAGCCGCACTGCATATTTGCCAGGTTTTAGAGAGTGGTCGCTATTCGTCAGCGGCGCCCTTTGCCGGGTGTCGCTCGGGTATACTGCCGCGTTTTGTGATGTCCCGGCAGGCCAAGGCCAATCCGAGAAAACTTCGCTTACGGATTATTTGCCGTGCAGACGCGTTTTCTCAGCCAGCCTGTACAGTGGGATTTCGGCACCATTTTGGAGTTTTACATGCTCGAGCAGGCTCAACGCGTCCTCAAGGACATCTTCGGCTACGACAGTTTTCGTGGCCGCCAGGGTGCGATCATTGAGCGCGTGGCCAGTGGCGGCGATGCCCTTGTACTGATGCCTACCGGTGGCGGCAAGTCCTTGTGCTTCCAGGTGCCGGCCCTGTTGCGCAACGGCCTGGCCGTGGTGGTGTCGCCGCTGATCGCGTTGATGGACGATCAGGTGGCCACCCTTGAAGAACTCGGCGTCGCTGCGGCCTCGCTGAACTCCACCCTCAGCCCCGAACAACAGCGCGACCTGGCCGCGCGGATCAAGCGCGGTGAAGTGAAGATGTTGTACCTGGCTCCCGAACGCCTGGTGCAGCCACGCATGCTGGCGTTCCTGCAGAGCCTGGAAATCGCCCTGTTCGCCATCGACGAGGCTCACTGTGTCTCGCAATGGGGTCATGACTTCCGTCGCGAATACCTGCAACTGGGGCAGTTGGCGGAGCTGTTTCCCGATGTGCCGCGCATCGCCCTGACCGCCACCGCCGACAAGCGTACCCGCGAAGAAATCGTCGAGCGCCTGCATTTGCAGAATGCCGAGCGCTTCCTGTCGAGCTTCGACCGGCCGAACATCTTCTACCGCATCGTGCCCAAGGAGCAGCCACGCAAACAGTTGCTGGCGTTCCTGTCCGAACGGCGCAGCGATGCAGGTATCGTCTACTGCCTGTCACGCAAAAAGGTCGATGAAGTGGCAGCCTTCCTCTGCGAGCAGGGCTACCCGGCGTTGCCGTATCACGCGGGGTTGCCGAATGACCTGCGGGCCTACCATCAGAAGCGTTTCCTCAACGAGGAAGGCCTGATCATGGTTGCCACCATTGCGTTTGGCATGGGGATCGACAAGTCCAACGTGCGTTTTGTGGCCCACATGGACCTGCCCAAGTCCCTTGAGGCCTACTACCAGGAAACCGGTCGCGCCGGCCGTGACGGCCTGCCGGCCGATGCCTGGATGGTCTACGGCCTGCAGGACGTGGTGATGCTCAAGCAGATGCTGCAGAACTCCGAAGGCGACGAGCGCCACAAGCGCCTGGAGCAGCACAAGCTCGATGCCATGCTGTCGTTGTGTGAAGAGACCCGCTGCCGTCGCCAGACCTTGCTGGCGTATTTCGACGAAGACATGCCCGAGCCCTGTGGGCATTGCGACAACTGCATCGATGGCGTGCAGACCTGGGACGCCACCGAACCGGCGCGCCAGGCGTTGTCGACCATTCACCGCACCGGCCAACGCTATGGGGTGGGCCATCTGGTGGATGTGTTGCTGGGCAAGGACAACGAAAAAATTCGCAGTTTTGGCCACGAAAAACTTTCGGTCTATGGCATTGGCAAAGCCCGTGCGGAAGGCGAGTGGCGTTCGTTGTTCCGGCAGATGGTTGCACGCAATCTGGTCGACATTGACATCGAAGGTTATGGCGGGCTGCGCTTGAACGACAATTGCCGGCCGTTGCTCAAGGGTGAAGTGAGTCTTGAACTGCGCCGCGACCTCAAGCCGCAAACCACCGTCAAGAGCAGCACCAGCCAGGCTAGCCAGTTGGTACGAGGCGAAGAGCGCGAACAGTGGGAAGCCTTGCGTACCCTGCGGCGCAAACTGGCGCAGGAACACAGCGTGCCGCCCTACGTTATTTTCCCGGACTCCACCTTGCTCGAAATGCTGCGCGAACAGCCCACCACCATGGCCGAGATGGCCCGGGTCAGCGGCGTGGGTGCACGCAAGCTGGAGCGCTACGGCCAGGCGTTCCTGGAAGTGCTCGGCGGGCAGGCCGAAGCACCGAAGGAAGTCGCCGATATCCGCCACGAGCTGATCAGCCTGGCACGCGCCGGCATGACCCCGATCCAGATCGCCGGCCAGTTGCAATGCTCGGAAAAAAACGTCTACACCCTGTTGGCCGAATCCATCGGCAAGCAGCAGCTCTCCCTGGAGCAGGCCCTTGATTTGCCGGAGGATTTGCTCGGTGAAATCCAGGACGCTTTCCTTGACGGAGAAGGCGAATTGCCACCTGTCGCGGAGGTTGCGCCACTGTTTACGGGTCGTGTTCCTGAGGGCGTTTTGTACTGTGTACGGGCGGCTTTACAGTCTGAATTCGAAATTTAGTGCGCCAATTACGACAATGTAACGAATCAGTACATAGCAACTCTTGCCTACTGGCATGGCTCATGCTTAGCTGACTAATAATTAGCCACACTTTATTTTCAGTCTAAACCATGAGTTTTTTATGCCGTTAACCGATCAACACCGCTTTGGCATGCAGTTGGCGCAAATGTCCCGAGGTTGGCGTGCCGAACTGGACCGCCGTTTGGCGGGGCTGGGCTTGTCCCAGGCACGTTGGCTGGTGCTGTTGCACCTGGCCCGTTTCGAAGATGCCCCCACCCAGCGGGAACTGGCACAGAGTGTCGGTGTAGAAGGGCCGACCTTGGCGCGGCTGCTCGACAGCCTCGAAGGCCAGGGCCTGGTGCAACGCCAGGCGGTGTTGGAAGACCGCCGTGCCAAGCGCATCCTGCTGTGTGACACAGCCCGTCCGTTGATTGAGCAGATCGAAACCATCGCCACGGCCCTGCGTCATGAACTGTTTGTGGGGGTGGACGAAGCCGATTTGAGCGTGTGCATGCGTGTGCATGCGCATATCCTGGCGAACCTGGAAAAGTCCTGACCCCTGATTCCGTGAAGATCAAAATGTGGGAGCGGGCTTGCTCGCGAATGCGGAGTATCAGTTACCTTTTCAGTCGCTGACACACCGCATTCGCGAGCAAGCCCGCTCCCACATTTGGTTTGGTGTTCGGCTTTTCTAGAACGTCTGGCCCAGGTTCAGGTACACCGCCTGCTGGTTGTCATCGTTGAAGCCATAGCTGAAGTTCAGCGGCCCCAGCGGCGTATCGAACCCCAGGAAAATGCTCGCGGCGTTGATATACCCGCTGTCGAACTCATTGTCGTTGTTCCACGCCCGGCCCCGTTCCAGCGATGCCCCGAGGTACAGCGGGAAGTCCAGCGGCAAATACGAACGCGGCGTGAGGCGACGGTAGTACACCGCGCGCATCAGGCTGATGTTCTGGCCCGAGATCGCATCCTCGCGAAAGCCCGACAGCTGTCGCGCCCCGCCGAGCAGGAAGCTGGAAATCACCACGTCGGATTTATCCAGCGTGCGCCCGTAGCGCCCGCCCAGCACCAGGGTGTCCGGGCCATTGCTCATGGCCTTGTCCAGCTTGAACTCCCACTGGCGGTAGCGTTGGTCCGAACCCAGCCCCGGTTCGAACTCCCGGTAGGCCAGGCCAATGTCTTCGCCGGCATGGGGGAAGTACACGTTGTCCAGGGAGTCGAACGAGTACTTCAGCTCATAGAAGCCCTCACTGAAGCTCACGCTTGGCGAGTCGCGGTCGCCGATACGCACGTCGGCCTTGCCCCAGGCCTCGCCGACGCCGAAGCGGATCTCGCCGCTGTTGCCGATCTGGCGCCCCACGTTCAGGCCGAAGCCGTAGCGTTCCAGGCGGTATTCGGAGATGGGGTCGTTGTCCAGAATCAGTTCAACGTTCTGCGCCTGGGCACTGATATAGGGCGCGACGAAGTAGCGTGAGCCGGTGTCCATCGGCTGGTAGAACTCGCTGTACAGTTCTTGGCGATCACCGATCTGCACCCGCGTCAGCCATTCCGCGCCAAGGCGGTTGATACCGTTGATGCGGTAGCTGGCGCCGAGGTTGAAGGCGCTGTCGCCGCGCATGTCATCCGACAGGTTCAGGCCCAGGCGCAGGTAATCGGTGCCGGCGCGTTTGCCGCGTGCGCTGATCACCAGGGTGTTGTCCTGGCCCTTCTTCACCACGCGGTATTGCACCTGCTCGAAGTAGTCCAGGCCGTACAGCGTGCCCATGTCGGTCTGCAGGCGCCCCAGGTTCAGCGGTTCACCCAAGGGTTGGCGGATGTAGTAGCGGATCACGTCTTCGCTGACTTTCGAATCGTTCTCCACCTTGATCGCGGTGATCACCGGGGTGCGTTCACCTGCAGTGCGCGCGGCCACCAGTTGTGGGTCCACAGGCTCGGTGGGGCGTAAATGGGCCAGGCGCACGTCGAGGGCGCGGGTGGCGCGGTAGCCGGCGTCGATCATGTCTTTGGCGCGGCCGAAATCCGTCACGCCGTAGGCGGCCAGGGGCGGTTGGATCAGCACGTCCTTGGGGTGCAGGGCCTTGAGTTGTTCTTCGGAATTGCGTCGGGTCATCAGGGTGATGGACTGGTTGAGCACATCGACCACCGTGGCCAGTTGCTTGCGCGAGCGCAGCGGGGTGCCGATGTCGACCACAATGGCAATATCCACGCCCATCTCCCGCGCCACATCCAACGGGATGTTGTCGGTCATGCCGCCGTCCACCAGCAGGCGGCCATCGATCTCCACCGGCGCGAAGACGGCCGGGATCGACATGCTGGCACGAATCACCTGAGGCAGGTGCCCCTTGCTGAACACCACTTTCTCACCGGTGGTGATGTCGGTGGCCACGGCCCGAAACGGGATGGGCAACTTGTCGAAATTACGCGTGTTGCTGTTGTGGGCGAACATGCTTTCCAGCAACAGCGCGAGGTTCTGGCCCTGGATCACGCCCAGTGGCAGGCCCAGGCTGCCGTCGTCGCGGAAGCTGAGTTTCTGTTTGACCAGGAAGTCCCGGTCATCCTGCTTGCGTCGAAACGGCACGTCCTCCCGGGGCGGCGCATCGGACAGGGCCTGTTGCCAGTCGATATTCAGCGCCAGCTTTTCCAGTTCATCGATCCTGTAGCCCGAGGCATACAGCCCGCCGATCACCGCGCCCATGCTGGTGCCGGCGATGGCGTCGATGTGGATGCCTTGTTCTTCCAGCGCCTTGAGCACGCCGATATGGGCCAAACCCCGGGCGGCGCCGCCGGAGAGTACCAGGCCGACTCTGGGCCGTGGAGGCTCGACGGCGTCAGCAAGCAGGGGGACAAGGCACAGGAACAGGCAGGACAGCAGGCGGCGCATCATCAATCTCGAGGCTGGGCGGTAAAGGCCGGTATTATAGCCACCCGATCCTCCGAGCCCGTTACGCCAGGAACCTCTCAAATTATGTCCACTAACAAACCCGAGATCGTCATTACCTATTGCACCCAGTGCCAATGGTTGCTGCGTGCCGCGTGGCTGGCCCAGGAGTTGTTGAGTACGTTCTGCGACGACCTGGGGCGCGTGGCATTGGAACCGGCTACCGGCGGGGCGTTTCGCATCACCTGCGATGGCGTGCAGATCTGGGAGCGCAAGGCCGATGGCGGTTTTCCGGAAGCCAAGGTGCTCAAGCAACGTGTGCGCGACCAGATCGACCCAGCACGCGACCTGGGCCACAACGATCGTACGCAATGACGGTCACCGCCGCAGAGCAGCGGTGACCGTTAAGGCTATTTGGCCGCCAGCTTTTGTTTGATGAACCCGACCACCCAAGTCAGCACCAGGCCGCCAACGCCGCCGCCCACGATATTGCTGCCGACTGCCGCCACATCCAGCGCTTCACCGCCGGACGTTCCAGTGAACTGCGAGACAACCTGGCCCAGGACCAGGCCGCCAATACCGCCGAGAAGCGTATTGAGCCCAGTCCCCAGGCTCTGCTTGGTCATGCCGGCGACGTTTCCGCCGACGGCACCGCTGATGATTTGAACCAGCAAGCTGATGAGCATTTCCATGATGAAACCCCTGCATAGCGTTATGGGAGTGACCACTCGCTTGCAGCAACATCAAAGGGCAGGGCTGTCGTCGAGTGGCCTTATCCGTTGAACGACGACAGACTGTTGCGGATGCGCAAAGTATAGATCAAGCCGCCGCCGCAGGCTGTTTGGCCTGGCTGGCGCTGCCCATCAGGCCGGACAGCACGATGGCGATGATGATCAAGACGCCGCCCAGCAACATACGCAAGGTCGGGGTTTCGGCAAACAACAGCCAGGCCACGGTAATGCCGTAGACCGGCTCCATGGCAAATACCACTGAGGCGGTGCGCGCCTTGATCACCGCCAGGCTGGCCACGAACAGGCTGTGGGCCAGTCCAGTGCAGAACACGCCGAGCAGGCCAATCCACAGCCAGTCAATGGCACGCACATCGGCCAAACCAGGCGCCGCCACCGGTAGCAGGCATGCCGCAACCACGACGTTCTGGCACAGCGCCGCCTGCACGGCCGGGATGCGCCCGGAGCTGGCGCGGTTGTTCAGGGACAACAACGAAAACAGCAGCCCCGAGGCGATGCCCCACAGCAAGCCGCCCGTGGCTTCGCTCGCCAAATTGAAATCGGGTGTCACCAGCACCAGGCCGACACTGACCAGCGCCACCAGCACCACTTCATTGGCGCGGATACGCTCGCGGAAGATCAACCCTTCAAGGATCACGGTAAAGGCCGGGAACGCGGTGAACCCCAGGGTCGCCACGGCCACGCCGGCCACTTTGACCGCAATGAAGAAGGTCACCCAGTGCGCAGCGAGCAGCACGCCGCTGATGAGCAGCCGGCGCCAGTCACGCAGTTCAAGGGTTTTCCAGGTGGTGTTGCTGGCAAAGCGCGCGAACACCGCGAGGGCCAGTACAGCGAAGGCGGCGCGGCCAAACACGATGATGGCGGGCGAGGCGGCTGCCAGCTTGCCGAACACGCCGGTGAGGCCAAACATCAATGCGCCGATATGCAGGGCGCCGAGGGCTGAGCGGGGAGTCATTGCGATCCTTGAACCAACAGGTTTATCGAGGCGCAGTGTAGAGGGTTGCAAACGAGCGTGTCTGTCGTCCGACTCGCGCCCGTTGTCGCGAGACTCTTCCTACAGTGAGCGGCGCAACGCCCCCGGTGATGCGCCGAACTCCCGCAGCATCGCCGCTGCGAACGCACTCTGCGAGCTGTACCCGACGCGGTCGGCGACTTCACCGATGGGCAACGGCGTCTCGCGCAGCAGCTTCAAGGCCATCTGCAGCCGACGGCTGCGGATATAGTCCATCGGCGTCTGCCCGCATTCGACGATAAAACGTGCGTGCAGGCGTGCGACCGACAGGTCGGCGATGCGCGCCAAGTCAGCCACTTGCAGCGGGTGCGCGACATGCCGCTCGATGTGGGCGTTGAACGCGGTGTAGGGCAAGCGTTTGCCAGGCACGGGTTGGGCCTGGGGGTGATTGAGGCTGGCGAGCAGCAGCACCGCACCTTGCTGGACGATCAGCGGGTCATCCACCGGGCTGTGGGCCAGCCATTGCACCAGTTGGCTTTGCCGGGTGTCGAGGGTCAGGCGCGCGGGTTCGTCGAGCAGGCGGCGGCTGGCATCGGCGTGTTCGCCCAGCGATTGCACTACCCAGTGTTCGGTGGGCACATCCAGCACCAGACAACGGCTGCCATCGCGGCTGCCGCAGGCATGGTGGGCCGAGAACGGCAGCACCATCACGCTGCTTTCATGCACCTGGCTGCCTCGGCCATCCACTTCAAGGTCCAGGTGGCCGGACAGGCCGAACACCAGCTGCGCATGGTCATGGCTGTGGGCGAGGGGGGCTTCGATGTAGTGGCGTAGTGTGAGCGTCGGTCCCATCACGGTCTCCTGGGCAGCATCTGCGCAGTCTACAACGCTTCGCGGGCACCGGGCGCTGTCATCAGACTGACGCACAGTTGTCATGGGCTATTAATCGCCGTGGCGCAAGCTCGCGAAAACACCGTCGAGGGATGCCCATGACCAGTGCCGAGTTCGCCAAGCCCAGCCGCAAGCAACGGGTTCGTACCCTGTGGATTTCCGATGTGCACCTGGGCACCCGGGATTGCCAGGCCGAACATCTGTCGCATTTCCTCAAGGGCTACCACGCCGATAAGGTCTACCTGGTGGGCGACATCATCGACGGCTGGAAAATGCGCGGCGGCATGTATTGGCCCCAGGCCCATACCAACGTGATCCGGCGCCTGCTGACCATGGCCAAGCGCGGTACCGAAGTGATCTACGTCACTGGCAACCATGACGAATTCCTGCGCCGTTACTCCAAGCTGATCCTGGGCAATATCCAGTTGGTGGACGAAGCGGTGCATGTGACTGCCGATGGCCGGCATCTGTTGGTGATCCACGGTGACCAGTTTGATGTCATCACGCGCTACCACCGTTGGCTCGCGTTCCTCGGTGACTCGGCCTACGAATTCACCCTCACGCTCAATCGCTGGCTCAATCACTGGCGCGCACGCTATGGCTACGGTTACTGGTCGCTGTCGGCTTACCTCAAGCACAAGGTCAAGACGGCGGTGAGTTTTATCAGCGACTTCGAAGAAGCCATCGCCCACGAAGTGACCAAGCGTGAACTGCATGGCGTGGTGTGCGGGCATATTCACCATGCGGAGATTCGCAAGGTGGGCGAGGTGGATTACCTCAATTGCGGGGATTGGGTGGAGTCGTGCACGGCGTTGATCGAACACTGGGATGGCAGCATCGAGTTGTATCGGTTGGCGGATGCCCAGGCGAAAGAAGCACAGCTCAAAGCCGAGATGGTGGCGGGCTGAAGGATTCACACGGACAAAAATGTGGGAGCTGGCTTGCCTGCGATAGCGATGTTTCAGTCGACATCTCTATTGGATGTGACACCGTTATCGCAGGCAAGCCAGCTCCCACATTTAGATTGAGTTTCGTCAGTTGCAGACGTCAGCAATGGCCTCGGCCAGCAACGCCAGCCGCGTGGCATCAGCCCCCGCCACGTTGGCCCGGCCCGAACTCACCATGTACACGCTGTGCTTCTCGCGCAGTTGCTTGACCTGTTCGGCGCTCAGGCCGGTATAGGAAAACATCCCGCGTTGCGCGCCAATGTGTGCGAACTGCTCGGCCAGCCCGTGTGGCGCCAGCGCCTCCACCAGCCCGGAACGCAACTGCGCGATCCGCGAACGCATGGCTTCGACTTCACCGCTCCACAACGCCTTGAGCTCGGCATCGCCGAGGATGGTCGCGACCACGGCCGCACCATGATCCGGCGGCGTTGACCACAGGTTGCGCGCGATGTTTGCCAGTTGGCTGCGCACATCGGTCAGCTTCTCGGCATCCGCCGCGCACACGATCAACGCGCCGACACGGTCGCTGTACAGCCCGAAATTCTTCGAGCACGAACTGGTGACCAGCAGTTCTGGCAACTCAGCCGCGAACAGACGCACCGCCCAGGCATCCTGCTCCAGGCCGTCGCCAAAGCCTTGGTAGGCAAAGTCGATCAGCGGCAGCAGCCGGCGCTCGCGCACGATCTGCAGCACCTGGCGCCAGTCGTCCTGGGACAGGTCGAAACCGGTTGGGTTGTGGCAGCAGGCGTGCAGCAGCACCACATCGCCCTCTGGCACCTTGGACAGCGTGGCCAGCATCGCCTGCACATCCAGGCGGTTGTCAGTGCCCACGTAGGGGTAATGGCTGACCTTGAGCCCGGCCTTGGCAAAGATGGTTTCGTGGATCGGCCAGGTTGGGTTGCTCAACCACACGCCACGGCCCGGCAGGTGCTGGGCGATGAAGTCGGCGCTCAGGCGCAGGGCCCCGGTGCCGCCCGGGGTCTGGCTGGCGCCGGCACGGCGTTCGCGAATCAGCGGCGAGTCGGCGCCCAGCACCAATTGGCTGATCAGTGTGCCGAAGGCGGCATTGCCGTGGCCGCCGATGTAGGTCTTGGTGGTTTGCGTGTCCACCAGGCGCTGCTCGGCGAGCTTCACCGAGTGGGGGATAGGTGTCAGGCCCTGGTCGTCCTTGTAGACGCCCACGCCCAGGTCGAACTTGTTCGGGTTGCTGTCCTGGGCATACAGGTCCATCAAACCCAGGATCGGGTCGCCGGGCACACGGCCAATGGCATCAAAATGCATTACTTGCGGCCCTCGGCGTCCTTGGCCACGTCGTCGGTGCGCGCGGCCATGATGAAGTCATTGCGGTGCAGGCCCTTGATGGAGTGGCTCCACCAGGTCACGGTGACTTTGCCCCATTCGGTGAGCAGGCCTGGGTGATGGCCTTCGGCTTCGGAGATCTCGCCCATGGCGTTGGTGAAGGCCAGGGCAAACTTGAAGTTCTTGAACAGGAAAACCTTTTCCAGCTGCATCACGCCATCGCGTACTTCGATGTTCCAGTCGGGGATCTGCTTGATCAGTACCGGCAACTCTTCATCGCTGACTTGAGGGGCGTCGGCGCGGCAGGCTTCGCAGTGGGCTTGGTTCAAGGTGGTCATGTAGGTGTCCTGAATTCGAATGTATGAAGATCAGTAGCGTCACCCTAAAGCAACGCGCGGCCAGGGAACAGGTTCACCTGGCTTCAAAACGTAAGGTTCACGCAGCTTTGGGCTTGGGTGGGAATTTTGGCGCGTGCAAACCGAGCTGCATGCCGCGCTCCACCATGCCCATGATGTCTTCCTGCGCCACGTCGAACAGGCGCTTGAGTTCAGGCAGGACAAAGTACAGCGGTTGCAGGATGTCGATGCGATACGGTGTGCGCATCGCTTCCAGCGGGTCGAAGGTTTGGTGCTCGGGCTCGGACGACAGGCTGTACACCGTCTCCTTGGGCGACGACAGAATACCGCCCCCATAGATGCGCCGGCCCTGCGGTGTGTCCACCAGGCCAAACTCGATGGTCATCCAGTACAGGCGCGCCAGGTACACCCGTTGCTCCTTGGTGGCCGCCAGGCCGAGCTTGCCGTAGGTGTGGGTGAATTCGGCGAACCAGGGGTTGGTCAGCAGCGGGCAGTGACCAAAGATCTCGTGGAAAATGTCCGGCTCTTGCAGGTAGTCCAATTCTTCGCGGGTGCGAATAAAGGTCGCGACCGGAAACTGCTTGCTGGCGAGCAATTCGAAGAAGGTCTGGAAGGGGATCAGTGCCGGCACGCGGGCCACTTGCCAACCGGTGGTCTCGGCCAGCACTTTGTTGATTTCACCCAGTTGCGGGATACGATCCAGGGGCAGGCCAAGCTTGTCGATGCCGTCCAGGTATTCCTGGCAGGCGCGCCCCTCGATCACTTTCAACTGGCGAGTGATCAGGGTGTTCCACACCGCATGTTCTTCCGGCGGGTAGTGGATAAAACCTTGCGCATCGGGCTCGCGGGCCACGTACTGCGTCTGCTTCATACGGCTCTCCTGCTAGGCATTCGTTCTTGTTATGTCCTGCTATGAGCCTATTGATACCCCTTGGTGGGAGAGATTCCATCTACCTGCCGCGTGTATCCGTAGGAAAAGTTACCGATATTCGTAAAGTTTTCGTTACGTTTGTGGCGCTCATCGTTGGATTGGGCTGGGAAAAGCACACAAGCTGTCACATAATCTTGACGACTATCTGCGCCCAGCGGCAAAAAGACGCGGCGCCTTCCCACTTTTCGGGCCTTTTCATGCGTATCAAAGTGCACTGCCAGAACCGCATCGGCATCCTGCGGGACATCCTCAACCTGTTGGTGGAGTACGGCGTCAACGTCGCCAAGGGGGAGGTCGGTGGCGAACACGGCAATGCCATCTACCTGTTCTGCCCGAACCTGGTGAACATGCAATTCCAGGCGTTGCGCCCGCAATTCGAAGCGATCGCCGGGGTGTTCGGCGTCAAGCGGGTAGGGCTGATGCCCAGCGAGCGGCGCCACATGGAACTCAATGCGTTGCTCGGTGCCCTGGAGTTTCCGGTGCTGTCCATCGACATGGGTGGCTCCATCGTCGCCGCCAACCGTGCAGCGGCACAGTTGCTCGGCGTGCGGGTTGATGAGGTGCCGGGCATTCCATTGTCGCGCTATGCCGAGGATTTCGACCTGCCCGAGTTGGTACGTGCAAGCAAATCACGCATCAATGGCCTGCGAGTCAAGGTCAAGGGTGACGTCTTCCTGGCGGATATCGCGCCGCTGCAATCCTCCGAACACGATGACAGTGAAGCCATGGCGGGCGCCGTGCTGACCCTGCACCGTGCCGACCGCGTGGGGGAGCGTATCTACAATGTGCGCAAGCAGGAACTGCGCGGCTTCGACAGTATTTTCCAGAGCTCCAAGGTCATGGCGGCCGTGGTGCGCGAAGCGCGGCGCATGGCACCGCTGGACGCGCCTCTATTAATAGAAGGCGAGACGGGCACCGGCAAGGAACTGCTGGCGCGGGCGTGCCACCTGGCCAGCCCGCGCGGACAGTCGCCGCTGATGGCCCTCAACTGCGCAGGCCTGCCGGAGTCGATGGCCGAGACCGAGCTGTTCGGCTACGGCCCGGGTGCGTTTGAAGGTGCGCGGGCCGAAGGCAAGCTCGGGCTGTTGGAGCTGACGGCGGGCGGTACGTTGTTTCTCGATGGCGTTGGGGAAATGAGCGCGCGTTTGCAGGTGAAGTTGCTGCGTTTTCTGCAGGACGGTTGCTTCAGGCGCGTCGGCAGTGATGAAGAGGTGTACCTGGATGTGCGGGTGATCTGTGCGACCCAGGTGGATTTGTCTGAGCTATGCGCGCGTGGTGAGTTTCGCCAGGATCTGTATCACCGCCTGAATGTGCTGTCGTTGCACATCCCGCCGCTGCGCGAGTGCCTTGATGGCCTGGCGCCGCTGGTTGAGCACTTCCTCGATCAGGCCAGCCGCCAGATCGGCTGCCCGTTGCCCAAGCTAGCCCCGGCGGCGATGGAACGTCTCAGTCACTACCATTGGCCGGGCAACGTGCGGCAGTTGGAAAACGTGCTGTTCCAGGCGGTGTCGTTGTGTGACGGCGGTACGGTCAAAGCTGAGCACATTCGCCTGCCGGATTATGGCGTGCGTCAACCGCTTGGCGATTTTTCCCTGGAGGGTGGTTTGGAAGAGATTGTCGGGCGGTTTGAGAAGGCGGTGCTGGAAGTGCTGTACGCAGAACACCCCAGCAGTCGGCAACTGGGTAAGCGGCTAGGGGTTTCGCATACTACGATTGCCAACAAGTTGCGGGACCACCATGTGACCAAGTAATTGCTCCATAGGGTTGCGCGCTGAACACTGCGCAGGGGGGCGCAGTGTTCAAATTAGCGTGCGTGGGCGGTATCAGTGCGGGCGGTCTTCTACAAGACCAATAGGCACATAGTTGTGTCGATTGTCTTTGTCTTCCCATATGAGCAGGGGAATGCCATTCCCCATGTAATCAGGGAGTGAGACCAGTGAATAGTTTTTATCGTGCGGCAGCTGGTCAAGGCTCTTCTTTATTTCTGGAGAAAGTGCGCCGTGTGCGCCTTTTTTTAAGTCATCTGAAGTAACGCCAAGGTTGATGGAGTTTGCTTGGGTTTTAATTATTTCTGGTAAGCCCCATATGGGGTGGTGGTTGTTTTTCGTTAAAACTGGGTCGTCGTTCAGCGGTTGGGTCAAGGTAGGTTTGTTTCCGTCAGTGGGTATCCAGGCAGACTCCCAATTTTTTTCGCTACTTAGAATGACCAGCCGGTAGTTTTGGTCTTTGTCCAGCTTTTCAAGCTCCTTCATTGTCTTTGGTGGGAGCGCTCCATACTTGCCAGCCCGGATGTCATCGGACGTAATGCCATGGTCGATCTCTGCTTTTCGATTGGGTATACGGTCGAGCAATTGATCTATTGCCTCAATGGTCCGGGTGGTTTGAGACGTGTCGAGCCTAGGGCGCACGTCCCAGTCGCGACGAGAGTCGGACAGTCGACGGTCAGGGCGGTAGTCCCGGTCATGACGGGTTTCGGGCAGTCGCCGGTCAGGGCGGTAGTCCCGGTCATGACGGGTTTCGGGCAGTCGCCGGTC